>CAZLUL010000342.1:0-3247 GCA_964562635.1 uncultured Fibrobacteraceae bacterium | reverse complement strand
TACGGCATGTCCACCTTCGAGGGCCCGCTGCTGTCGATCAAGAGCGTCAGCGCCCTGGGTCACTACACCGACTGGATCATTGGCCACGTTCATGGCGGCGCCCTGGGCTGGAACGGCTTCATGACCTTCGGTATCCTGTACTGGATGTGGCCGCGGTTGTACGGCACCAAGCTCTACAGCACCAAACTGGCCGAATTGCACTTCTGGCTGGCCACTATCGGCATCCTGCTCTACGTGGTTTCCATGTGGGTCAGCGGCGTGAGCCAGGGCCTGTTCTGGCGCGCCCTGGACGCCGAAGGCTTCCTGAAGTACCCCGACTTTATTGAAGGTTTGACCAACAGTGTGGCCATGTACCACACGCGTCTGTTCGGGGGCACCATCTTCCTGCTGAGCGCGTTCCTGCTGGTCTACAACATGATCATGACCGCCCGCCAGGGCGCCCCGGCCACCGTCAGTGTCGAAGTGCCGGTCAAACGTCCCGAAGGCGACAAGGAAAGCGCCTGGGCTCTGCTGACCAGCGCCCCGATGCTCTTCATCGCCGGGATCCTGATTGTCTCGATCTGGTTTGGCGCCTCAGGCTCCATGCTCAGCCCGGTCCTGCTGGCGCTGCTGATCGTGATCTGCGTGGCGGCCATCATCTCGTACGGCCTCTACCAGAAACGCTGGGGACACTGGTACGGTCTGCTCGAACGCCACGCGCTGGTATTTACGGTCCTGGCCCTGGTCGCCATCCTGATCGGTGGCGCCGTGGAAATCATTCCCACGGTGATCCAGAGCAATCACATACCGCGCGTGATCACCGCAGAGATGATCGCCGAGAACCCCGAACTGGCCGAGACGGCCAAGTGGATGCAGCAGCCCTACAGCCCCCTGGAGCTGGCGGGTCGCGACATCTACATCACCGAGGGTTGCTACAACTGTCACAGCCAGATGATCCGGCCCTTCCGCCACGAGGTGTTGCGTTACGGCGACTACTCGCGCCTGGAAGAGTCCTTGCTCGACCACCCCTTCCAGTGGGGCAGCAAGCGCACGGGTCTGGATCTGGCCCGGGTAGGCGGCAAGTACGACAACTTGTGGCACTACCTGCACCTGATGGATCCGCGCTCGACGTCGCCTGCCTCAAATATGCCGACGTACACGCACTTCAAGACCAAGACTGTGGACCCCGCGGTCATCCAGCACCGAATGGAAGTATTGCGGATGCTGAACACGCCCTACACCGACGAGGATATTGCCAACGCCATTGCGGTGTTTGCCAGTCAAGGCGAGCTGATTGCGGCCGATTTGGCCGGCAAGGACGTGGAGATTGCGCCGGACAGCGAGATGGCTGCCATGCTCGCCTACCTGCAACGTTTGGGCCGCGGCCCGCAACCCGTTGTGGCTGAACCGATCACGGTTGGGAAATAGGAGAACGCCATGTATCAGGAGTTCTACGCCAACAGCAGTCATCTGATCTGGCCCTTGGTCGGGCTGATCATCTTCGTCTCGATCTTCATCGGCGTGCTGGCCTATGTGTTTTTTGGCCTGCGCGACCGGGATAAAATCGATGCCATCGCGGCCTTGCCGCTTGAACTCGACAGCGGGACCGACACCGCTGGTCCAGGCCTTGCCTCAGGCCCGGATCACGCCACTGGGAGGGCCAGTTAAATGAGCGAGAATCTGGACAAAAAAACGGACAACCGGGCCGAGTACCAACAAGACACCGTCATGGAGCACACCTATGACGGCATCCAGGAGTTCGACAACCGCCTGCCCAACTGGTGGCTGTGGTTGATGTGGGGCTCCATGGTTTTTGCCCTGTTCTACTGGATTGTTTTCCACACCCTCGAACTGCGGGTCCTGCCCCGCGAGCAGTTCGAAGGCGTCATGGCCGAAGCCGAAGCCGTGCAGTTGGCGAAGATGCTCGAAGCCGGCATCGACAACGAATTCTTTGTCGCCATGGCCACCAACGAAACCAAGGTGGCCGAAGGTCGCGAGATCTTCGTGAAGCACTGTGTGGCCTGCCATCTGGACCAGGGACAGGGTTCGGTGGGTCCGAACCTGACCGATGCCAATTGGGTCCATGGTTGCGAGCCCATGGCGATGTGGAAGGTCGTCACCGACGGTGTGGCGGCCAAGGGCATGCCCGCCTGGCAGAACCAGCTGGGACCCAACCGGGTCATGGCTGCCGTGGCGTACATCATGACCATCCAGAATACCAATGTTGAGGGCAAAGCTCCCGAGGGTGAACCGTGCCAGTTCTAGGCAATCGATCTCTGGGTAACCGATCTTTAGGCAACCGATAGTGATCAAGGGGGGCGGGCGCAACATTGCACCCGCCCTTTTCTTTTCGGGAAACAGATAGTTCAACGCTCGGATTTTGGAATCCAGGCACCAGGAAGAAGACAATAATGGCCGCCGACAAGCGCACACCGGACCTGAACACCGTCTACACCATCAACGCCGACGGCTCGCGCAATATGCTGCAGGTCGCCGACGTGAAGGGCCGCTGGACGACCCGCAAATATTTCATGTACGGCCTTTTGATTCTGGTCTACGTGCTGGCGCCATGGATCAAAATCGGTGGCCATCCGATGATCCTGATCGACATTCCCGAGCGGGCGGCCTACCTGATGGGCGCCACGTTCACCAACCAGGACTTCCACCTCTTCTTCTTCGTGCTGATCGGCATGGGTGTATTGCTGTTCATCGTCACCTCGCTCTTCGGACGCGTATGGTGCGGCTTTGCCTGTCCCCAGACAGTGTTCATGGAAGGGGTCTTCCGGCCCATCGAACGGATCATCGAGGGCCGTCGCCTGGCCCGCATCAAGCGCAACAAGGGCGGCGGTTTCGACAAGACCTGGCGCAAGCTGCTCAAGCACGGCATTTTCATTTTCCTGTGCTGGAATTTCGCCATCGCCTTCATGTGCTACTTCATTCCCACCCGGGAAATGCTGCACCTGATCCCGTTCTTCGACGGCGACCCCACGGCCCTGCTCTGGAGCCTGTTCTGGACCGGTCTGCTGTACTTCGACTACAGCTGGTTCCGCGAGCAGACCTGCCTGATCATCTGCCCCTACGGCCGCCTGCAGTCGACCCTGGTGGACTACGATACGTTGATCATTGGCTACGACAAGAACCGCGGCGAGCCGCGCCACAAGGGCATCGAGGCGGGCGGCGACTGCATCGACTGCCACCGCTGCGTGGACGTCTGCCCCACCGGCATCGACATCCGCAACGGCCTGCAGCTCGAGTGCATCGGTTGCAC
>CAZLUL010000341.1:0-3259 GCA_964562635.1 uncultured Fibrobacteraceae bacterium | reverse complement strand
CTGAATTGCCGCCGCGGTGGGCTCAGTACTATGACCGGGCTGTTGAAACGAGGGCGTTGGAGAGGAATTCAAAGCACGAGCTGGTGTACGGGTATTAAAAAATCTCCCCTTGCTGGCAGAATCAGCAAGGGGAGAAGAAAAACACAATCTCGGAGGCACAACCTATTATTTAACCATCACCGCGCTTCGTGTTTCGCCGCGGCCATCGACCAGGAACTGATAGAAATACACACCCGCCGAGGCCTTGTTACCCGCCTGGTCGCGTCCGTGCCAGACCACCGTATACTCACCGGCAGCGCGCGTTTCACCGGCAACCAGGATTTTCACGAGATTACCGGACACATCATACACCCGCAGATCCACCCGGCCGGCCTCCGTCAGGGTGAACGGCAGGGACGTCTGAGGATTGAACGGGTTGGGGTGGCACTGCCCCAGGGCATAGGTCCGCGGCACCTGGCCATCGGGTACGCTCGAGACCGAGTACGGCGGTTCGACCACCAGCAAACGCCCGTTCGTTGCCGGATCCAGAATCACGGTCTCATGGTGGGACCCATCCGGATTGACATACGGCCAGGTCACCGTCACCTGGTCCACTGCCGTCTCGGATCCCAATCCGAAGTGCTGCACCAGCGAGCTCTGGCTAGCGTAACCGCTGCTGCCGGACACCTGCCGCCACAGGGTCAGACCGCCGGCCTCGACCTTGATGACCGCACCGAGCGCCATCCCGTTGGATTGGGTGCCATCGGCCAGGCCACGCACTTGGACCTGCAACCAGTTGCCCTGGCTGCTTTGGTCGTTACGCAGCAATTGGTTGGCTGCGTTGTGGTTGCAGATATAGAGATCGAGGTCGCCGTCCAGGTCCACATCCGACCAGGCCGCACCAATGCTGCGGTCCGTCGCCGGCCCCTCGAGGTCCGTCACGACGCTGAACTCTCCCGTGCCGCCTTCGTTGTGGTAAAGCACATTGGGTTCAAATGAATTGGCGACGAACAGGTCCACAAAACCGTCGTTGTCATAGTCGCCCCAGGCCGCAGACTGTCCTTTGTCGTGGGTGCCCAGCCAGGGTGCGGTCACGGGCGCAAACTGTCCGTTCCCCAGGTTGTCCCACAGCACATCGTTCTGGCCCCAGTAGGTGACAAAGACATCGAAATCGCCATCGTTGTCGTAGTCGCCCCAGGAACACCCCTGGCCACTGATCTTTGTGGTGAGCACTTGATCAGCAAATGCGGCTGGCGATTGCTGCGCATACAGATGATGCTCGACGCCTTCGGCGACCAGGTAGAGATCGGGCTTCAAATCCTGGTTGTAGTCGCACCAGGCCGCACCCTGGGAAGCATTCGGATATTGAAGATCGACCGGCGCCAGATCCATGAATCCGTTGGCGCTGGAAAGCAGCTGATTGGCGCCATCCCGGTTCGAGACGTAGACCTCGAGTTTTCCGTCGTGGTCGTAGTCCACCCACTCGAACCCGACCGACTCCCCGGTGAGATTGAGGTCCGCCGCGAAGACTTCAGTGAACACCGCGCAGTTGCCGCCCGGTCCTTCGTTGCGGAAGACGCGATTGCCTCCGTCCAGGTTGGCCAGGAACAGGTCCGCGTAGCCGTCGTTGTTGTAGTCACCCCAGGACGCCCCCAGGCTCACACCCGTGTCCCCCAAAACCAGAACGTCACAGACTTCGAAACTGCCGTCACCGTTGCTCACCAGCAGGACGTTCGCTTGACCGGAATCGTCCTTGGCCAAATACAGGTCGTCGTCGCCGTCACCGTCAAAATCGCCCCAGGCCAGGCCGGTGTTGTTACCCGGGTCGGCGACGGGGCCGGTGGCGATATCAACCCAGGTGGTGGCCGCAGGCTGTATGGAGTCATTCGGCAATCCGGATTCTTGAGGGTCCAGACCAGCGTTGCCGGTGGTCCAGATAAACGAGAACAGCAAGACGGACAATAGAAACTCGATGGGCTTTTTCATATCTGTGGTCCTCGAATAGTGGTACATCCTTACACCGTCAGCGCCCACCGACTCACCAGACGAGAAGTGGTCGACGGATTGACACGAGAACGAACACTATACAACTTTTTCGATATTAAATCAACAAAAGTCATCAATACAAGAAACAGACTAAAGAAATCCGGCATTTATTGAGGTATTGCCCTGGTTAAGAATCCGATAATACAAACCGTGCCGCATGATCTCAAACCGGGTAAACGGCCTGCACGCCAGCAATTTCCCTCTCTCAGTGCTGTTCGATGATCTCGTACTGGCCCCGGGTGTGCAATGGGATCACGACCGGATCGACTCCATCGTTTTGCCAGTATCAGCCGGCTCCACAGGCCGAAGCCGTGAATCAGGCCGAAGCCAAAGCCAGGGTGTTTTCCGCACCAAAAGGTGCCTCAGCCGATGCTGGTCACACGCCAATCGTGAGTCCCTTGTCGGCGAGCAAGGGCTGAATTCCGTCCTTGTCCACTGATCGCACAAAGGCCTCGTCGGCCGTGATGAGGTTCTGGTTGACCAGATTCGCCAGGGCGTCGTTCAGCAGCATCATGCCCTCTTTCTTGCCCGTCTGCATCGCCGACGGAATCTGGAAGGTCTTGCCCTCCCGAATCAGGTTGCCGATGGCGCGCGTGTACAGCAGCACCTCGAGCGCGGCCACACGTCCGCCGCCCTTCTTTTTGCAGAGGGTTTGCGAGATGACGCCACGCACCGACTCGGAGAGCATCACCCGAATCTGGCCCTGCTGGTCCGCCGGGTACTGGTCAATGATGCGGTCAATCGTCGAAACAGCGGTCGTCGTGTGCAGCGTGCCGAACACCAAGTGTCCGGTCTCCGCCGTTTCGACCGCGATGCTGATCGTTTCGAGGTCCCGCAACTCGCCCACCAGAACGATGTCTGGATCCTCGCGCAGAGCCGCCCGCAGAGCCTGCTTGAAGCCCTTGGTGTGCACCTTCACTTCGCGCTGATTGACCAGGCATTTTCGGTTCTGGTGCACGAACTCGATCGGATCCTCGATCGTGATGATCCGGTCCGCGCGATGTTCGTTGATGAAGTCGATCATCGCGGCGAGCGTCGTCGACTTGCCGGAGCCGGTCGGGCCGGTGACCAGGACCAGCCCCTCGTCGAGATCCGCGAGGGAGCCGACAGCGTCGGGCAGGCTGAGCGCCTCGAGCGCGACGATCTCCTCCGGGATTACGCGAAAGACGGCGCCGGCGCCGCGGTGCTGCACGAAGAAATTCGCGCGGAACCTGGCGACGCCCGGGATCTCGTA
>CAZLUL010000340.1:0-3264 GCA_964562635.1 uncultured Fibrobacteraceae bacterium | reverse complement strand
ATGCTGATTGCTCACTGACGGCCTTGACCACGACCGTACCCTCCTCTTCCACCAGTGAGTATTCGGTATGCCGCTCGATCCGGCTGAAGGTCAGCGGCTGCCAGTCATGCGGAGAGGTTTGGTCGAGGCTGGCAGATGAAAACAGGCCCGCCTCAATCTGCCCGGCAGGCGCTGCCTGTGACAGGCCAGAAGTCGTTAACAGACAAAAATACACTAGTGCGAGGCTGCGGTGGCTAATCCAGGTACTCGGCAATGTCCACCTCATCCAGCTGCTCCGGTTCCAGGAATTTACGGCCATAGTCTAGATAGACCCCGCTGGTCAGGAACAGTTCGAACAGCTCCGGATCGATATGCCGGTCCTTTTTCATAAAGCCCATGATGCGCACCGCCTCGCTGAGCGTCTTGGCTTTCTTGTAGGGTCGATCGGAAGCCGTCAGTGCTTCAAAAATATCGGCAATCGCCATCATACGGGCAGTGAGCGGCATCTCGTCTCGCTTCAGGCGTTTTGGATAACCGACACCATCCATGGTTTCATGATGACAACCGGCGATCATGGGAACAGCGCGCAAATGCCTGGGGTACGGCAGCTTCTCGAGCATCATGATGGTCTGCATAATGTGATCGTTAATCTTGTATCGTTCTTCACTGGTCAGCGTGCCCCGGCCGACTTCCAGGTTGTAGAGTTCGCCACGATTGTACTTGTATTCAGGCACATCCATCTTGAAGCCCCAGGGATTGTCTGCCGGCATAGAATCACCCTGCGTCCTCTCGATCAGGTGTTCCTCCCTGTTATCCAGTAACGGCTCCTGCACCGGCAGTGGACTGGCCGTTGTGCGTTGCTTGCGCTGCAACTCTTCCCACGACACGCCGAGGCGGTCATCCAGTGTGCGCTTCCAGCGGGTCGCTGCAATTTGTCGCAGGCGTTCGATCTTTTCCGCGGCCATAAATTCACCGCCCTGGTTGCATTCGGCCACAAAGGCGAAATCATCGTCCAGCTGCTGTAACGTCTGATCAAGTTCCGTTTTTAAGTCCTGCTGGTCACAGCCAGCAGCGAGCTGTTCGTGGTAACGAATCAGCGCATCCCGCTTCAGCACTTCAAAGCGGGTGCGTACTTCATGAATTCGGTCGTAGATGGTTTCCAGCTTGGTGGCCTTGTCCACCACGTATTCCGGCGTGGTGACCTTGCCGCAGTCGTGCAGCCAACTGGCGATGTCCACGGCCTCCCACTGTTTTTCATCCAGATCAAACTCGATGAACGGTGGCTCGCTGCTGTTGCAGGCCGCCTGTGCCAGCATCTTCGTCAACTCAGGCACGCGCTGGCAGTGCCCACCGGTATAGGGCGACTTGGAGTCAATAGCCCCGGCGATCAGCTTGATAAAGGCATCCAGCAAGGCTTGCTGCATCATCAGCAATTGCCGACTCTCGAGCGAGACCGCTGCGAAGCCGGACAAGGCCTGTACAAAGTTAATATGATCACGCTGCTGTCCCGCATCAACGTCAGCTTCTGTAACCCGATAGAGCAGGCTCAGCACACCAATCACCTCCTCCTGACGATTACGCAGCGGCAATGCAATCAGGGTAAGCGCCCTTTCCCCAAATAATTCCGGCAGAGTATCAAGCTCACCTGCCTGCCCAGCAGACAAGCGAATGACGCTACTGTCTTTCTTGTCGAGCGTTGCAACAAGTCCCTGCGCGGTATCCATGGGAAAACAGGGAAGCGACTCCACTGACTGCTTTCCGCGGTTACGGTCATACAGGGTGCCTGGCTGCAGAAAACTCTCATCCTCGTCAACCAGGTATACCAGTGCACCATCTGCCTGACTGATTTCCATGGTCTCCTGGCTAATGCGTTCCAGCAGCGCATCGAAGTTCTGTTCACTGGCGAGTGAATTGATCAACGTCAGAAAGCGGCTGATGGTCGCTTTCATCATCTCCATCACCTGCGAGAGATCATCGACCTCCTTGACGAACGAACGCGGCTCTGCCGCACCGTTGAAATCAAATTTACTGATCTGAGCGGCCACCAAAGCCAGCTTGCGGATCGGTCCGGCAATCCTTTGTGCCGTGAACCAGACAACGGGAATGGCCCCCAGGATAATAAGGACCATAATGATTAAGGAGTGTTTGCGAATCGCAATCGCATCGGCAAGTAATTCTTCCAGTGGCGAGACCATCAGTACATAAATATCCGGAATGCCATCGCGGCTCACCTTGCGCACTGCGCCTTTCCACTGGCTATTGCCAAACTCAAAGTCCAGCGATTGTGGTACCGGCTTTAGATCAGTGCTGAGAAACGTCAGCACGGGACTGCCAAGTTCAGACAAACGCGTCATACTCAGGCTGTCACCGTTCGATGTCTGCAGCAGCTTACCGGTATCCGGGTACGCCAGCGCATGGCCGTCTTTGCCAAACAATACAATTTCTGTGCCGGGTGTTACCTGGTAGCGGCTAATAGTCTCCGAGAGACGGACAAGTGTGACATCTGAGGCTACCACCACACCGCTATCACCGACCTCTCTGGCGAGCGTCAGACCGGCCATCTTTATAAAATAAAACAGGTAGGGTTCTGTCAGAAACAGGCCTGTTTTATCGAGTGCCTGCGTATACCAGCCACGCAGCCGTGGATCATAATCAGTCTTTTCAACCGGGTTCCTGGCGATTTCCTGCAGCTCGCCGTCAAAAAATATGCGGGTTAACTGGCGCTCACCGCCGCGCCCGGTATCGACATGATCGGCCATAAACAATGCGTTATCAGGCGCATAAAAGCGTGTGCGTAGCGCAGCGTCCGCCAGCGGCCTGACAATAAAAAAGTCACCGTTGGGATAACCCGCCTGAATGCCGGTCACGGCTTGCTCACTGCGTAACGCCTCGCTGAGCAACGGCACGGACGCCAGACGTTCTGCCAACGATACCGCCTGCACCAGCGGAGTTAACCCCAGCAAGCCCAGCGTATTGCCTACCGGCCGGTATGTTGCCTTGAAATCCAGCAACAGTTCCTGGGTCACCTGGTCATACATATTGTCCGCGGAAGACAGGATAATATCCGAGGTCTTGCTGTAATTTTGCCAGCTCAGTACTGAACCGAGAGCCACTACCAGCGCGATAAACAACGCGCTGATTGTCAGGTGCAGGGGATAACTTCGGGCTGTGGTTTGTTTTGTCATATGAAATATATTCGTAGGAAGTTATTAAGGTCAGTTCTAACAATCTAACATTTGTTATTCAGGGCCTTCAAATTTCCGCACGGCACGGCACGACTGACGG
>CAZLUL010000339.1:0-3266 GCA_964562635.1 uncultured Fibrobacteraceae bacterium | reverse complement strand
CCTACCTCAACGCCGGCGATACGATCCTCATCCCCACGCCGTGCTACCCGGCCTACTTCGGGGCGGCTCGGTTGTGCGAAGCGGAGATCGCCGAGATCCCACTGTTGGCAGAGAATGGCTTCCGGCCGATTTTTGCCGACATCCCGGCCGATGTGGCGGCCAAATCGCGCATGCTGCTGTTGAATTACCCCAATAATCCGACCGGTGGGGTTTGCGATCTGGCCTTCTATGAAGAGGCCGTGCAGTGGTGCCGGGACAACAAAGTGATCCTCGTCAGTGACATTGCCTACAGTGAGTTGGGCTTCGACGAGGAAAACCCGCCGGTGAGCGTGCTGCAGGTGCCGGGCGCGGGCGATGTCGCGGTGGAATTCCAAAGCCTCAGCAAGAGCCACAACCTGGCCGGCTGGCGGGTGGGCTTTGCCGTGGGCAACGCCGAGGCCATTGCGGCCCTGGGCCGGGTCAAAAGCACCGTCGACTTCTCGCTTTTTGGGGGCATCCAGATGGCCGCGGTCGAGGCTTTGACCGGTAGCCAGGCGGTGTGCGCCAGCAATCGGGCGCTGTACGAAAAACGGGCGCGAAAACTGGTCGCCGGCTACCGTGAACTGGGCTGGGATGTGCCCATGCCACCGGCCACGATGTACATCTGGGCCCGCATTCCGGCCAGCTATGGCGACGATGATTTCCGGTTCATCAGCGACGTGTTCGAGCAGACCGGTGTGCTGCTTTCACCCGGCAGCGGCTTTGGCATCTACGGACGCGGATATTGCCGCACATCACTGGTGAAAGACGACGCCGGCCTGGATCGGGTGCTGGAATTGATGAAGGGTGCGGATATTTCGTGGACGTGAGCGGCGCGGTCGGAGGCTGTTGATCCAGGCGGCTACTGGTCCGGACCGTGCACCGCGACCAGCAGTGACTCGGGGTCGTAATAGCTGGCGGCGCAGCGCACCATATCGTCGGTGGTCACCTTGTCGATGCGGTCGACCAGGTCGGAGACCGGCTTGAATTCGCCGTAGTAGATTTCGTTGCGGGCGGCGCGGAACATCTGATTGATCGAGCCTTCGAGCGAAAAGATCAACTGGCTCTTGATCTGGGCCTTGTTGTTGTCCAGTTCGTCCTGCTTGACGCCGTTGACGATCACCGACTGATATTCCATGCGGACAACATCTTGGAGGCGTTCCAGCTTTTCCGGTGAGCACGAACCCGCACAACTGACCAGGCCCGTATCGCCCCCCATGTCATTGTAGTTGTACACCGTGTAAGCCAGGCCTTCGCGTTCGCGCACGGCCTGGAAGATGCGGCTGCTCATGCCTCCGCCCAGGATGTTGGTCAGCACAAAGACCGGGATGCGGTCCACGTGATGGAAGCTGGGTCCGAGGTTGCCCAACTCGAAATAGGACTGGATGATCGGGCTGCTCAGGTCCAGGCGGAACGGATCGATGCCTTCGTTGAGGTCGATGTCGATCATCGCCGCGGCGCCCCCGGTTTCGGTGGGTTCGGAATGATCGGCCGGTCCCGGACGGGACGGCTCGTCAAAGGCCTGTTTGACCACGTCCAGAAAACCTTCCTGGATATTGCCCGCCATGGAAATCACCATATTCGACGGCGCAAACAGAATCGGATGGGTCTCGGCCAGCACATCGGAATTGAAGGAACGCACCACCGAAGGCAAACCCAAAATGGGCCGGCCGCGAGCGTGGCTGCCATAGACCCGGGCAGCGAAGGCGTCGTGCAGGCGATCTTCCGGCGTATCGAGCGCTTCCTGGATCTCTTCCAGGACCACATTCTGTTCCAGTTCGGTCAGGCGCGGGTCGAATTCAGGCTGCAAAAGCATCTCGGCCAGCAGCTCGGTCGCCTCGCGGAAATATTCGGGCAGGACCTTGATCGTGAAGGCCACCAGGTCCTTGGTAGTGAACGCATCGACCGCCGCACCGATGCGATCAAAAGAGTAGGCCACGTCAAAAGCCGTGCGGTTTTTGGTGCCCTTAAAAACCATGTGTTCCAGAAAATGGGAAATGCCACCGAGCTCACCGGGCTCATCCTGGCTGCCGGTGCGCAGCCAGACCCCCAGGGTCACCGCATGGGCCGACCGGATGGGAGTCGACAACAGGACCGCCCCGCCGGGGAGATTGTCCCGGCGGGGCGCTGTCTCGTTCCGATAAGGATCGAGGTTCATCAGGTCAGACCCTACCGACGACCACGGCCACGGTCGCCACCGCGACCACCACCGCCGCCGCCACCACGAGGACCACGGTCCTCACGAGGGTTGTCCTCCACACCTTCGGGGCGCGGCAGCAAGGCCTTGCGGCTCAAGCGGACCTTGCCGGTGCGGCTGTCGATCTCGACCAGCTTGACCTGGATTTTGTCACCGAGCTGCAGCACGTCTTCGACGTTGCCGACGCGGTGCCATTCCAGCTCGCTGATATGCAACAGGCCGTCCTTGCCAGGCAGGTATTCGACGAAGGCGCCGAAGTCCACGATGGTCTTGACGATACCGTCGTACACCTTGTCCAGCTCGGGCTCGGCCATCAGGCCAACCACGAAGTCCATCGCGGCCTGGCCACCGGCCTGGTCGGTGCTGCTGATGAAGACCATGCCCTCATCGTCAACTTCGATCGTAGCGCCGGTGTCTTCCTGGATCTTCTTGATGACCTTGCCACCTGGTCCGATCAGCGCACCGATCTTCTTCACCGGAATCTGCACGGTCTCGATCTTCGGCGCGTACTGGCTCATCTCGGGGCGGGACTCAGGCATGGCCTCGTCCATCACATCCAGGATGTGCATGCGCGCGTCACGGGCTTCAGTCAAAGCCTTGACCATGATCTCGCGGCTGAGGCCGGCGATCTTGGTGTCCAGCTGGAAGGCCGTGATACCCTCGCGGGTACCGGTGACCTTGAAGTCCATGTCGCCGAGGTGATCCTCAACGCCCAGGATATCGGTCAGCACCGCAATGCGGTCGTCTTCCTTGATCAGGCCCATCGCCACGCCGGCGACCTTGGTCCGCAACGGCGCGCCGGCATCCATCATCGCCAGGCAGCAGGAGCAGACCGTAGCCATAGAACTGGAGCCGTTGCTCTCGAGGGTGTCGCTCACCAAACGGATGGTGTACGGGAAATCTTCGAGATCCGGCAGGATGGGACGGATCGCGCGCTCGGCCAGTTTTCCATGGCCAATCTCGCGACGACCGGTACCGCTGTAACGGCCGACCTCGCCCACACTGAAGGGAGGGAAGTTGTAATGCAGGTAGTACTTGGACCAGTACTGCT
>CAZLUL010000338.1:0-3284 GCA_964562635.1 uncultured Fibrobacteraceae bacterium | reverse complement strand
GCCGTGTCGTTCCCTCAATATTCTCGCGGCACTGACCATGGATTTCAATTTCGCCACCGCGTTGGCCTCCTCGTTGACGCAGCGGTTGGCGAAACAACCGAACCCGCAGTCGGGGTTGAGGAAAATCTGGTCCGGCCGGTAATACTGAAGGGCCTCTTCGGCGCGCGCCACGATGTCCATCGGATCCTCGGCCTCGTCGGTGCGGGGATTCACACAACCAAGCCCCAGCTCCCGGTCGCTGAGCGCCTCGCCGACGATGGCCAGTTCTCCGGCCCGCGGCGTAGCGTACTCCAGCACGAATTGATCGACCTTCATTGTTTCGAACGCCGGCAGCAGCGCGTGGTAATCGCCGGTCAGCAATACCTCTTCCTGGCGGCTCCAGTTGCCGCGGCAGACGTGGACCCCGGTACGGATACCTTCGATTCCGTCAGTGATCCGGTTGATCAGCTCGGCGGCGTATGCAAGCTCGGCACCCGCGTCACGGCGGATGGCAAGGGTGGCTCACATGAAGGTGCGGCGGTCATTGTCCTCGCTCATGACGATTTCCGTCAGAACAGGCTCATCGAACTGCACAAAGGCCGCGCCCTGGTCGCGAAGCTCCAGAAGTTCCTCGCGCAGGATCTTCACCACGTCGTCTCCCAGTTCGGTCTTATCGTCGTAACCGGCCTTAGAAAACGCGCCCACCCACATGGAGCGGGTCAGCAGGTAGGGTCCCGGCAGGGTGACCTTGACCGGTTTGTCCGTCAGTTGCTGCACAAACTTAAGCTCTTCCACGGCAAGTGGTTCGCGGCGCGCGATCCGGCCCGTGCAGGTGGGATTGCGGATGGACGAAGCCGGCACATCCAGGGTCGAGAGCATTTCCTCGAAGGCGGCCTTGTCATCCACGGTGTCCAGCATGTCGGCCAGCGACATCAGGCGCGTGCCGTCGAGTTTGTCCGTGACGAAGGAATAGAAGTTGTCGCGACGATGCTCCCCGTCCACGACAACATCCACGCCCGTATCCACCTGGTGGGTCACGCAGCGGCGCACCTCGGCGTCGGCTACTTTTTCGAATTCGGCCCGGGACATCCGCCCCATCTGCTTGTCGCGCAGGGCGCGCAGCAGGTCCCTTGAGCGGGGCCAGCTGCCCACCTGGGTCACGTCGAACATGATTCTCCTAATGCTGAATGCTCCCTTACCGATCGGGGAACAAAAACTCTTCCATTCTGTTGTAAAATAATCAGATACACCATATCAACCCGCCGGCGGGTATTTTTAACATCTACACCAGGGCCCCCCGGGGGGCCCTCGAAAACGGTCAGACACCATTTTGAATTAAACGATGGCGATCTTCGCCACCAGCTCCGTCGCCTTGGCCAAGGTCGCTGTCAGGGGCGATCGCCGGACCGTATCAGCCCAGACCGATCGCACACGGTCGGCATCGTCGAAAGTCGAGGCGAACAGTTTTACCTCGATGGCCGCAAAAGATGGGTCACCCTCGCTCAGGCCGAGGTGAGCCATGACGTCGTGCAACCGTCCGCGGGCGGTCAATTCCACATCGTCCACCGTTAGACCGGCGGCGGCTGCGGCCGTTGAAAAACCCGTCACCAGATCGCCCGCCAGCGCGCCCAGCAACCCTTCCACCGCCGAAGGATGCGCGTCCTTCTCCTCGAAACTGGCGGGCTGCCCCAGGTCCCACTGGAAGTTGCGGCAATAAACCGTGGTCTTCAGGTGGTCCGAGGCGCGAGCCCTGAGCCGCCATTCGTACTTCCTGGCGCGGGCTTTGTCCTTTTCCAGGGCCTTGGATTCTTCCTGCACAGCGGGGCCCGTTCCCTTGCGCACGAAAAACCGTTTCTGGGCAGATGTCTCTCCGGGAACCGACCCCAAGAACTCGTGACCCACCATGCGGCACCAGGGCGGCAGATCGTCGGCCACCGTTGGTTCGACGCTGCGCATCTCCAGCACCCCACCTGCCGGCACCTGCAGCATGTGCTCCCGGATAAGCAGCACCAGGCCCGACCCGCAGTCCAGATCGCCCCCGTCGAACACATGGTCCGGGGCGAGGTTTTCGAGTCCGGCCATTTCTAGTACCCCACGCAGGGCGAGCCGTTGGCCAGCCATTCGACCAGGGCGGCCCCGCCGGCCGGCGTCGCGCCTGCGACCAGCATGTCCTCGGTGATGCCGCGCTTTTTCATGCAGGGTGAACAGACCAGGATCTTGCCGCCGCCGCCGGTGAACTTCTCGACCAAATCCTTGAGCGGAGCGAATGGTTCGCCTTCGACGATCTTGTCGACCTCGCCCTTTACCGACGCCCACACGCCATCGGCGCTCAAGAACACCATGGTATCCTTTTCGCTGCCCAGGGCGGCGTTGGCCACCACGAAGCCCACGGTCGCCTTGTCGCCGTTGCTCTTGCTCTCGGTTATCGTCACGCAGAATGTATTGGCCATGATTGATTCCTCCATCAGGTTCAGGTATCGCGTTTGCGCACCAGGTAAAAGGGCGGCCGGGCCTCCACCAAGCAATGGCCGGTGAGCCGGCACCAGGCTGGGAGTTCCACCGGAGCACCGGCGTCGCGGCTGGCCACCAGGAGCGCTGAACCCGGGGCCAAGCCGATCATCACCTTTCGCAGATCCATGATGAAATCGCCGCAGCCGCGGTCCACGGAATCGTAGACCTCGTCAAATTCCCAATGCCGTGGGTATCCTGCCATCCAACCATCACTTAAAATTAAAGGATTATTACCGGAATCAGCGCCAAAAGGAGCGGGCCCGCGAAGTGGATAGCGTCAGGGGGGAAGCGCCGGAGGAAGGGACTCGTCAGCAACGACCACAGAGCGCATGCCGGTCACGGGCAGCGTCCAGGTGGCGGGCTCAGGTAAAGCCGGTGAAGAGTCTTGCTGACATTTTTCTCCTTACGGAAATCTTAGGTAGAACCGATTAAATCGCAAGAGGGTCCATAGATCAAGGGCCGATGATCCCCCCGCATCTTGACCGCACCCTGTCAATGAAACCGGGCCTTGAGGGTGCCCCAGCTTTCGGACGTGGCCCCAACGGGAGGTTCGCAACATTGAGTGGATCCCGAGATCACCAGCGGCCCTCGAGTCAAGATCCCCGCCTCCACCAGATCCACCCACTGGTCATCGACCTGGGTCAGAAACCGTCCCAAACCGGGTGTTCCGCCTCCGGCGGTCAGCAATCCGCCTGGCAGCTCCAGATCCGTATGCACCGTAAAGGAAAGGAACGCGGGGCTCCCCATCTCGAAGCAGTCGCACTCCACGGCGGTCCCGTAACCCAGAAACAGCT
>CAZLUL010000337.1:0-3299 GCA_964562635.1 uncultured Fibrobacteraceae bacterium | reverse complement strand
GATCCCGCCTATCTGATCCTCGAAGCGGCCGACGAAATCGATCCTGTCAAAGACGACGTCTCTGATCTCGGCCCGGCCCAGGTCCGAATCTTGAATCTTTGTATCCTCGAGAAAGGACGCGACCAGGGGGCTCTTATCAAGCTGAGAGGAGCTGAAATCGCAGCTCACGATGACGGCCTTTTGCAGCACCGAATCCCGTATCAGCACTTCCCGAAGGGAACAGGCCGTGAATTCCACATCCTGAAGTGTTGCTTTGATGAATTGAGCCCGATTCAGCAACACGCCTTCGAATTTCGCTCCAGTCAAGTCGGCTTGCTCAAATCGACAGCCCTCCAGATTGCAGGCACCGCGCAACGAGGCAGGAAGAGGGTCGCTCGCATCGAGACCTGCCAGGTCAGAAGGCGCCAACAGCAGAGGATGCTTAAAATCCGCACGGCAAGACAAGTGCCCCAGTTGGGATTCAGTAAAATCCGCCGCCTCACAGTTCGAGTTGGTCAGCGTGGCGCTCGTGAGATTTGACCGGATGAGTCGTGCCCCCCGCAGATCGACTTCATTCAGTTCAGCCCCCAGAAGTGAGGCCCCCTCCAGGTCGGCGTTGCGCAAGTCGGATTGCATGATCGTGATCCCAGCGAGGTTCGCACCCCGCAGATCGGCACCCGTAAGATTCAAACGCACGACTCTCTGCCCGGAGAGATCCTGGCCGGATGCGACGTGCGCCAGAAACTCTTCCGGAGTCTGGAACAGACCAGGACCTGAATCAGATGTATTTGATTTCGACATTATCCGTTATCCCTTGTCCTGTTTCGTCATCTTGAGATTGGTTCCCTTGCCCACGGTGTTGTGAAAGATCGCGTCCTGGAATTCCACGCCGTACATATTTGAACCGCTCAGGTCAGCATCTTTCAAGTTCGCCTTTTCCATACTCCCCTGGAAAAGATTCACGGTCACCAGCTTGGCTCCTTCAAGATCAGCCTTGTGGAATTTGGCGTGCGCCATGTCGGCTGCTTCCAGGCAGGTGTGCTGCAAACATGCTTTGGTGAAGTCTGCCCCTTCCATTTCCGCGTATGAGAAATCGGCCCCGGTCAAATCAGCGCCCTGCCAGTTCGACTCCTTGCCTTTGGTTTCACGAAAGGTGGCTTCGGTAAAATCGCCGCCTTCCGTGGCCCGAAATCCCGCCATCTCCGCTTGATCCAAGTTCACCTTTTGCGCAGCAACTCCCGCCCAATCAGAGTCACGGAGTGATGCCCCTTTGAACGATGCGCTGTGTACCGATGCGCCGGCAAAACTGGTGTCATCAAGCAGGGCGGCATCCAGGCATGCGCCATTCAAATTGGCCTCCGAGAAATCCGCGCCTGGCGCTTTGATCCCCTCCAATTGGCCTTGTTCGAGCTGGGCGGACCCAAAAATCGCGTCTTTGGCTTCGGCTGAGGAGAGATCAGCCCGCATCATCTGACTGCCTGTAAAATCAGCGTCACACAGCACGCTCCGCATCAGGCGAGCAGCCTGAATATTGGCCAGACTCAGATTTGCTGCCGACAGATTGCACCCCGACAGATCTGCTCCCTCGAGATTGGCTTCAACGAAAAACGAGCCCTCAAGGTTTGAACCGGCGAGGCAAACGCCGCTCAGGTTGGCGCCGCTGAAGTCGACCTCATTGGCCACAAGATTACTGAGATCGATATTCCGCAAATCGCGCCCCGAGAGAGATCTTTTCGCGGCGATCAGTTCTTCCACATCCGCCCTGGACTCAATCGGCTTGGGGATCTCAGTTTCTTCATCAAGGTCCCCATCTGCATCAGCACCAGCCTCTGCCAGGATCTGCTCCCTGGTTTTTTCTTGCTCATCTGCCTCCGCCGGTGGTGGTAACGTCGGTTCCGGAGATTGCATCGCGGCCATCTGGGCCTGGATGCGGATTATCTCGGCGTCGCCTTTCGCTTCGTCTTCATCAGGAGCGTCCTGAGCGGCCTGAAGCTCGGACTCATCATCGTCGTGGGCGGCCTCTTCCTCCGTATCCTCATCTTCGCCGCTCCATTCCCGTTCCAAGGCAGCAAGGGCTTGATGCAGAATATCCCGGTGGTTCTCGACCGCAACGGGCGTATCGTCCACCTGCTCTGCGCATACCAGCAAATTCCCGATTTCCTCGAATTCTTCGGAACTGACTTCGGTGCCCCCCCGCCAGACCAGAGTCAAAACCTCAGACTCCATGTCTACCCAGAGTGTATCCAGATTCATCTTTGCTTCATAGAACGGCGCTTCCGCAGCGTCTGGGATTTGCTTTTCCTCGACGAAACATCTGATGCGAATACCCGGCAGCTTGGACGAATAGAGAGGTATCTCCGGGTGGAGATTCTCCATGGAGAGGTCCTCGTCACCACGAATGTAGCCTTCAACCCGAAGATCAGGCTGGGCCGCGTTGAAAAACGCCCAGTCAAAATCACTCGGGAACGCCGGGAAACGTGTGTCCTTCCAATCACCTTTATAGGTCCCCACTTTTGCGAACCGCTCTTGCCACATGCGGTTCAGGGGCCCAAACCCAACCGGGTCCGGCTGGTCCCCCTTGCCGCGAATAATGCGCTGGGCATCTTCAATGTTGGGCAGCATGTCTTTCTTGGAGTCATCGGCCCCCTTCTTTGACTGGTATCCTTTGCCGGCTGGATTTCCAGCGAAGCCTTCACCGCCAAAGCTGTTCTCGTAGCGGATTGGCATCACGGCAAAAGGCTCAGGATCAGTCCAACCACCCAGCCGGCCTTTCCACCTTCTATCGCCTATGACATTGACAGACTTTTGATGGTTGCCCACGCGGAAACTGGCCCGACTGTATGGAACCGGAGTTTGGCCGGGTGCATAACAATTTCCGACCAGCAGCAGATCCGTTCGCGGCTTGAAGGGGGCAAAATCGTTCTCATACCTCGGGGCGCCCGTGCCCTCTTCATCATCCGGATAGAGTTCGTCACCGGTGGGAAATGGTTGGTCATCGACAGGAATCGCCATTTCCGCGGGGCGAAGTTTGAATGTGCCCTTGACGATCAGCGTGAGGGAATGGCCCGGGAAGTTGTTTCGTCCAGGCAAGTATGCGAATTGATACTGAGTAAGATTCACAAACTCCATGGCGAATCGAATCTTCCTTTGTGCCGGCTTGGCAGCTCAGGAAACAGCAGGATTTTTTGTCCTCTTAGGTGGGCGATAAGGCCGTTCCTCATTATTTGCCATTCCTCACTATAATATCGCGATCCCTTCTCAAAACTACTCGAGAACCTTCAGGTTCTTGTGACTGATTTCACCCTTTTTTACTTTCAAGC
>CAZLUL010000336.1:1359-3346 GCA_964562635.1 uncultured Fibrobacteraceae bacterium | reverse complement strand
ACGTGTTGTACACCGGCCAGATCATCGGCGAGTACACGCGGGATGAAGACCTGGTTGTGAATGCCCAGAAGGCCAAGCAGTTGTCGAATATGCGGGCCAGTGGCACGGACCGGAAAATGAAAGTCGCGCCGCCCATAAAAATGAGCCTCGAAGAGGCGCTGGAGTATCTCAACCACGACGAGTACGTGGAGATCACGCCCAAGACGATTCGCCTGCGCAAGTCCCTGCTGGACGAAAACGCCCGCAAGCAGGCCGCCAAGCGCCTGAAGTTATCGGATGGCGCCACCTAGGAGTTTGACCATGGTCCTGCTGGAATTTGCGATGTACCCGACGGACAAGGGCGAGAGCGTGAGCGATTATGTGCAGCGCAATCTGGAAATCATCGACGACAGCGGATTGCCCTATCGTCTGGGCCCCATGGGCACTTGCCTGGAGGGCCAATACGACGAAGTCATGGCGGTGGTCAAGGCCTGCTACGATCGGATGAGTGCTGACTGCGGCCGCGTCGCTTGCACCTTGAAATTTGATTACCGGGCCGGCCACGATGGTCGCCTGGACAGCAAGGTCGAGACCCTGGTGCGCAAGACCGGCCGCGATCTGAGCACTTGAGATGCGGGTTGAACTTTCGGCGCCGGATTGGGCCACCCACCTGCTGAGTGATCTGACGGACTGGCGCAAGGCGCCGTTGACCGTGGCGGAGTTGCAGCCTTTCGATCTGCCCGACGATGCCTATTTCGAATACGCCTGGCAGGATGCCCAGGGCGAAAAACATCCGGACCCCGACAATGCCAATCCGCTGCTGAATCCCTGGTGGAAGTTTGCCTCACACCTGACCGGTCCCGCCTATCGTCCTGACCCGTGGCTGGTGGGCGAAGACGTGCGGCCGCAGGGCCGGGTTTTGCGCTTACGGGTGCCGACGGTCCACTTTGGTGCCGAGCGGCAGGTACTGGTGTATACGCCCGCCGGTCTGGCTGAGGCGGAGTTGCCCACCATCTATTTTCAGGATGGCAAGGCCTACTACGGGTGGGGCCGGGTCTGTCAGGTGCTTGATCGGATGTTGGCGGCGGGCGAAGTGGGCCCGGCCCATCTGGTTTTCCTGACGCCGAGCCAGCGCACGGTCGAATACGCCTTCAACGATGACTACCTGGCCCACATGGTGGACGAAGTCTTGCCGACGGTTGAAGAACGAGTGCGTTGCGATGGCCGGCGCACCGCCTGGGGCGCCAGTCTGGGCGGATTGTGCAGCGCCCATCTGGCCTGGGCCCATCCCGACCGGTTTCAGCGGGTGGTCAGCCAGTCGGGGGCATTTCTTTTTTCGCCGGACATGGATTTCGATTTCCCCTTTGCGGGCAACGAGAGCTTCTTGCGACAGGTGCAGCAAGAGGGCCCGCGGGAGTTGTCCTGGCATCTGGACTGTGGGCAGTTGGAATGGTTGACCGGCAGCAACGAACGTCTGGCGGCAGCGCTGGCCGCCCAGGGGGCGGAGGTGGGGCTGGTGACCCGCAATGCCGGGCACAACTGGGTCAACTGGCGCAATGGCCTGGCCGCCGGGTTGCGTTTTTCCTCACCGCGATAGATCCTCAGCGACAGCTCATAAAAATGGCCCCGCGAGATTTGCGGGGCCTTTCTTGTGATGTGGCTTCTAGTCCATGTATGGCATGGGCGGTGAGTAGCCGAGGACCCGGGCATAAACTGCCAGGGAGCCGCGGTGGTGGGCGGTGTGTTCGGCAATGGCGGCAATGATCGCCGCCCGTGGTTCGCCACCCATGATCGGACCGGCCGCGATGGGGGCCATCATATCATCCTGGGTCTTGTTGACCAGGACGTCTGCCGCCCCGTCAACGCTGCGGGCCAGCCAACTGAAGGCCGTCGCCAGGGACGTGGTTTCGCGCACCTTGATCTGGTGGGCCGCGAAGTCCAGATCAAAGCCCTCCTCCCGGAAGCCACCTTCAATGAACCAGTCGATGGTCTGCGCCACGTGGGCCAC
>CAZLUL010000336.1:0-1259 GCA_964562635.1 uncultured Fibrobacteraceae bacterium | reverse complement strand
GAAATTCTAGTGGGCCTCTCCGAACAGGTGACATCATGGGCGTGACGATTGGCATTCGCAGGGAAGACAAGAACAAGTGGGAACGCCGCGTGCCCCTGGTGCCTGCCGATGTGGCCAAATTGAAGTCAGAGCACGGCCTCGACTTTGTCGTCCAAACCTCGCCTATCCGGGTCTTCACTGATGCCGACTACCAGGCCGTCAACATCGACGTGGCCGAGGACATTTCGGGCGCGGACATTGTCGTGGCCGTCAAGGAAATCCCCATCGACCTGGTGCAGGAAAAAAAGGCCTACCTCTGTTTTTCCCACACCATCAAGGGTCAAGACTACAACCTGCCCTTGTTGCAGAAATTCCTGGACCAAAAAGCCACCCTCATCGACTACGAACGCATTGCCGACGAGCAAAATCGGCGCCTGATATTTTTCAGCCTGCACGCTGGCTACGCTGGCGCCATCGAAACCCTGGTGGCTTTGGCCGAGCGCCTGGAGTTGCAGGGACTGACCACGCCCCTGGCCGACATCAAACACGCCTACCAATATGACAGTCTGCCTGAGGCACAGGAACACCTGCGGGAAATTGGCTTGCGCATTGCAGCTGATGGGATGGGGCCGTTGCAAGAGCCGCTGATCATCGGTGTGGCCGGCTACGGCAATGTGGCCAAGGGGTGCGCTGCCATTTTGGACTGCGTGTCGGTGCGCGAGATTTCGGTGGCGGAGCTGGCTGAGGCCGGCAAGGGCACCGCCAAAGACCTGGGACCGCTGTTGAAGGTGGTTTTCAAGGAACAGGACATGGTCGAGCCGCGATCAGGCGACGCTCAGTTCGTATTGCAGGACTATTACCAGCGTCCGAAGAACTACCGCGGAATTTTTGCCAACTACCTGCCCAACCTCGACGTATTGCTCAATACGATCTACTGGACGCCGGATTACCCGCGGCTGGTTACCAAAAAATGGGTCAAAAACAACTACGGCCCCGACAAGAACCCCCGCCTGAAAGTCATTGGCGACATCAGTTGCGATATCGAGGGCAGCATCGAAGTGACCCTCAAGGCACCGATGCCCGAGGCGCCCTGTTATGTCTACGATCCGGAAACGGGCGAGGTCACCGATGGGGTGCGGGGCGACGGCCCGGTCATCATGTCGGTGGACAACCTGCCCTGCGAATTGCCGCGGGAATCGTCGGTGCACTTCAGTACCGTTCTGCACGAGATGATGCCGGCCCTGGGCCAGGCGGATTTCAGTGCGGGATTTGAAGGGCTG
>CAZLUL010000335.1:0-3359 GCA_964562635.1 uncultured Fibrobacteraceae bacterium | reverse complement strand
AACTTGGGGAACCGAGGGCAATGTGGATCCAACGACCTGGTGTCGGCCTCGGATGCCTTGCAACACACAGCTTCGACCTCATTGAGTTCCTTCTGGGAGTTGAAACCCAACGCGTTGTGGCTTGGGTGGACGAACCAGTGGGGGACAATCCCAGGGGGCAGACCTTTGTCGACCCTGGTGGCACGGTGGTGATGGATCTTGGCCGGGGCATCAGGGCGGTGGTAGCTCAGATAGAGGATGGTGCTGGGCCCATGTCGGTGGAGATTGATTTCACTGCCGCCAGAATTCGGTTGGATGAACACTCCGGCGAAGTGGAGATCATCAGAAGGGACCTTTCCGTGAAACCGGGACCCGGACGCCCCCCCGTTTTTGAACCCTTGGTTGTGCCGGATGGCCTGACTTCGAAGGTCAACATGCACACAATGTTGCGGGGCGTAATCGAAGAGTTGATATCCGACGAGGAACTGATGGAGTGTGCAGCTGTCCACGGCAAACGATCGGTGGAGGTGCTGGTGGCCGCCTACTTGTCTGAGAGACAGGGAAACTGTCCAGTTGATTTGCCACTCACGCGCCCGGAGGACCGCACCCTGTGCCTGCCCGTGACATAAAACAGATCGCCATCGTTGGGTACGGCAATATCGCCCGTCACCATCTGGAGGTATTTCGCAGCATCGGGTGCGAGGTCATCGCGAGCTGTAACCGGAGTAAGAAGAACCGCGATCTCGCCCGCGACCAGGGAGGCATTCAGAAAACGTATGCCAGCATCTCGGAAATGCTCGAAAAGGAACGTCCGCACGGGGTGGTGTGTTGCGCTTCGTACGATTCGATGTACGAAGCCGCCTGTGAGGTCTTGCCATTCGGAATTCCAACATTGTTGGAAAAACCTCCCGGCCTGTCTCGACAAAATGCAGTGACCCTGGGCGAACTGGCGAGCAAGTCTGGGGCGCCGACCATGGTGGGCGTGAATAGGCGCCATTACTCGGTGCTTCGTCGGGCCATTGAAAATGCCGGTGGTAAAGACGCGATTACCGCCGTGTTTGTAGACTGGTCCGAACGACCCGGCGTTTATTTGGACCGCGGCGATTCCCCGGATGCGGTTGAACGACTGGTATTTGCCAATAGCCTTCATGCGCTTGACACCCTGATTTATTTGGCGGGCCCGGTTCCCAAGGTTCAAGTCATTGGCCTCAATCGTGGCCAGCCGTTCCTCTGGCAGATGGCAATGCACGGCGTATCAGAACGGAACGTTCTGGTTTCACTCACCTCCACCTGGGATAGCCCAGGGCGGTGGGGAGTCAGTTTCTGTTCTTCTGGTCGGAGATATGTTTTTGCACCTCTGGAAACCTGCAGTGTGTTTGAAGATGGTTTGCCCGATCCTTGGGTGATAGAGCCCTCTGATGAAGACCGCCAGTTCAAACCGGGCTTTTTGGCGCAAGCGGCGGAATTTCAAAGGCTGATGGACACCGGGGCAACTGACGAGGACTATTCGATTGGATCTGTGCTGCCCGCGATGGATCTCGCGGAAAAGCTGACCGCGGCGTGTCTCGAAGACCAGACTCTTTTTGGCCCACCCGAAGAAAGACGAGTAACAGAGAAGGGAGGAGCCTGAACATGATTGTCGGCTCCGTTTGTGCGCGAGGGGGATCGAAGGGCGTGCCAAAAAAGAACCTCCGCCCTCTCCTCGGCAGGCCTTTGATTGCTTACACAGTGGAGTGTGCGTTGAAGGCAAGGCGGCTGGATCGCGTGGTTGTTTCCACCGATGACTCTGAGATTGCTGATGTGGTCAGGCAATTGGGCGCAGAAGTGCCGTTCATGCGTCCACCACACCTGGCGAGTGATGGCGCGTCCAAATGGGACGTATTCAAACACCTCGTTGAGACGTTGGAGGCTCAAGGGAGCTGTACGGTAGATGTTCTGGTGGACCTCGATTCGGGTGTCCCGTTGCGGCTTCCGGAGGATGTGGATAACACGGTGGACCTATTGATGTCCGGTGAGGCTGACGTGGCGATCACAGCTTACGAAGCTGAACGCAACCCGTACTTCAACATGGTTGAGAACAAAAACGGTGGTTCGGTGAGCATTGTCAAACAGCCGCCAGAACCGATTACGTGCCGACAGCACGCGCCAAGCGTCTACAGCCTGTCTCCCGCTGCGTACGCGATACGGAGATATGCGCTTGATCAATTCTCCCACTGGTCGTTGGCCAAGATGCAGATCCACGAAATACCGAGAGATCGTGGCATAGACATTGATACCGAGTTCGATTTCCGAATGGTGGAGTATTTGATCCGATGTCAGGGAACCGGCAAGTGACCAATTCAAAAAGCAGCGATAGAGCCAACGAACTGTTCCGTCTCGATGGGCGAGTTGCGTTGATCACTGGAGCGTCGGGCCTTCTCGGCCCGGAATATGCCAGGGCGCTTGCCGATTTTGGCGCCGATTTAGTGCTGACGGACATCGAACCGGAGAACGCCCAGGAACTTGCTCAAGAGATTGAACGTGAGAGGGGCGTTCGCGCGATGGCTTGTGAAGGTGATGTGACGTCACGTAAATCCTGGGTCGAAGTCCTTGATGCAGCCAAAAGCCAACTCGGTAAGGTCGACATCCTCGTCAACAATGCCGCGTACACCAATCAGTCTCGGACCGCAGCGTTCGATTCTTCGGCGGAGGATTTCCCAATTGACGACTGGAACGCAATCCTCGAGGTAAATCTGACTGGCACCTTTCTTGGTTGCCAGGTCGTTGGCTCCCACATGCTTGAACGAGGGTCTGGCAGCATCATAAATATTGGATCGTTGTACGGGGTCGTCAGTCCACACCACCGCATCTATGAAAACACTGGGATAGTGCAGCCGCCTGCCTACTCCGTCAGCAAGGCGGGCGTCATTGGGCTGACCCGGTATCTGGCTACTCTCTGGGCTGAACGAGGAGTTCGAGTCAACTGCATTACACCCGGTGGGGTATTCAACGGCCACGAGGATCCGTTTTTGAGCCGTTTTAAAAACCTCAACCCGCTTGGCCGCATGGAGACCAAGGACGAACTACGTGGGGCAGTTGTCTATCTGGCCTCAGATGCAGCGAGCCACTGTGTAGGGCACAATCTCGTCGTCGACGGCGGCTGGACCGTCTGGTAGGGGGGGTGATGGGTGAGAGGAAGGCACATTTGGAGATAGGTGATCGAAGAATAGGACCGGATTTTCCACCTCTAGTGATCGCTGAGATCGGCATTAACCACGAAGGTGACTTTGAGAAGGCGCGGCGCATGGTAGATGACGCGGCTGCGGCTGGGGCTGAGTGCGTCAAATTTCAATGCCACATCATTGAGGACGAGATGATCCCCAACGACGTTGTGCCGGGGA
>CAZLUL010000334.1:0-3365 GCA_964562635.1 uncultured Fibrobacteraceae bacterium | reverse complement strand
CAAATGCATCAATTGGTCATAACGGAAACGGGGCAAGGTCCAACGCACCCAGATGAACAGCCAGGCGAAGAAGACCACCTTGGCCACAAAGGCCGAGATCTGGAAAATCGTAGCCACCATTTCGGCGCCTTGCGGGCCCACGGTCCAGGGCTTGAGCAGCAACGCGCCGGCCGCCCCGATGGCCACCACGATCCACAGACCGGCACCGAGTACCGGTTCGCGATCACGGTTATCGTTGAACTTGTTCTTTTCCTTCTGCGCCCGGCGCAAAAACAGCAGCGCGAACACCGAAGCCACCAAGGCAATACCGATCAGCTTGGCGGTCAACAGACCACCGGCATGGGCTTCGAGCACGGCCCGCGGCGCCCATGGGATCTGGTAGCCACCGAAGTAGAACGAAGCGATCAGGGCCGCGCCAACGACCATGTGGCAGTACTCGGCCATGAAAAACAGCGCAAATTTCAGCGAGCTGTATTCGAGATGGAAACCGGCCACGATCTCGGATTCGCCTTCGGGCAAATCGAAGGGGTTGCGATTGGTTTCGGCGAACACCGCGGTAATAAACAGAATGAAGCCCAGCGGCTGCACCACGATGCCCCACTTGGGAATGAAGCCAAAGATCATCTCACCCTGGCCCGCGACAATGTCGGTGATGCGCAGCGACGAGAAGATGAGCATCAGGCCCATCAAGGCCAGCCCCATGCTTATTTCGTAGCTGATCATCTGGGCGGTGGCGCGGATGCCACCGAGGAAGGTGAATTTGTTGTTCGAAGCCCAGCCGGCCATGACGACCGCGTAGGTGCCCAGGCTGGCCACTGCCAGAACATAGAGCGCGCCCACCTGCAGGTCGGCCACCACCAGCGGAATCTTGCGCCCGGCGATGGTAATGAAATCTCCAAAGGGAATCACGGCGTAGGAACTGACGGCAATGGTCATCGCCAGCCACGGAGCCAGGTTGTAGAACGCCTTGTGGCGCGCCTCGGGCTGCACGTCTTCCTTGAAAACCAGCTTCAGCACGTCAGCGATCGGATGCACCAAGCCCGCCAAGCGCACGCCGCCGATGGAAGCGCGGTTCGGACCGGTGCGATCCTGGATAAAAGCCGCGCCCTTGCGCTCAGCCCAGATAAGAGCCGGGACCATCCCCATGATCAGCAGGAACATGAAGACGATCTTGGCCAATGATTCGAGCACGATGGGCATCAGTCGTCACCTCCGGCGGTCACGCCTTCAAGGGCGAGGCCGCGAGCGGGCAGTTTGTTCAGGTTGGTCTCGGCCGACAAGCCAGCCGACAATTCAAGCGCCGAAGCGACCGCCTCACGCACCAACTTCAGGCTGGTCAGGGCTTCATCGCCGCCAAGCTCGCTCAGTATGCGCCAGTCTTCGCGGCCGCTGCCCTGGCGGGCCACCGACTGCGAGAATGCCTGCAGGCGGCCATCCTTGTTGACAAAAATGCCGGCCTTCTCGGCCCAGGCCGCGCCCGGCAATACCATGTCCGCCACCGCGGCGGTCTCGTTGTCATGGGTACCGAGGTAGATCACCTTGCCGTGGGCCTGCAACGCCTTGGCAACATCCGAATCCGTGGCCGGGTTGCCCCCGTTGATCAGCACCGTGCCGGAGGCATTTTTGACCGCTGCCGCCAGTGCCGCGCCGTCCATTTCGCCCAGGCCCAGCAACGCCAAACCCTTGCGGTTGGGGGTGCGGTCGGCATTGAGCAACAGGTCATCGCCCTCGCTCATGTCGCTGCCGGCCAGGCCACCACAAACGGCGCCCCCGGCGGCCAGGGATTTCAGCAGGAACATTTCTTCCAGGCTCTGGTGCGCGCTGCTGACGACCAGTCCCACGCCGCCTTCGATCCGGCTGCTCAGCTCGGTCTTCAAGTCAGCCCAGCGGCCGGTTTCGCCCTTGAAACGCGGCTCGTTCAGGCGGTTGTCGGCGTGCACGGCTTTGTACTCCATGCGGCCCTTGTCGCACATCCAGCGGCCGTTCACTTCCGGATTGTAGCGAGGCTTCAGGCGGTAGATGCGGCCGGCTTCATGGTCAATGCGCACATTGCAACCGGTGGCGCAACCAGGGCACACCGAATTGGCGGCCTTCAGCATCCACACCCGTTTCTGGAAGCGGAAATCACGGCTGGTCAGCGCACCCACGGGGCAGATGTCCACCGTATTGAGGCTGTAGTTGTTGTCCAACTCCACCCCCGGCGCGGTGCCGATCTCGGCCCGATTACCGCGATTGAAAATACCCAACTCCGAAGTTCCAGTGACTTCGTCGCAGAAGCGCACGCAGCGACTGCACAGCACGCAGCGTTCCTTGTCCAGGATCACCTGCGGGCCAATCACCTCGGCCTTGGCCTTGTTCACCTTGTCGTCGATCTCGACTTCGGAGTCGTACAGACCGTACTGCATGTACTGGTCCTGCAAACCGCATTCGCCGGCCTGATCGCAAATCGGGCAATCCACCGGATGGTTGATCAGATGCATCTCCAGGATCTGCTGGGCCGATTTTGTCACCCGCTCGCTGCGCGTATGCACCACCATCTCGTCCCGCACGGTCGTATTGCAGGCGATTGTCAGCTTGGGCATGCCTTCGACCTCGACCTGGCACAGGCGGCAGACGCCGGCGATGGACAGGTCGGGGTGGTAGCAAAAATGAGGCAGCGCTTCGCCGCGGGCCTCTCTGCAGGCGTCGAAGAGACTGGTTCCGTCGGGAACCTCGATCTCCTTGCCATCTATGGTCAACTTGGCCATACCGATTACTCCTGCTCACCCCGCGGCCAAAGGCTGCAATTGCCAGCGGTCGCGGTTTCCTGGATGAGGGCCTCGAATTCGGGGCGGAACTTGGCGATAAAACTGCGCATGGGCATGACGGCCGCATCGGACAGCGGACAAATGGTCAAGCCGGCCATTCCCTGGCACACGTGCTCCAGCAGGTCCAGATCTCCGACCGTGCCTTCACCGCCGCGCAATTTTTTGATGATCTTGTGCAGCCAACCGGTGCCTTCGCGACACGGCGTGCACTGGCCGCAACTCTCGTCGAAGTAGAAATGCATCAACACTTGAATCAGCTCGACCATGTCGCTGCTCTCCGGAATGATGATCATCCCGCCGGAGCCCAGCATGGTGCCGGCATTCGCCAGCGATTCGTAATCCAGATTCACGTTCATCACTTCGTCGGCCGTCAATACGGGCACCGAACTGCCACCAACAATCACGGCCTTCAGTTTTTCGCCCTCGACCATGCCCCCGAGGTAGTCATGGAAAAACTCGCGAAACGGCAGGCCCAGCGGGATCTCGTAGACGCCCGGTTTCTGGACCGGGCCACTGACGGAAAACAGCTTCGTACCGCACGATTTTTCGGTGCCAAAA
>CAZLUL010000333.1:0-3367 GCA_964562635.1 uncultured Fibrobacteraceae bacterium | reverse complement strand
CAGCATCTCGGGCCCTGGCGTCTTGTTGGCCGCCAGGGTGTTTTTCAGGCCGCCGTAAGCGTCCAGGAATTTGATGTAGGCGTCTTGCCGCACCTGGCGGTGCCGCGACTTGATGAACTTGTAGTAGCGAGCCTTGGTCAGGGCGATTTCGTTGCCGTTTTCGTCGGTGATGGGCTCGAACTGCAGGTCGGCATTGTCAAAGGCGTTGAACACCTGTGAGGCGCCGCGGGCCATCAGGCCGGCGCTGGCCAACAGGGCTTCCTGTTCAGCGGCCAGAGTGTGGGCCCGGCCCCGGTGGATGTTGTGGAAAAAATGGGCGTACAGCGCGAGGCCGTCTTCTTCGGCCACCAACTCGGCCAGGCGTTCGGGCGCGATTTCGAGCAGCTCGGACTCGAACCAGCTCACCGCTTCGGAAAAGCGGACCGCCAGGCTCGAAACGCGGCCCTTACGGGCGGTATTTTCTCCCAGGCGGGTGTCTTCGTCGCTCTTCATGCCCGCAAAAATCAGGGCTTTTTCCAACAACCGCTGTTCAGTATGGATGTCCTCGATGGTCTTCAGCAGGGCGGCACCCGAGTCGGTCAGCGTGCCTTGCCGGGCCGCCAGTCCGGGCAGTGCCTGTTCCACTTTCGTGAAGCATGTTTCCCAGCTATCCCAATCGTCGAAGATCAACTCCAGCTTCCACTTGAAGCGGTAGTCGATGTCCTTGCGCTCGGCCAGGTCGGCACCTGAAGCCTCGGCGCTAAAAGACGCTTCCAGGGGCCGAAAGGGAAGCTTGCGGGAACGGAATGCGGACATGGGAGCCTCGTTCTGGATAAGCGGGTACTTCAGGGCCTCTTGCAAGGTCGCTATTCAATCGCAACAATAAAGCAAGAAATGCGCCCTGCCAATAGCGAGTGGGATCAGATTTCGTTGTAAGCCGACTGGGAGGTGAAGCAATTGGGCACGTCGTCCCGCATGATCTTGGCGATCAACTGGCGGCCACCCGGTTTGGTGGCCCTGGAAATGCAGCCCCGACCGTTCAGGTTACCTGCGTGACTTCGAGGTCCAAATCAATCAGGGTCGCCATGAATTTCTGTTTCTCGATGGGCTTGACCACGTAGCCATCGGCAGCCGAACTGAAGGCCTGCTGGATATTGTCTTGATCCTCCAGGGCGGTGGTCATGACGACCTTGGCCCCGTTGCCCTTGCTCAGGCCGTTCTCTTCTTCGAGTTCGCGGATCAGGCCGAGGGCTTCCTGACCGCTCATGCCGGGCATCATGATGTCCAGACAGATCAAATCGTAGTAGGTGTCCGAAGCCAGGGCAACGCGCACCGCTTCGACGGCTTCACTGCCATTGACGGCCACATCGGCACCGCCGAGGGGTTCGAGATAGCGGCACAAAAGGCGGCGGCTAATGAAGTCATCCTCAACTACGAGAATATGCATGATCAATCCTCTTCTTCTTCCCCGGCTGGACAGCAGGGAACCCCAACCCAATCGGATGCGTATGCCTCCGAAGACGTTTGATATTATTCGGCCACGCTTAACGGGCCTTGAATAATTCTTTAGTTCCATTGGTACGTTTGGTGTTTTCGGTCAGACGGACTTATCATGTCCGGGCTTCGCACATGCTTCATTGTCTTCAAAACGGGGTAAAACATGGGTTTGCTGGGTACATTGCTCGGGGGCGGGCTGGGCTTCATTCTGGGAGGCCCCCTGGGGGCCATTATTGGCGGCGCCCTGGGCTCCAACGTGAGAATCAAAGGGGGGGCCTCGCAAGCCCACCCCGGCGCGCGCAGCCCTGGCGGTGGCCGGATGGGCTACAACCCCCTGCACGCCCAGCAGACGTTCCTCATCGCCATGATCAGCCTGTCAGCCAAGGTGGCCAAGGCTGACGGCACCGTCACCCCCGCCGAAGTGGCCAGCTTCGACAACTTCCTCCAAATGCAATTGAACATGGGCGCTGCCGAGCGGCGGGTGGCCTCACAGATTTTCAACGAAGCCCGCGACTCGGATATCCCGGCCGAAGAATTCGCGCGGCAGGTTCGGCAGGTTTTGGTGGGGCAGCCGGCCCGCATGCGCGACCTGATCTCGTTGTTGATGAGCATCGCCATGGCCGACGGGCACCTGCATCCGGCCGAAGAAAGCCTGATCAAATCCATCGCCTCGACCATGGGCCTCAGTGCGCGGGACTACGACGAAGCCATCGGCATGTTCAACCCCCGGGCCAATACCGAAACCTCGTACAAGGTGCTCGGCGTGAGCCCCGAAGCGAGCGAGAGCGAGATCAAGAAGGCCTACCGCGCCTTGGCCAAGGAGTACCACCCTGATGTGGTCAGAAACAAAGGCATGGGTGAAGACTTCCAGAAATTTGCCGCCGAAAAAATGCGCGCCGTAAACTCGGCCTTTGACGCGGTCAAGGAAGAGAGGAGCTTCTAGTGCCCGAATTGCCAGAGGTGGAAAATGTCGCGCGAGCGCTGCGGACAAATCTGCAGGGTCAGCAGCTGACGGGGCTGCAAGTGAATTTTGCCGGTGTGCTCGGACAAAGCGTGCGCGCAACCCGTAAGGCCTTGGTGGGCAAGGTATTTCAGGATGTTCACCGTCACGGCAAATACATGATTTTGGCGTTCGGCGAAGGTGCGGACGCCGCCTACCTGATGGTCCACCTGCGCATGACCGGGCAATTTTTCATCCTCGATGAATACGAACCGGACAAGCATGTGCACCTGGTATTCGAATTCCCCGATGCGCCGCCAGTCCATTACCGCGACATGCGCAAGTTCGGGCGACTGGTGTTGGTCGAAGATGCGATCGCACCGGCGGCCCTGGCCCACGTGGGGCCCGACATGATGACAGTGCGGTTTGCCGATTGGCACTCGCGCATCGCCCACCGCAAGGCGCCCATCAAGTCGTTGCTGCTTGACCAGGGCATCGCCGCGGGGTTGGGCAATATCTATGTCGACGAGAGTCTGTTTCTGGCGGGCGTGCACCCGTTGGCGCGGCCTTGCGATCTGGACAAAGAGGTTCTGCGGGATGTGTTGAAGCGCGGCAAGGATGTGATGCGCCTGGCAATCAGCCACGGCGGCACGACGTTCTTGAACTTCACGAATTTTTACGGCAAGCCGGGAAATTTCAGGCACAAATTGCGCGTGTATGGGCGCGGTGGCGAACCGTGCCGCGACTGTGGGGCTACGTTGGAGAAGATCGTGATTGGCGGACGATCTTCGGTGTTTTGTGGGGAGTGTCAGGACGGAATCTGACCTCTCAGTCCAACCCCATCAACACCCGCGCATGTTTCGGCGCCGGCGAGCCAAACGACAACAACTCGTCGTGGAATTTCTTCAGATCGATTTTGCCGCCGTTTTTGGCCTCATAGTCCTGCCGAAT
>CAZLUL010000332.1:0-3381 GCA_964562635.1 uncultured Fibrobacteraceae bacterium | reverse complement strand
ATCATCGTCACGCCGTACAGGTGGTTGGCCGTCTCCATGGTCAACTTGTTGTGCGTAATGACCAGGAACTGGGTGCTGCGGCTGAACTCGCGCAGCATGTTCACGAAGCGCGCGATGTTCGCATCATCCAGAGGCGCGTCGGCCTCATCGAGCATACAGAACGGCGACGGCTTCACCAGATAAACCGCAAACAGCAGCGACAACGCCGTCAGGCACCGCTCGCCACCGGACAACAACGAAACCGTATCGATGACCTTGCCGGTGGGCTGGGCCTTGATATGGATGTGGCTCTCAAGCGGATCGTCAGTCTTGACCAACGACATGTCCGCGCGCCCACCCTTGAACAGGGTCTGGAACACGGCAATGTAATTGCGGCGCACCTCTTCGAAGGTCTCCACAAAGCGCTTCTTGGCCGTGCGGTTGATTTCGGTGATGGCCTTGACCAGATCGTCGCGGGCCTTCTCCACGTCGTCGCGCTGTTTCTCCAGGAAATCCAGGCGCTCTTTCTTGGTGTCGTATTCTTCGAGGGCCAGATGGTTGATCGGTCCCAGGGCATTGATCTTGCCGCGCTTGTCAGTGAGCAGCTTGTCGGCCTGATCGAGTTGGAAGACGCCTTCTTCGCGCTCCAGTTCGGACGGCAGTTCGTCGTGGTTCAAGGAAGCCAGCAGTTCCTTGAAGGCTCCCTTGTACTGCTCTTCGATGCGCTCTTCGAGGTTGTTACGCTTGATGTCCAGGGTGGCCAGCAGGGTTTCCTTTTCCATGGCCAACTCGCGGAAGCTGCCGCGGGCCTTTTCGATTGTCTGAACCCGTTCGTGCCAGGCGCTGGTTTCTTCGTGCAAAGCGGCAATTCCTTCGGCGGCAGCACGCACCACCTGACGACGGCGTTCGCGATCGTCCATGCCTTTGGCCATGATTTCCCGCTTGGCCTCCAGCTCCGTGGCCAGGGATTCCTTGTTGCCCTTGGCCACTTCGGTCTCTTCGGCCAGACGCTCGCGCCGGCTGAACTGCTCCGAAACATTTCCCCGCAAATGGACCAACGCCGTTTCGGTTTCCCGCTTCTGGGATTCGCGACGCTGGTGCGTCAGCCGGAATTCTTCGACCTGCCCCCGAGCCTCGTCGCGGGCCATCTCAGCTTCTTCGACCTGCTGCCGCAAGTCTTCCCGCCGGACGGTGCTGTTTTGCCGGGCTTTGCCGCTTTCGGTCAGCAGATCGGTCAGGCCCCGCTCCTGCTGGATCAGCCCAGTCACTTCGGCGGACCAACGCTCGCGTTCGTTTGCCATCTCGGCCGCCCGCGTGCCGGCGGTGTCGCGCCGGTGCTCAAGGTTGCCGATTTCCACCGTCAAACCACTCAGGCGTTCGTCGATTTCGTTCAGGCGGGAACGTCCGGCGATCAGGCCTTCGCGCAGTTCTTCGCGCTTGGTCTTGTTGTCAGCCACTTTTCCCTGCACACCGGCAATGCGGCCCTCGATGGCCAGGATCTCGGCCTCGATCTCGTCCAGTTTCTCTTTGCGACCGAGCAGGTTGCTGGCCTGGGACTCGCCCTTGCCCCCACGCACGCTGCCCTCGCTGCTGATCAGCAGGCCGGTGCGGCTGACACAGATCACCACGCCGGGGCCGGTGTAACCACTGGCTGCGGCGGCCGCCAAATCATCCGAATCAAAAATGACCGTACGCGACAGCAGGTTCTTCAGGGCCGGCAACTCGGCGCCGGGGCCGGTGATGACCTCGCGGGCCGGGCGTCCGCCGCTGACCGCTGCAGCATCGCCGCCATTGCTCTGGAAGCCAGCGCCGCACAGGAAACTGGCCTGGCCAATCTCTTCGTCGCGCAGCTCGCGCACCAGGTCGACCGCCGTGTGCCAATCCTGCACCACGACCGCATCGAGCATCTCGTCTAACAGGATTTCCAGAGCCGGAGCATTGGCCGCATCGACGGACAACAGGTCGGCCAGGCCGCCGGTGACGCGATCTTCACTGCCGTGGCGCTTCAGGACCTCTTTGGGTCCCTGTCCGTACCCTTCGTATTCCTGGTGCAGCTTGCCCAGCAGATCGCAAGTCGAACGGGCCGCCTCGCGCTTGCCGTGCAGATCCGAAACCTGGCCCTGCAAATCGTTGCCGGCCATTTCCAGATCGGTCTCCTGCCGCTCACGAGCCGCCAGGTCCTCCAACAACTCAACCCGGTCGCCCGTCGCTTCGTGCCGCTGGCCCGCCAGAGTGCTCAGTTGGGTTTCGGCCGTTTCTCCCTCGCTCAGGATGCGTTGGCGGTCTTCAGCCAGGATGCCCATGCGCTCGGTGCGGTTCTCCTGCTTGACCTGCAGCTCACGCAACTGGCTGCGCTGGCTGGCGTCGCTCTCGATCACCTCAAGGTTGCGGCTGGTCGCGTCGTCCAGGGACTCGCGATCCCGCGCCAGGCGGTCTTCCAGAATCTGCAGGCTTTCGGTGCGCTCATCCAACAGGGCGCCGCTGCCTTCCAGCTCATCCTCGATGGTGACCAGATGCGAAGTCATGCGCTCGATCTGCCCCTCGATTTCCTTCTGCCTGACCCCAGCCTCCAGAATGCCCCGGGCACTGTCGTCCATGCGCCGATCGTGTTCTTCGATCCGGTGCTTGAGCACCAGGACCTGCCGCTCGGTCTCCTGCAGTTCTTCTTCAAAGGCCTGCAAGGCCTCTTCCAGCTGGCGGCGTTCGGCCTCGCGCTCATCAATGGTCGGCCGGCCCGTTTCGATCTTCGCCTGCAACTCCGAAAGCTCGCCGATGCCGGATTCGCTCTGGGTGCGGAACTCTTCGAGCTGGTCGCGCGCCTCGGTCTCCTGGTTGTCGAAGGCCATGTGCTTGCGCTCGGCCACCGCCAGATCCAGGCTGCGGATCTCGGTGAACAGCTTCTGGTGCCGCCGGGCCTTGCCCACCTGGCGCTGCAACGAACGCACTTCGCGGCCGATCTCGTCGATGATGTCATACAGGCGCACCAGATCGCTCTGAGTGCGGTCCAGTTTGCGCTGCGTTTCCTTGCGGCGGGCTTTGTATTTGGTGATTCCCGAACCCTGCTCCAGCAGGCTACGCAACTCCGTATTGTTCTCGTTGAGGATCTGCTTGATCATCGATTCTTCAATGATCGAGTACGACGTATTGTTCACACCCGAGTCATAAAACAGATCACGTAAATCCTTAAGCCTACAGGGCGAACCATTTAGAAAATAATCACTTCCACCATCCCGAGTCACCTTGCGCTTAATCGCCACTTCGTTGAAATCGATGGGCAGGCCACGGTCCTCGTTCTCAAACGTCAGCGTCACTTCGGCCATGCCCACGGGCCGGCGCTTGGTGGTGCCCTTGAAAATCACGTCGTCCATTTTGCCGCCACGCAGGGTCTTGGCCGACTGCTCG
>CAZLUL010000331.1:0-3385 GCA_964562635.1 uncultured Fibrobacteraceae bacterium | reverse complement strand
TTGCCGGTAGAAGTCACCCCTAGCTGACTATAGCATCTTGCGCCACTACGTTCGACCTCGTGTCTGGCTGGCTATGTAGGTTGCGAAATCGTCGTCGTCGATTGGCCTCTGGGTGCCGCCTCCAATCTACCAGTCTCCGGACTGGTTTTTTTTGCATTCGGCCCGCGCTGGATTGCAGGAATGATTCCCGGAATGATGCGACGAGCGACTCCAGGATTGACAGCGGCAATCCGCCTCCGCATTATCTGTCAATCCGGTGCCGGGATGGCGAAATTGGTAGACGCAAGGGACTTAAAATCCCTCGGAGCGTTGCTCCGTGCCGGTTCGATCCCGGCTCCCGGCACCACCTGCTTCCCGGCCCTACATTGGCCACCCCGGAGGGGACCATGCGCCTGGCCTTCCTTTCCATCGGACGCCACATCCACACCGAGCGGTGGATCCGTTGGTTTGCCCAGCGGGGGCATGACTGCCACCTGCTGACAGTGCAACCGGGACCGATCGACGGGGTCACGGTGCATGACATCCGAGCCGGCTTCGGACCCAAACCGATCCGGTACTTGTTTACCCTGCGCAAAGTGAAAGCCATCCTGGCCGCAGTAAAACCGGATCTGCTCAACACTCATTTTCTGACCGGCTACGGATATTGGGGGCACTTCAGCGGCGTGCACCCCAATGTGCTGACAGTGTGGGGCGACGACGTCTATGTGACGCCATTCGAAAACCGATTGAAAAACTGGCTGGCCCGCCGCGCGCTGGGCAGTTGTGACGCCTTGACCGGTGACTCGGCGGATATTCTGGAGGTGAGCGCTACTCTGGGCGCTGATCCGGCCCGCAGTTTTCGGGTTTTGTGGGGTGTGGACTTCGAGGTGTTCAAGCCCGGCGCCGAAACGCAATGGCGCCGCAAGCTGGGATTTGCCGATGACGACATTGTGTATTTTTCTCCGCGCAGCTATACCCAGCCCTATTACAATATCGATGTGGTGATCGCGGCGGCCGCCCGGGTCAAGGCCGCCGAGCCGCGGGCGCGGTTTCTTTTCGCCGGCTATGAGGGTGACCCCGGACCATTCCGGGAAAAGGCTGCGGCCGCAGGCATCGATGACGTGATGGTGATGGTGGGGCGCTTGGCTCACGACGAATTTGCCGTGGCCCTCAGGGCCTGCGATGTCTTCATCTCGGTGCCTTCGGTGGACGCGACAGCGGTCAGTCTGTTGGAAGCCATGTCCAGTGCCAACGGCGTGATCATTTCCAGTTTGCCGTCATCTCTGGAGTGGATCAGCGATGGCCAGTCCGGGCTGGTGGTTGAGCCACGTGATGAAGCCGGTCTGACAGAGGCCATGTTGCGCCTGGGCCAGGATGCGGAGTTCCGGCGGCAGTGCGGAGAGGCAGCGTTGCAAACGGCCTACGAGATGGTGGGCTTCGAGCAGAACATGCTCATCGTTGACGACGTCTTCAAACATCTGGTTGCTGGCGAGCCTGTACCGACGGGCGCCAGGCTGTCGGACCTCAAACAGGAGGGCGCCTGATGCTCCTGTCAGTGGTGATTCCCTCGATGAACAAGGTCGCCCTGTTGGCCCGCACCCTCGGCGCTTTGCAGGAGCAACAACTGGGCCAGGATGACCAATGGGAAGTGGTCGTGGTCAATGACGGCAGCACCGATGGCACGGCTGTTTTTCTGGCCGGGCTGGAGGACTGGCACCAACCAGCGCTGCGGGTGGTTTCTCCACCGCAGAACGTGGGGCGTGCCCGAGCCCGCAACCTGGGCGCCCAGGCGGCCCAGGGTCGTTACCTGCTTTTTCTGGACGACGACATCATTGCGCCGCCGGGACTGGTGGCGGCCCACCTGGATGTCCTGGTTGATCATCCGGACTGCGGCACCATCGGTTACGCCGTGACTGATCCCGAACTGATCGACGGGCCGCATCTGCGGTACCTCGACACCCGGGGTGCGGCACGGTTGCCTGAAGGGCCGGCTCCCGGACGATTTTTTGTGACCCAAAACGCTGCAGTGCCGCGAAAAGTTTTTCTGGATATCGGTGGCTTCGATGAAGGCTTTTCCACCTATGGCTTCGAAGACATGGAAGTGGCCTTTCGCCTGGAGGACGAGGGCGGCCTGCGGTTCAGAGCCTTGCCGCAGCCTGTGCCCCGGCATGTGCACCACCACACCAGCGCGGAATACTTCGCCAAGAAGGTGGAGTGTGGACGCCATTCGCTGCCACATCTGGCCCGTCTGCATCCGGACCGAATTCGGGAAATGCAACTGCACCATGTGGTCGATACGCCGCAGAGCGGGCAGTGCGGTTGGGTGTCGCGAATGATTCGCGGGCTGGCCGAGTCGTCCTTTGGGCGCGACCTGCCAATTTTGCTGACGAGGTGGCCGTCGTTGCCGGGACATCGCCCCTTGTGGACAGGCCTCTATTATCGGTTCATGAATCTGGCGGTGCTGTGCGCATTCCGCCAAGGACTGACAGAGACTGACACTCTGGACTGACACAAGGGCAGTCCGGCATGGCAGGGTGGCAGTCTGTAAGTGCTTCCCCGATTTGGGGGCGGGCGGATTTTTCGAAGCTAAATTTTTAACTGTATGTTTTAGCGTAACTTAAGAAATTTGCGGAAAAATATGCCCTCCCCGGCACGGCCTTTGAGTAGGTCCCTACGAACGAATTCGTGAAATGAACCCCTGTGAATTGGAGATAGACGTGGGCAAGATAATTGGAATCGACCTCGGGACGACCAACAGCGTGGTCTCAGTCATGGAGGGCGGCGAGCCCAAAGTGATCCAGAACAAGGAAGGCAACCGCACGACCCCGTCGGTGGTTTCCTGGAACAAGAACGGCGAGCGCATGGTCGGCTTGCTGGCCAAACGTCAGGCCGTGACCAACCCGACCGATACGGTCTACTCGGTGAAGCGTTTCATGGGGCGTCGTTTCGACGAAGTCAGTCAGGAAATGAAGGAAGTGCCCTACGGTGTGGTCAAGGGTGCCAACGGTGAAGTGCGCATAAAAACCAGCCACGGCGAATTTTCGCCCCCGGAAATCAGTGCCCAGATTTTGCGCACGCTCAAGGAGACGGCCGAAGAGTACCTGGGCCAGCCGGTGACCGAAGCGGTCATCACGGTACCCGCCTACTTCAACGACGCCCAGCGTCAGGCCACCAAGGATGCCGGCAAGATTGCGGGCCTCGAAGTGCAGCGCATCATTAACGAGCCCACCGCCGCTGCCCTCGCCTACGGGCTGGAGAAGAAGGGTGAAGAGACTATCGCGGTCTTCGATCTCGGTGGTGGTACTTTTGACATCTCCATCCTGGAAATCGTCGACGGCGTATTTTCGGTGCTGGCCACCAACGGCGACACCCACCTCGGTGGCGACGATTTTGACCAGCGGGTCAT
>CAZLUL010000330.1:0-3411 GCA_964562635.1 uncultured Fibrobacteraceae bacterium | reverse complement strand
TTCGGTGGCGACCTTGGTCATGCGCGCTTCGGTATAACGTTCAGCCGCCGCGTTGTCGCCATCGACCGAACCGAAGTTGCCCTGTCCATCAACCAGCGGGTAGCGCAGGCTGAAGTCCTGGGCCATGCGCACCAAAGTGTCGTAGACCGACGCCGTGCCATGGGGATGGTAGTTACCGGTGGTATCACCAGTGATCTTGGCGGACTTGCGATAGGGCCGGCCCGGCGACAGGTTCAAGTCGTTCATGGCCGTCAGTACGCGGCGATGCACAGGCTTCAAACCGTCCCGCACATCGGGCAGGGCGCGGCTGATGATCACGCTCATCGAATATTCGATGTAGCTGGTGCGCATCTTCTCGACAATGCCGGTTTCGACGATCGTCTCGCCGCTGGAGCCCAGTGTGGGCGTCTCCGGCAGGCCCTCTTGATCCGGCGTGTTTTCCGGTGTCTTGTTGTTCTCGTCCGACATTCTTGCCTCTTTTTTTCAGCTGTTTCTGGGTCAGGTTTGTCTGACGGAATTAGATATCCAGATCTTCAAGCTTGATCAGCGAAGCATTCTCTTCGATGAAACGCCGGCGCGGCTCGACTTCTTCACCCATCAACGTGGTGAAGGTGTGGTCGGCCTCGGCCGCGTCGCCGATCGTCACGCGAGTCATCGTGCGCGCGTCCGGATTCATGGTCGTTTCCCACAGCTGGTCCGGGTTCATTTCACCCAGACCTTTATAGCGCTGCACATAGGCACCCTTGCCGCCCATCTGTTCGACCAGGCCGTCTTTCTGCTCCTCGCTGTAGGCATAGATCTCGGTCTTGCCCTTTTTCACGCGGTACAACGGCGGCTCGGCGATATACATGTAGCCGTTCTCGATGACCTCGCGGAAGTGGCGGAAAAACAGGGTCAGAATCAGGGTCAGGATATGGCTGCCATCAACGTCGGCATCAGTCATGATGATGACCTTGTGGTAGCGCAGCTTCGTGATGTCGAAAACACCCAAACCCACGCCCGTACCCAACGCGGTGATGATGGTGCGGACCTCATCATTGCCCAACATTTTGTCCAGGCGCGCTTTTTCGACGTTCAGGATCTTGCCCTTCAGGGGCAGGATGGCCTGAAAACGCCGCTCGCGACCCTGTTTGGCTGAACCACCGGCCGAGTCGCCCTCAACGAGGTACAACTCGCATTCGGCCGGCACACGGCTGGAACAATCGGCCAGTTTGCCCGGCAGGGCGGCCGAATCGAGAGCCGACTTGCGCCGGGTCAGGTCACGGGCCTTGCGCGCCGCCTCGCGACCCTGGGCCGCAGCCATGCACTTGCCAATGATGGCCTTGGCCTCTTTGGGGTGCTCGTTCAGGTATTCGGCCAGGTAGGTGTTGATCAGGGTTTCGACCTGACCCTTGACCTCGGTATTGCCCAGTTTGGTCTTGGTCTGGCCTTCAAACTGCGGTTCCGGAAGTTTCACCGCGATGATGGCGGTCAAACCCTCGCGCACATCGTCACCCGTCAGGCCGGTCATGTCCTTCTTGAACAGGCCGGACGAATTGCCGTAGGCGTTCAGGGTGCGGGTCAGGCCGGCCCGGAAACCGGACAGATGGCTGCCACCCTCCTGGGTATTGATGTTGTTGGCGAAGGTGAAGAGGGACTCGGCGTAACCTTCGTTGTAGTCCATGGCCACTTCAATTTGGATGCCGTCCTTCTCGCCCTCGATGTAGATGGGCTCGGGGCAGATCACCGAACGGCTTTCGTTCAGCCAACGCACGTACTCAACGATGCCGCCTTCGTAGTGGTAGATCTCTTCGCGGGGCTGCTCCTTGTTGCGGTCGTCGACGATGGTGATCTTCACGCCACGATTCAGGAAGGCCAGTTCCCGGATGCGGCTGCGCAGGGTGTCGAAGATGTAGACCAGCTCTGGAAAAATCTGATGGTCGGCCTTGAAGGTGATCGTGGTGCCGGTCTGGTCTTCGGGGCAGTTGCCGATTTCCTTCAATTCGCCCTGGCGCGCGCCGCGGGCGAATTCCATGTAGTAAACCTTGCCGTTGCGGTGCACCTCGGCACTCAACCACTCCGAAAGGGCGTTCACACAACTGACGCCCACGCCGTGCAGACCACCGGAAACCTTGTAGGCCTCGTTGTCGAATTTGCCACCGGCGTGCAGGCTGGTCAGCACCACTTCAAGGGCCGACTTGCCTTCTTCCTTGTGAAAACCGACGGGAATACCGCGGCCATTGTCGCGCACCTTGATGGTATCGCCCTTGCCGATGGTGACATGGATGTCATCGCAGTAGCCGGCCATGGCCTCATCGATGGAGTTGTCCACCACTTCGTAGACCAGGTGGTGCAAACCCCTGACCGTGGTGTCGCCAATGTACATCGCCGGGCGCAAGCGCACCGCTTCGAGGCCCTTGAGGACCTGGATACCTTCAGCGGTGTACTCTTTGGCGCTCTGTCCGCCGCTCGTCTTTTTTTCTTCGGTCATGCTTTCCTATTTTCTTTCCTGTTTGCCCCGTCCGGGGTCAGGATCCAAATGGGTTCAAGATCCAGCCGGACGCTTGCGACCGCGCACCGGTCGATCTCGCCACTGAATTTCCCTCACGGTGCCTTCACCGCAAAGTTCGTTGAATTTCTTAATGATCATGGGCATCAACAGCGTCAATTCCTGCCGCCAGGCACCGTGATCAGCTTCCAGAACCAGGACTCCGTCGATCAGGTCCACCGCGCGGGAATGGGTGGCGATTTCTTCGCCCACCACCTCGTTCCATTTCTGCAACACGGACCGTTCGGTGAATCGTTCGTGCAAGCCAAACTGACGCAATGCGCCTTCGATGAGGCGAGAGACCGGTTGGGGACCCTCTTTTTTGTGCGCCATAAGGTAACGGACTTCTCGGGTTGATTGGCCTGAGTTTGTCTTGATGCTTGTCTTGATGCTTGTCTTGATCCAACCGGGTGTCAGACTTCGCTGAATCCGCCTTTGTCCACTTGCCAGGTCTTCATCTGCTCGGGTTGCCAGTCGGCGATGTCGTCCCGACGGGCGGTAGCTATGAAGACCTGATGCAGGTGCGAGGCCATTTCCTGCAATCGTCGCGTCCGCTCCCGGTCCAGTTCGCTGAAGATATCGTCAAAGAACAGAACGGGTCTGATCCGGCGCTTTTGGTACAGCACATCGCTGCGCGCGAGGATCATGGCGATGGCGGCCGTGCGTGTCTCCCCTTGGGAACCGTAAACCCGCAAATCGACTCCATTGAGGACCACTTTGAAGTCGTCCAACTGGGGGCCGGTCAGAGGCCGTCCGCGCCTGATTTCGGAATCACTAATATAGTCAAATTCCGCTAAAATCTCCTGCTCCAATCCATCTTTGGGAGCAGTATTTTCTGCGGAATCTGAAATCGCGTTTTTGACGCTCTCGAGTCTTGGCGCGTA
>CAZLUL010000329.1:0-3429 GCA_964562635.1 uncultured Fibrobacteraceae bacterium | reverse complement strand
GGGCATGTAAAATTTGCCAGCGGCGGGCACTTCGTGGGTGTAGTCGTGCACCGATTTTTCCACGTCCAGCGAGCCTTTTTCCATTTCCAGAACCCGGATATATTCGATCTGGTCGCCGCGTTCTTCGTCACCCCGGTGCTGGTTGTTTTCGTCGACGCAGGCGTGGGTGCACTTGCGGCAACCGATGCACTTGGAGAGGTTCAGGGCGTAGCCGTATTTCACGCCGGGCTGCGGGCCGCTGTCGTCGACACTGAAGTCTTCACGGCTGTATTTTTCGTTGTACTCGCCTTCGAGGCGGGCCATGGTTTTTTGCTTTTCCTCGTCGGTCATCTGGTGGAAATGCTTTTGCAGGAACTCGTCCAGGTTGAAAGCCTCGGCCTTGTTGGGCATGGCGATGGCGCCGGCAGTCAGGGCGCTCAGCAGCTTGATGAAGCTGCGGCGGCCCACGTCGCCCTCTTTGGCTCTGGCTTTCGGTGCCGCTTTGGGCGCCGGCTTGGGCAACAGATCGGGCCCAAAATTCATCTTGCTCAATGGGCGGCCTCCTCTATATGGGCCGCATTGGCTCCCGGACCATCAATGCGCAGCACAGGCGCAGGCAAGGGCATCGTCGAACGGAAAGCCGGGCGGTGGGAATCGTGGCACTCGACACAGAGCATGCGGACCGTCTCTTCGGCGGCGCCGGCCTGCGGATCCCAGAACCCGACCGTCTTGCCATGAATGCCCGCCGTCCAGTCCCGCAGGATGGGACCGTGGCAGCTGCCGCACAGGTATTGGCTGTCGTTGAAGGAAAGCAGGTCGCCGCTTTGCATCACCAGTTTGTCGCGGTCTTCGGCGTCGTGGCAATCGAGGCACCACAGATTGCCGCCGCCGTGCACCAGGGTCCACACCGAGTCGGCGGGGCTCAGATCGTTGCGGCTCTGGTACGATTCAATGTTCAGGCGTCGGCCAATGCGGGCCAGCTTGTCGGCCTGGGTGAGGTCGGCCCCGTCGGGGCTCAACAGGTCGGCGATGGCCAATTTTTGCCCGAATGGAACGTAGTGGATGACGCCGTCGTCGTCTTCCCACTCCAGGGGTTCGTAGTGTTCCTCTTCGAGGATGCGTGGGGTCGCCACGGACTCCTGGTCCCCATGGCAATCCATGCACGGGTAATAGCCGTGGTAGTCCGACAGTGCGACCGTCCGGTCAGCCGTGACCTGAGCCGTGGCCGGCGCGGTGCAAACGGCAAACGCAACAACCAGCAAAGCGGCGGTCACCTGTAAGCGGTACATGGCTGGCATGGGCAATCCCTGGAAGGGGTCAAAGAAGCTCAAATTGTCTTTTTGAGCCTTTAATCTGGTGTTTGGGCGCTGAAAGCCATCAGTTGTCAAAATTTTATCCGGTTTGGGCGCCCGGCACAACTAAAATCCGACCTTTTGGTATGATTTTATTCAGAGTCCCCTTGGCCGTGGGCTCTTTGTTCGATCTGTCCCAGCAATCGCGCGAAAATGTACCAGTGAAATGGCTCGAAAAAACGCCAGTAGATGACGCCCCAACCGGAGCGAGTGGCGTAGTGGGCCGTGATCGCCAATTCGTTCATTTTTCCCAGGGGCTTGATGGTGAACTCCAACCACGCCCGACCGGGCATGCGCATCTCCGCCCGCAGCAGCAGGCGCTCTTGAGGCAGGATGCTCTCCACCCGCCAAAAGTCGATCACGTCGTGCACCCGCAGTTCACTCTTGCTGCGCCGCCCGCGCGCCGTGCCCACGCCAAACAACACCCGATCGATAGCCCCCCGCATCCGCCACATCCAGTTGGTGTCGAACCAGCCTTCGCTGCCGCCGATCCTGGTGAAGGCCGCGAACAGTTTGTCGGCCGGACGATCGGTCTGCAGGGTGTAGTGCGCCCTGTAGCGCGGCGGTCGCCGCAACTGGTGCAACTTGATGCTCAGTTCATGGGCCGCCGGATAGGCGTCCGACCAGCGGGTGGCGATGTGGTCCTGCTCTTCGCGGTTGAGCGCCCGCACGAGAGCCTCGCGGAAGGGCAGGGGTTCGAACTGCACAATTTCGCGGATGTCGTCATTGCCACAAACCGTATCGTTCTTCAGACCACCAACCAGACACATGGTGATGGGCGCCGGTACGGGTGTCAGCAGGCTCATGGCGTAACCATAGAGGCGGGTGCTGCTCAGGGCGGTGCGAAAAAAGCGTGTGCGGCGGCCGAGGATTTCAGACAGCGTCTGCATCATCTGGGCGTAGGTCAGCACTTCGGGGCCGCCGATGTCAAAATTGCGACCGGCAGCCTCGGGCGCTTCCATCGAACCGACCAGGTACTTCACCACATCCCGGATGCCGATAGGTTGACTTTGGTTCGAAGCCCACGACGGCAACGGAATAATCGGCATGCGGTCGATCAGGCTCTTGATGATCTCGAAGGAAGCGCTGCCCGAACCGATGATCACCGAAGCGCGCAACACCGTGGTGGGAATGGATCCGGACTGGAGCTCTTCGGCCACCCGGTGGCGCGAATCCAGATGAGCCGACAAGCCCTGCTGAGTGGACCCAAGGCCGCCCAGATATATCAGCCGTTGCACACCGGCCCGTTCGGCCGAGGTGCGAAAATTGCGCGCGGCCTGCATGTCGGCCTCGGCAAACCCCTTGGGGCCCAGCACCATGGAATGGATCAGGTAATAGGCGGCGCCAACACCCTCGAGGGCCCGGTCCAGACTTTCGGGATCCAACGCATCGCCGGCCACGACTTCGGCGTCGGGCCAGACGTCTTCGTATTCGCTGGCATCGCCGCGCACCATGACCCGCACATCATAGCCGCGGCAAATCAGTTCGGGCACCAGGCGGCCCCCGATGTAGCCCGACGCGCCGGTGACCAGGATCGTGCCCAACTCCCTGCGCAAGGGCGTAGGCAGATCGCGACAGCGGTAGTCGTTGCGACCGCGCCAGGGTGGCGGCAATTGGTGAGGTGGGTTCGGCATGCAGCTCCCGGGAATGAAATGCCGGGGGATTTTGACCTGTTTTGGCGAACATACCGCAAAATCGGTGGGAATTCCTCGGTAATTTTGGAGCGGCGATGCTATCATCCTCTTTAGGCCCCGACCCGAAAGAGCCCCATGCCCCAGGCACCGCCACCTGCCATCGCCTTCATCGCCCGCTCAGGCACCGGCAAGACCACCTTGGTCGAGGCCCTGATCGGCGAGTTGACCGCGCGCGGATACCGGGTCGGCGCCCTGAAGCACGACGCCCACAAATTCGAGATCGACCAACCGGGCAAGGACAGCCGGCGGTTTACCGAGGCCGGGGCCGAAGTCATGGTGCTGGTTTCGGACGAAACGGTGGCCATGGTCAGGAAGCCACAGGAGCCGGAAAAACTGGACAACATTCTCCACAAATGTTTCAATGGTCTGGATCTCGTTTTGGTCGAAGGTTACAAAACAAGCGA
>CAZLUL010000328.1:0-3475 GCA_964562635.1 uncultured Fibrobacteraceae bacterium | reverse complement strand
TCATGTTTCCACTTCGAAGCGAATGCCGTCGTCAGCGCGCACCGCCCAGGCAACCCGCGCCTTTTCGGCGCCTGCGCCGTGTATGGTCCAACAATCAGAACCCTCTTCGACGAGATCCATGTTCTGCCGCAGCCGCCACCAATCGTTCAAGTCGCCTGGCAGGGCCACCCAAGCTTGCCCAGTTTCACGCAACCGGGCCAAGCGCTCCAACAGTTCCCGGTACAGCCGTTGTCCACGTTCTACAAGCATGTAGTCCGGATGTACGATAAACGAAGCCAACCCTCCTCGCGCTGCAAGAATCTCCATTTGGCGCCACCAGATGTTAGGCGTTGCATCATTCAATACTGCCAGGAGGGTATAGTCCTGGATCGTCGTCAACGGGAGTTCCAGTACGCCGCCCAGGAAATAGGGCCTTACCGTACAGCACCCTCCGCGCTGGGGATCAAGCAAGGCTCCGTTGGGAACAGACATGTCGTAGGCAATCTCCAAGTGGTGAAGCCACTCCTGCCTTCGGTACATCACCGGTGAACGGAAACCTCTTGCACCCCACTCATGCAGGTAATAGTTGATCTTTTTCGCCCGCGTGCGGAACTCCGTCTCGTTGTCGAAAAGGTGGCCATCATGGTTAAGTCCGTGCAGAGCTATCTCGCAGCCGCCGTTGCGCAGGGTCTGGAGAAATGCTTCCGGCACGTCGTACCGTTCTTCCGGCACCACCTCGAAGGACGACACCATACCGTACTCCGCTTCCATATTCATTAAGCTGCCACAGAAATTGCGACCTGCTGTTGTTTCAACATCGTGGGTCAGGACAGCGGCCATCCTGCGGCCCTCGGGCCAGTACCAGATGAAGGGAAGCCTTTCGGTGCCAGTGATTCGCAGTAGCTCGTCCCAGACAGCGTCCTCCATGTCCTCGACCGCCGTCTCCACCGGCCAGCGCGGGAATGGTATGTCCTGCCACCTGCGTAACGCGAAGCGCTGCATGTGCTTTCGGAGGGACACCGGCAGCAAGGGCCGCGCCAGGTAGTAGGCACGGCGCACGATGGATTCTGATCCAGGTGCCGTGGACGTACCCCCAACCTGATCCTGGTATTGTTCCAATCGGAGGTAGTCGACGGCAGAGGCGGGATCCTTCGGCAGGTGCACACCCAATGCCGTCAAGGCGTCATGGGGCGCGGCGGCCAACACCGACGACGCTGAAATTTCGCCAAGAGCAACGGCCACCTCGGCGGAACAGCGAGTGCGATCGACGAATTCGCCCAGCATTTCGGTCGCTTCCTTTAGGACGGTTTGAAGCGTCGACCTTCCCAGGGCTCCGCAGTGTAAAGTCACAAGGACCAAAAAGTCGCCAAGATATTGCCAATTGAGCGGTAGCAAGATGGGGACAGGTAAACCAAACACCAATTCCCCATACTGACCCTGTTTGACTTACGCTGGTTTCACCCGTATGCGGGGCCCCCAAGAGCTTGGCAACAGTCAGGATGGTGACTGAGGCGATTGCCTGGTGAAAGCACAATAATATAAATCGGAATTATTCCTCACCGCCAAAACATTGTAGCAAATCAGGATATCTATTGTCAACCAACGGCTTCCAGTCATGACCCCCCAACACCAGTTCTGATCATTAGTTACACATTCCTTCTTGTCCCAAAACAAGCGATTGTTGGTTACTCCTGAGTGCTGCAATCAACCTAGGCCGTAGTGAGATCCCGGTCATTGCTGGCCAAGTACTGGAAATCCGCGGTCCTCAGAAGGCGCCGCTTTCTTCAGCCGCTGCAAGATTTTGAGCTTCCTTTTCTGCAGTTCGTATCGTACACTTTTTTTCACCTGAAAAGCCTCCATGGTGTGCTTGGTTGTTTCACATAACTCCCTACATACTAGGCTTTTCGGGTTTTTTCAGTTATACATATGATCGAACTTGGCTGGTTTTGGATCTAGTCGGAATTCCTCCAAACTTGAGCCCAGAAAGGAAGTCGTTGAGCATATTGTCGAACAGATTGAAAAAGCTGTCACCAATTGACTTGCTTTCGCTGGGAATCTGCTCCTGTGGCGGACTGGGCTTTCTGCCACGAGGGCCCGCCACGGCTGGTGCTTTGCTGGGGGCTTTGGTGTGGTACCTCCTCCATCCGGGCTTCTGGGTCGGCGCTGGGCTCATCCTGATCATCACCGTCAGTGGTATTTTTTTCTCAAAGCGGGTTATGTACCTGACCGGGGACAAGGACCCTCAGATCATCATCCTGGACGAGGTCGTCGGAGTTTGGACAGCTATGTTAGGCCTGTCTGTCTCACCGGGATTGGCACTCACTTCAGTCATTGTGTTCCGGATTTTTGACAAGAAGAAATTCGGTCCGGCAAAAGCCCTTGATCAGCGCGGTGACGCCTTCGGGGTCATGATGGACGATGTGGCTGCGGGCTTGTATGCTAACATCACCTTGCGGATAGGAGTTTTGCTCTATGGCATCATCCTACACTAAAAAAGTCATGGTGTTGGATGCCCACCTTCGGCATTCACTGGCATTGATTCGCAGCCTGGGACAGGCTGGGATCAAGGTCCTGGGTGTATCATCCCTGGGAATGTTTCCCGCCAAGGTTTCCCGCTTTTGTTGGCGAACCGCCAAGTTCGATCCGTCCGGTCCCTCAGCGGAAACCATTCCCGCCTTCAGGACCCTTGTCCAGGGTAATGATATCGATATAGTTATTCCGGCCGCGCTGGCCGGAAACGAATTCCTTTCTAAGAATCGAGTCGCCCTGGAACCTCTCGTTTCCGCACCCTTCAATGACTTGAACCAATTTGAAACACTTTCCCAAAAAAACCGGACAGTGACCCTTGGGCATGAACTGGGTGTAGCCTGTCCCACCAGTCTTACCGTTGAAGATCCTAGAAACCTGGACGAGATCGTGGAGGCGCTCAAATTTCCGGTTGTATTCAAATCAATCGTGGACCAAGGCACGGTAAAGTATGCCTACACTCCTGATGAGCTCTCAGGGATTGCGAGGAGTTTCTGGGAAGACAACCCAGCCCTGATCAGGGAAGGTTTGTTCCCCATTGTCCAGGAGTATATCCAAGGCACCGGGCATGGGTTCTACGGACTTGGACTAGACGGAGAAATATATGCCTATTTCATGCATGAAAGGATGCACGAGGTTCCGCCCAGTGGGGGACCAAGCGCCATGGCCCGCAGTTATTCCGATGAAGAGCTGAAACGCCAAGGGGAGAAGTTCTTTGCTGCTACACGCTGGAACGGACCAGCCATGGTTGAATTCAAGAAATCCGAAATTGATGGTAAGTTCTACCTGATTGAGGTCAATCCCAAGTTCTGGGGATCCCTTGAATTGGGAATTTCTTCAGGGGTCGATTTCCCCCTTTACCTTTATCAGCAGTTGTCCGGTTACCCAATTACAGCCCAACCCGGTCAATATAGGCAGGATCATATCTTTCGTTGGTTGACCATGGATCTGGCACATTCCGTCCAGGCCC
>CAZLUL010000327.1:0-3492 GCA_964562635.1 uncultured Fibrobacteraceae bacterium | reverse complement strand
GGCCAGCACCCGCGTGCCGACCGCCGCCTGGATCGCCACGGCAAACATCTGGCGCGGGATCAATTCCTTCAACTTCTGGCACAGCTTCAGGCCCCAGCTGTAAGCGTTGTCCCGGTGCACGATGCAGGTCAGGGCGTCGACCATGTCACCGTTGATCAGGATGTCCAGACGAATCAGATCGCCGGCCCGATGGCGGGTGTATTCATAGTCCAACGAGGCGTAGCCTTTGGTCACGGACTTCAGCTTGTCGTAGTAGTCGACCACAAGCTCGTTCAAAGGCAGGTCAAACTCGATGTTCACCCGTTCGGTATCCAGATATTCCATCTTGGTCTGAATCCCACGACGCTCCAGGCTGATGCGGATCACGGCCCCCACGTATTCCTTGGGCGTGATCACCGCCGCGCGCACGATGGGCTCGCGGACCTCGTCGATGTATTTCACATCCGGCAGCAGGGCCGGGTTTTCGCAGAGTTGGACCGTGCCATCCTTGAGCAGGATTTCGTATTCCACGTTGGGCAGCGTGGCGATCAGGTTCAGGTCGTATTCGCGCTCCAGCCGTTCCTGGATGATCTCCATGTGCAGCAGGCCCAGGAAACCGCAGCGAAAACCAAAGCCCAGGGCGGCGCTGGTTTCTTTTTCCCAAGTTAAAGACGCGTCGTTCATCTGCAGCTTCTGCAGCGCTTCGAACAGATCATCGTACTGGTCATTGTCCGTCGGGTACATGCCCGAGAAGACCATCGGCTTGGCTTCCACGTAACCTTCAAGAGGCCCATCACAGGGATTTTCCACCAGGGTGACTGTATCGCCCACGCGCACGTCGCGCACATCCTTGGCCCCGGTGGCGATGTAGCCGACTTCACCGGCGGTGAGATCATTCTGGGCGATGCGGTCCAGGCGGAACCAGCCGATCTCGCCCACTTCGTATTGCTTTTCGTTGCCGAAGAGCTTGATTTTATCGCCCTTCTTGATCGTGCCCTGGAACAGGCGCACATAGGCAACCGCACCCACGTAGGAATCAAAAATGCAGTCAAAGATCAGACCGCGAGGCGGCAATTCGGGATCGCCAGTGGGCGCCGGCACCTGGTCAATGACCGCTTCGAGCAGTTCGTGCACACCGGCGCCGGTCTTGCCACTGACCAGCAAAATGTCGTCCGGGTCGCAGCCGATCAGATCGATGAATTGCTCCATCACATAGTCGACCCGCGCCGCCTGCAAATCGATCTTGTTGATGACCGGAATGATGGTCAGGTCGTGCTCCATGGCCAGGTACAGATTGTTGATCGTCTGGGCCTGCACCCCCTGCACCGCATCGACAACCACCAAGGCGCCTTCACAGGCAGCCAGGCTGCGGCTGACCTCGTAGTGGAAATCGACGTGTCCCGGGGTATCGATCAGGTTCAGGGTATGAAGACCCCTGCCGGGCGAGTCGTAGTCCATGCGAATGGGATGGCTCTTGATGGTGATGCCGCGCTCGCGCTCAAGATCCATCGAATCGAGGGTTTGTTCCTGCAGCTGCTTGCCCTTGAGGGTCCCGGTCTGCTCCAACAGCCGATCGGCCAGGGTGCTCTTCCCATGGTCAATGTGGGCTATGATGCAGAAGTTGCGGGTTTTATCGCGGTTCAGGGCCATATTCGGTGTTAGCCGCCTTGCAGGTCTGGGGACGTCAGCCAGGGAAAGATCACTGCCACCGGGCATCCCGTAAAGGGGTCAGATTCCCGGACAAAACAATACGTCCGGTCGACTGGGACCCGACGTTTGCCCAAAAGATAGGGCTCAGAACGCCTTTCGCCACTGAAAAACCACCAATGAGGGGCCGTCAGCGGTGCCGGGCATGCTGTCGCCCACCCGGCCAAAGGTGTCGTCCCAGCGGTCGGGAACCGGCACGGGGTCCTGGTCGAAGTTGAACAGGTGGGCCCCCACGTAGGCGTCCAGAGCAATGATCAACAGCACCCCACCACTCCACCAGGCGAAGTCCCGCATCTGTTCCCAGTTCTCGTCGGCGATGGCGCGATACCGCTCGCGATTGGGATCACCCTCGGGCAGTGACTCGCCAAAATCGTTGGCCCGCACCGCCCGGCGATCGCGTACCAGCATGTTGGTCCAGAAGTACATTTCCGATCCGAAGCCCAAAGCCGCCTGCCAACTGTTGCGGGCATAAAGTTGCCCCCAACCGGGAAAAAGCGGGGTCATGACCACGGCCGCCGTCGGACTGACGCCCGTATTCCACATATCGACCGGTTCGATTGCGATGGCCTGGGCGTTGGGCTCTAGGAGCTCGGCTTCTTCGGCGGCGGCCAGCAGGGAGTCCACCGCGGCCTGCCTCAACTCTTTCTGGGCCAATTCTTCCTCCGCCAAATCTTCCTGGGCAAAATCGTCCTGGGCAATGACCGGCACCGCCACCAGCAACAGGGCGATCCCCAGCACCCCGGCCAATGACCGCGTCCGATGGAGTTTGCCTGTCATCGCTTCGCTCATAGATCCTGCATCGTCCTGACTAGGAGTTTCTCTTCTAAAACCCGGATTTCGTGGGCACCGGCCGGCAAGACTGTCGCTTCGCCATCGAGATGGTACGCCACCGGCTGCTCCGCCTCAAATCCTATTCTGCGGCCCCGGTGCACCGCGATGGCCGGATGGTCCAACCGCTGCCCACTGGAAGCCTGGGGCAGCAATTTTATCCCCGCCCAGGGACTCAATGGTTTGATCACCGCTGCATCCAGCAGGCCATCGCTCAGATTGGCGTCCGGCGCAAACCGGAATCCGCCGCCGGTCAAAGGGCCATTGCAAATTTCGGCCAGCAGTACTTTCTGTGACCAGATCGTGGGCGGTTGGCCCTCTCCGGAATCCAAAGTCCAGGTGACGTCCTGTCCGCGGTACGTCAACAGCGTGCCCAACGCAGCCAGGGTGTAGCGGGCGCTCCCCAGCCAACGCCAATAACCAGCCGCCACGCCCGAAACCAACCCGCTGGCGAATAGGCCACACGAGTTGACAAAAACCAGGTCGTTCAGGGCGCAGACATCAATCCGGACATCGCGGCCTTCGGCGAGCGTCGCGAACCCCTCGGCAACCGTGCCGCAGCCCACACCGCCGGCAAAATCGTTGCCACTGCCGGATGGCAACACGGCCATGGCGCAAGAGGTTCCCACCAGACCGCGGGCAACTTCGTGAACTGTGCCGTCGCCCCCCACGGCCACCACCAGATCATGCCCCGCAGCAGCCCAACCGGCAGCCAGTTCAGTGGCGTGGCCGGGCCCCTTGGTCCAGCCCAATTCGGCGTGTCGACCGAGGGGCGCCACGCGCGAAAGAGCCTCAAGCCCATCGAGTCGCCGTTTCGAATTGCCGGAAAAAGGATTAGCCACCACAAGCGCGTGCTCGAAGGCGTGGCCGGAAGAGGCGGGCAAACCTGAGTCGGATGAATTCACGAAAACCCCTGCAGGAAGTGGCGGGAATGTGTGGGAATCGAACCCACCTCGGACGGTAAACGCGCCCGACAAA
>CAZLUL010000326.1:0-3510 GCA_964562635.1 uncultured Fibrobacteraceae bacterium | reverse complement strand
GCCCTGCTGGCAACAGGATCAGTCCGGCCACCATCGCCGCCAGGGCCACTGCGCCAGCGCCCCAGGCCACGCCGGAACCGAACGTCCGCCGCGCCCGCACAACCCTGATGTCAGCCACCGCCGCTCGGGGATCCAGCATCGCCTGGTGTCCCAGCGCCTCAAGGTCAGCCCGGCAATCGGCACAACGGGACAGATGGCCACTGACGGCCTCCCGCTCCAGCCCCCGCAGGGTCTGGCTCGCCAGCTCCCAGCGCGCGATCATGGCCGCCGGCAGATGATGCCCCCCACTCCCGTCCGCACATTCATCGCTCAGCGCCTGCATCTGCTCCTGCCAAGCCGCCGCACATTCGCTGCACCCGGTCAGGTGCGCCTGCAGCTTGAGTTCATCCTGATCGTCCAACAGCCCGGCCGCGGCCGCAGGCAGCCGGCGGCGCACCCAATCGTGATCATCGGAGGCAGTGTGGGCAGGATTTATCGGCCGGTTCATGGCGTCTCCGTTCTTGTCGGCTCAGTCGAGCCACGGCGCCAGATCGGCGTCGTCGGCCAGGGATGCGCGCGCCACAGCGAGGCAGCGCGACCACCGTTTGCGCAGCGCCGCATAGGCCACGCCCTGCAGGGTGGCGAGCTGTTGCCAGCCGGCGGCGGCCAGAAAATGTCGCAGGAGTTCCAGGCAATCGTCGGCGCCACGGCCCACAAAAATTTCCTGGACGATGAGGCAAAGGCGCTCGGCCGGGTCGCCCAGCTCGGTCTCCCACAGCGGGGCCGGGTCCGCAACGTCGGGCACCGCGCCGCCCAGGTCCCGGAAGCGCTCGCGGGTGCGGATGGCCCGGCGCAGATGGTCGTACCAGGTGCGGCGGGCCACGGTCGCCAGGATCGCATCGGTTTCGCGGATCGCTTCGCGCCGCACGATGCGCAGCAGCCGCACGCAGGCTTCCTGGACCAGGTCGTCCAGCAGGTCGGGTTCGGCGCCGCCGGCCAGGGCACCAAACAGCTTGCGCAACCGGCGTCGGCTCTCGTCCCAATCGAAGATGTCGCTGGCCGGAGAGTGCGGCATCGCTGCGTTCCTTGCTCAGGGTGCGGGGAATCGGGGTACGAGGGAAACGCCCCGGGGCAACCCGGACGCGGCCTGAGCATAGCGGTAGATATCTGCAACGTCAACTGGACCCTCCCTGGCCTATCGCGTGATGATCATCTTCTGCGTCACGGCCTTCTCGCCTGCCCGCAACCGGCAGAAGTACACCCCGCTGGGCAACGCCTGCCCCCGCTCGTCGCGCCCGTCGAAGCGGACCTGTTGCCATCCCTGGCTAAGATCGGCGTAGTGGGTCTGGCTCATGCGCCGGCCCGCCACGTCGTAGACCTCAAGTGTCGCACTGCCCGAAGCCGGCATGCCGACCCGGAACATCGTCGTGGTGGTGAACGGGTTGGGCGACGGAGAGAGCATGCGCAGGCTGTTGAGTACCAGCGGATCGCCAACGGCAGATGCGCTGTCGCCGACCATCGCTTCGTTGGTCGGTGCGCTGCGGTTGGTGTGCACGTCGGCGGCCACCACGACGTAGTAGAAGGCCTGGCCGGGGTTGGCCGCCATATCGGTCAGGACCGTATCGGTCGTGGCCGCCAGGAAGTGCCCGGTGTCGATCGGCACGTTCGGCGAATCGCTGCGGTAGATCTCGTACTGGTTAAAATCCGGAGTCGCTTCGCTGAGCGGGCCCCATTCCAGATCCACGTCCGTGCCGCCCACCCGCTGGGCGTTGAGCAGCGCCGGGGCTCCGGGGGCCAGATTGTCGACAGAAGCCCCGCTGTCCGGCAGCGAGGGAAAGGCCTGAAACGCCGACGCGGTATGCGCCGCGATCTGGAAGTAGTGCAGAGCTGGCACCGCCGCCGTGGAGTCGGCCTCCGTCGCGGCGGCAAAGCTGTAGTTCGGGGCGTATATCGCCGACTGCTCGCCGATATACTCCCAATAGTAGTCGCCGCTGGCCTTGCGGTAGGCTGGGCCTTTGAACTCGGGCGTGATGTCGGCCAGTTCCACCAGGCGCAGCGGCACCCCGGCGTCCTTCTGGGCGGCCACAGCGGCGGCGCTGGTCGCCCGCCACACAGAGTAGTGCGTGATCATAGTGAAGGGCACCGCGTCGTGCCCGCTGCCGCGCCAGCTGACGCGGACCTGGCCGCCCTGATCGCCGGGAATGTCGGCCACGTTGGTGATCATCGGTTCCGGACGGCCCCAAAACCCTTCGCGGGGTTCGATGCGTTGGGCGCGGACGTCCCGACGGCCGGTGCGTTTGTCATCCCAGACCGCGATGGCGCCGCCGCGGCCGTCGCTGATGAGGCTCCTGTTGCTAAAGTAGTTGCCAGCCACATCGCACAACGGCATGCCAAGCGGATCCCACAGCTGTACGCCATTGAAGTCAAGGCGCTGGGCGCGGAGGACGGGTACGCTAGTGCCGTCACTGTCCCGCCAGGTAAAAATGGCGCCGTCTGCACCATCGCTGGCCATCTTCGGCGAACTCTGGTACTCGGGCTGCACCACCACGGGGGCTCCTTGATAGGCCCACAACGGTGCGCCGTCTGCAGCTGCAAGTCGTTGAGCGAACACATCGGTGGCAATACCATCGCGGTATTCCGGCCAACCGACAACCAAATCGCCGCTATCAGAGAGCATAGATTCCACGTTGTCCACGAAACTGGGCCCAACGTTCAACGCCCGACCGTCGTTCCACATCCAGTTACCCGAAGAATTGAACTGCATGGCATAGAGGCCCGGGCCGCTGACGCGATAGTCGAACCAGACCACGTAGCCTCCGCCGGAGCCATTGGCCACCAGATTCCGGAGGCCCTCGTCCGTCTCAGCCACGCCGGAAAAATTGGAGCCACCGGAGACCCAGAGCTGGTTTCCATCGGGCGCGAGGCGTTGGGCGAACACGTCCATATCAGTGAAGCGGTCGTCGGACCAGCCGATGATGACCCCACCGCTACCGTCACTAACGGCTTGCACGCCTCGCTCGTTCACGCCCAGAATATTGGCCACGGCAATCCCGTCGACGGTCCACTGGGGCACTCCGGCTGCGTCGAGCCGCTGAGCGTAAATGTCCCCCAGGGGGTACTCGAAGGCGTTTTCTAACCAAGCGATATAAGCCCCGCCAGTGCCATCGGCGACGATGCGCGGTTCTAATTCAATACCGAGGCGAGTCACGACAGCCACTCCGCCGACGTCCCACTGCTGCACGCCGTTGGCGTCGAGCCGCTGGGCGTAGATATCGGTTTCGAGTTCGGCAGCTAATTCAATCCAGGCAATCAGCAGACCGCCAAAACCATCCGGTACAGCCGTCGGATAGGCCTGGTCGCCGGTCACCGTACAGACGGCCGCCCCTTCGGTCCCCCACAGCTGGTTGCCGTCGCCATCGAGGCGTTGGGCATAGATGTCAACTACCGGATTGCCCGGGCTCGCGCTGGCGCGGCGGTCATGGAAGACGACAAAGACCCCACCTTCGCCATCCGGCACCGCCAGCGATTCCT
>CAZLUL010000325.1:0-3524 GCA_964562635.1 uncultured Fibrobacteraceae bacterium | reverse complement strand
GAGCAACTGGCCGTCATTGATCAGCGCGACAATCTTTTCCAGGCCGATGCGGTCTGCCGCGCCGAATGAATCCGGCTGATCCGAGTCCACGTCCAATACGGCCAGCACGTCGCCGCCGGGGCCAAAAACCGGCACCACGATTTCGCTCTGGGAGCGCGCGTCGCAGGCCACGTGTCCCGCGAAGGCGTGCACATCCGGCACGATGACTGTTTCGCCGGTCTTGATTCCCTGCCAGCAGACACCGTCGGGGGCCGGCAACAGGGCGCAGGCCAAGGGACCCTGATAAGGGCCGACCACCAATTCGCTGTCGACCAGGCGATAAAATCCCGTCCAGAAAAAATGGGGCATCTTGGCGTGCAGCAGGGCGCTGATGGTGGCCATGCGCGCAATGGGATCGGCGGTGCGCTTGGGGCCGGTCTTGAGCTGCTCAGTCAGCTGGGTGCCGATGCGTTCGTAGCGGCCGGCCAGCTGGGCGGGCGAAATTCTGCGGGGCGTGTCGGCCATGAAATTCCTCAGGTGTTTGGGGCTCAGAATTGGCGGGGCAGGAACATCCCGCCAGGTTGGTCGGGTACAAGCCGGGCTCCGTTGACCACGCGGGATCCGCGCAGCCACACATCGGTGACCTGGCCCTGGACCGGCGTGCCGGCCCAGATGGATCCGGCCCGGTCACTGGGGCCCAGGGGCTCCCAGCGGTACTCGGGTGTGGGGTCAAACAGGACCAAGTCGGCGTCGTAGCCTGGGGCCAGCCGTCCTTTGCGGCCGTGCAGGCCCATCAGTTCGGCGGGGCGGGCGCAGATCACATCCTGCCAGCGTTCGAGGCTGAGGTTGCCCGGCACCACGGCCAGCGAATGGCTGAGCACCAGGCGTTCGCCTACGCCGCCGCAGCCGTTGGGCACTTCGTGAAAGCCACCCGCGGCGGCAGCGGCCTTGTCCCGCAGGCAAAATTCGCAATGATCCGTCGAGAGAAAGTCGAGATCGCCAGCCGCCAGGGCCGCCAACAATTTGGGGCCATTGGCGGCCGGGCGCAAAGGCGGTGAGCAGATGGCGCCGAGGGCCGCTTCGTGGCCGGCGTCGTAGAGGCTTTCGTCGGCGAACAGATGGTGCAGGCAGACTTCACCGTTGAGCGGGGCCGGGTTCGGGACGCGGCGGGCGGCGCGTAAGAGGTCGACCGAGGCCTCGAGGCTCATGTGCACCACCGTCAGTGGGCAACCGGTGTCGTTGGCCATGGCCAGCACTTCGTCCACGGCCTTGATCTCGGACTCGGCCGGATGGGCCAACGGATGATAGTTGGCCCCGGTGCGCCCGACGTTCAGCAATACGTCCTGGGCCTCGGCGTTCATCTCGCCGTCTTCGGCGTGCACCAGCAGGCGACCACCGGCGGCGCGCACGGCGGACATCAGGGTTTTCATCTGGGAAGACGTGAGCATCAGGCGGCCTTTGTAAGCCAGGAAACCCTTGAAGGTGGGCAAGCCTTCGGCCAGCAGGGCGGGGATTTCGGCCAGGCGGTCGGCCGAGGTGTCGGTCACCGTGACGTGCAGGCCGTAGTCGCACAGGGTGTGGCCATCGCCGAGGGCACGCCAGCGGGCGACCGCCGCAGCCAGGGGTTCGCCCACCGCGGGGTTGGCAAAATCGATGACCGTGGTGGTGCCGCCGAGCAACGCGGCGGCCGAGCTGTCGGCCCAGCTCAAACTGTTCAGCCCACTGCCCAGGGGCATGCCGAAATGGGTGTGCACATCCACGGCACCAGGCATGACCCAGCGGCCGGTGGCGTCGACGATGTCGCCCTCGGGTTTCAATCCGGTGCCCACGGCGGTGATGAAGCCGTCCTGGACCAGCACGTCCGCTGGGGTGGGACCGGTGGCAGTGAGAATCTGGCCACCCTGGATGAGCATAAAAAACCTGCCTGTTGGAACTGCAGTTGCCTGACCGGCCACAGTTTAACACAGGACTGCCGCGCAGGCATCCCCCAGCCTGGCTAGGGAGCTTGATTCAGCGACCAGTCGTAGTCCATGTAGCCGATTTTTGGCTCGCCGGCAGGTATGGGCTGGATGCGGTATTGCTTGATGAAATCGAGCACGGTGCTGCCGTCAGTCTGGAAATCCTGGCCATACCAATCGAAAATTTTGGTCAGCATCAGCTTGTCGCCATCCACGCTGACCCACTGGTCGCGGTTCAGGGCCAGGCGGCAGGCGGCGTCGAGTTGGACCGAAAGGCGGGCCGCGGCGTAGGCCTCATTGGCCAGGGGCGGGCAACCCACCGAGGCGCAGTTGAGGGCAAAATGAATCCGTGGGTCGCCGAAGGTGGGCCGGATGACGTCATTTTCGATGTTGTTCAAGGTCAGTTCGCGGCCGGCCACGGTCACCAGTTTGCGCTTCCAGGGCGAGGTTTTCATGAATCCGCCCAGGTCCTTGATGCTGTCCAGGGGATAGTTGTCGAGGATCAGCTTCAGGGTCACCGCGTTGTAGAGGTTGATCCAGTAGGCCAAAGCTTCGTCGCGCGGCCACTCGGCCGGATCCTGGCCGGCAAGTGTGGCCACGTAAGTGTCCAGGGCGGCTTTGTCTGCGGAGTGAGCCGACCAGCCGGCGTAGTCGACCAGGTTCCGCTGCACATAGGTGCCCAGCAGACGGGTGAAATCGGCGTGCAGGTCCGGTGACTGGGCTGCCGCGGGCACCGCCCCTAACATAACCAGGCTCAAGATGATGGCGGCTTTGCGGAAATTCAGCATTAGGGAGTCTCCTGTTGGGGATTGTCGAGCCAGCGCGCAATCGTCGGCTGCAGGCGCTGGCCTGTGACGGGGTGCATTACCGCCGGCAAAACAGTTCGCGTGCGCAGGTGCGTATCCGGGTGGTCAGTGCTCGCCGGCGCCATCAGCACCAGCAGATCATTGGGGTGGGGATTGTCTTGCAGATCACTCCAGGTGCGGTGAAAAATGCCGTCACCTCTGATGGCGATTTTGGTGGCCGGATCACCGAGGTACCAGTGCAGTTGGCAGGCCAGTCCGTAGTCGTCCGAAACGATGCAGGGCACGGGGGTGAGATCGCCCTGAGCCTGGCACCAGTCGGCTTTGACGGTGCCGGCGAAGGCTGCGGCATTGTGGTACTGGTGCAGGTGGTCGCTCCAGCTGCGGCTGGTCGAAACCGCGGCTTCACGCACCCCGGCCTGGACGGAATAGGTGGCGGCGGCTGGGACCAGGCCCCGGGCGGACAGCCCTATTTTCAGGCGGTCGACCAGATCGGGCCGGACGAGAATCAGGGACTGACCGAGGCTGCTTACGAAGGCGAAAATCACCCCAGTTGCCAGTATGGCGCGGTTTCGCGGCAGGGTCGCCCATGGGGCCAGGCGGACCGGCCAGAGCAAGACCAGCGCGGGCAAAATCCAATTGCCCTTGAACTGCCCGCGCACCAACGCGGCGGTCAGAAAAACCGCCAGCATCATGGCCGCGATTGCGAGGCTGGCCCGGGCTTCGCTTCGAATGACCGGATCGGTTTCGCGCCGCAGGCTCTGCCAACGCTGCCGCGCGCCGA
>CAZLUL010000324.1:0-3557 GCA_964562635.1 uncultured Fibrobacteraceae bacterium | reverse complement strand
CACCATCCGCCCACTGATGTCATAAACCGCCACATTCACATGCCCACCTTCAGGCACATAGAACGAAACGGAAGTCTTGGGATTGAACGGATTGGGCGCCACGCCAAAGATACCGGCTACCCTGGGCATCCCGACATCCTCGCGCTGCGTGACAACCACTTCGGTGTCATCAGCACCTTCACGCAGATCATCAATTAATCCACCCAGATCCAGATCGGTCTCCAGAATCTCGGTCATCTCCAGAATGATGAACCGCTCCGGGCCAATCTCCAGCGCCAGTACTGGTTCACCGTCCAGCTCGTCGGATACTGCGCGCAAATCAAAGAGCTCGCTCCGGTCGAAGGCCATCAGTACGTCATTGTATCCGTCAAAGTCGGCGTCCTTGATGTAGTACGCACTGGGAGCCACGTAGCCTGCGGTGTTGGTGATCAGGGCCGAAAGGGGTTCAACGAATCGAACCTCTCCACCCGCACCACCAATGGCTTCGACGGGGGCTGCATCCCCCCACAACGAAGCGCCAGACAACATGTACATGGCTTCGCCGCCACCTGTCGTTCCCGAGCCACTGCTCACCAGGGACGCGATGTCGTTCTTCGAATGCGGCACGTACACGTTGCTCGTGGTCTCGGTCGCGTTGCCGGAACAGTCGGTGACCTCGAAGGTCGCGGTGTAGACCCGGCCGGTTTTGCGACCGTCCCGCTCGGCCCTCAGGCTGACCGACGTGTCGGGCGTGCCAAGGTCGGCATCCTGGATGTCAGGCTCGGTGTTGCCGTCCCCGTTGTCGTTTTGAGGTTCGTTGCTCACCACACTGACCAGTTCCCACTGGGGATCGTCATCACAGATGTCACTGACGGTCACGGTGTACTCCACCTCGACCATCTTGTGGTTCGGCGGCCACAACACCTGCGGCGCCACGGTGACTTCGATCTCCGGAGCCGTTGTGTCAACCACCGTCACGTCGGCCGAGCACATGGACGCGTTGCCCGCGTCGTCGGTCGCCGTCCAGGTCACGACGGTCACGCCGCCGCCGGCCTCGCACGGACCTTCGAAGAATGCCGGGGCGTCGTTGACGATGTCCAGATCGTCATCGCAGTTGTCCTCGGCCATGAAGGCGTCGAAGAAAGCGGTCAACTGCGCGTCGTCCCCCGGCACGCCGCCGGCCACCGAGCACTCGATCTCGATGTTCGCCGGGCAGGCCACCACGGGCGGCGTCACGTCGATGACCGTGATCTCGGCGAAGCAGGAATCCGATTCACCCTTGTCGTCGGTGACGGTCAACTCCACCACCGTCACACCCAGGGCGTAGGGACCGGCAGGGTCGAGTTCGAAAGTGATCGGATCTCCGTCTGGATCGTTCGAACCGTTGTCCACCATGGCCGCGGTCACGGTGCCCAGACAATCCTCGTCGGCATCGACCTGGACATCCTGACAGATGGCCACGGGCGGCTGGTTGCCGAAGGTGACATCCATGTTTGAATCGCATCCCGGGCTGAGCACCTTCATGCGGTAGTCGGTGCTGGTGCCGTCATAGAGCTGCGAATGGGGATAGGAGGTGTCGTCCCACAGGGAGTTGTTCGAAACCCCCGGGTAGGGATCACCCGAATCGCCGCGACTCGAGCCGTCGAGCTCATCCAGCCCGTCGGCCTCCTCGAGGTCCACCATGCGGTGCATACCGACGGTGTGGCCCTGGTCCCGGTTGTGGTTCAGAACTTCATCGATGTGCCAGACCAGAAGGCCACACCCATCCAACCCGATGTCGAAGCCCGTCTGCTGACGGTTCTCCACCAGGAAGTACTCGCCGCTTCCGGGCCAGTCGTCGGGTCCGCCGGGATTGTCGCCCAGCTGGACGGCGAAGGCGTTGGTCTCGGCCTGGGGCATCGATTGGCCCACGTTGGACCCGGTCAGATCGGTGGGGGACATCCAGCCCATGAACGACTTGCACCAGGCGCTCATGTGCGAGGGTGACTCGCCGTTCTCGCTGCCGGGATTGTTGCTGCACCAGCTGCCGCTGGCCATCAGGCACCAGTGGCCGATACCGGCGCTGTCGTCGGGCTCGTCGTCGGTATCGTAAAGATCGGGCAGGCCGAGCTTATGCCCGAATTCATGGGCGTAGACGCCGATGGTGCGCAGGCGCGGCGTGCTGTTCAGCAGCTCGGCCGCGATGTAATAGGTCTGGGCGTTGATGCCATCCACGGCCACAGCCGCTCCCAGGCTGGAAGCGTGGGGCCACAGGCTGTTGACGTCGGGATCGTCCCCGTCGTAGCCGCCGTTATCCGGCCCGTTGCCGGCGTACATCACGGCCACGTTGTCCACCCAGCCGTTGCCGTCGTTGTCGAAATCGTTGAAATCGACGTCGGGATCAGCCAGGGCGATGGCCTCGGCCACCATGGTCTTGGCGTTCAAGGGACCGTCGTCGTAGTCGTTTTTGTCGTGGGCCACGGTGTAGGGCCCGACCACGGTGCCGATCAGGTTCAACGCCCCGAAGGAGATCTCGTCGTAGTAATCGGTCAAGTTTCCCGGACCGGTCGAGGTACCGCCGAACATGTTGGCGCTGGCCTCGGCCGAGGTGAACGAGGCGGGCACCGCGGGCTGGGCCCCGTCGGGATCACCGCCGTCGGCAGGGAACTGGACCATGATGATCAGGACATTGGTATTCCCGCTGGCCCAGCCGGGAGCCGCCTTGTCGAGGGACCTGGCGGCGCCCTGCCGATCACCCAGTTCCTCGAAGCGTGGCTGGAGCCACTGGAGGGTGGGCCTGAGGTGTGGGGCTGCCACCGGGGGATCGATCCCCGCGCGGGCACCAGATTCCGTCAGACCGCCCGCGCCATCCAGGATGGCGTAGACCCAGTAACGCGTCTGGGAATCGAACCGAAGGGTGTAACCGTCGGCGGTTTCCCACCCGTTGGCGAATTCATCGCCCCACAACCGGACCTCGAGTTGAGTGCCGTCGGGCTGGGTGAGGGTGCTGGTGAGTTGCATGGCGGGGTTGGCCAGGGCCAGCGGCGCCATGAGCAGAAGGGCCAGGAAAACCAGGAATGGCATTCCCGACCTTGAATGGGTCAGAAGATTGAAATAATTCATGATATCCCTCCAATGGAACGCCCTTTCCCTCCGATTGCCCGGATTTATCCCGGAACAAGCGATGCGAAAGGAGCAACCTTAAGGTTGATCAGGGAGCTACCAATGAGATCGATCGGAATGTGGATTTCGACGGATTAAGTACGTCAGCCGGGTCGGCCACTTGGCGACCTGGAAGTTTTATTAGTCTGGATGGATTATTTTTCATCGGTTCATCTCTCCCAGTCGGCACTCTATCAGATAAAATCAGATAAATCTAGTAGGGTTTTGATTTCCAGAATGGTGGGGATCGGTAAACGGCCTCCAGGGGGCAATATTCTGGCGGTTTTGGCGGGTTTTGTATTCCTTCATGTATAGAAAAATTGCCCTCCATCCTGATATCCCGGAGGAATCCCAATGGACTCCCAGACCTTATCCCAGACCTTGACCATACAATTCGGCTACACGACGTTCGTTTTCGGAGCCGCCAACAAGGGCCT
>CAZLUL010000323.1:0-3584 GCA_964562635.1 uncultured Fibrobacteraceae bacterium | reverse complement strand
GGGATTGGTTGTACTACGCCGAGAAGGTCAAGAAGGCCAAGTACGACCTGGACGAAGGCATGCTGCGCCCCTACTTCGAATTGGAAAACGTGCGCAGCGGATTGTTCGATACGGTCAACAAGCTGTTCGGCATTTCGTTCGTTGAGCGCACCGACATTGCGGTGTATCAGGAAGACGTCAAGGTCTACGAAGTGCATGACGCTGCCGGTGATCTGGTGGCCATCTGGTACAGCGATTATTTTCCGCGCGAAAGCAAACGCGGCGGCGCCTGGATGAGCTCGTTCCGCAAGCAGTACAAGGAAGACGGCCAACGCATCGTGCCGATCATCTACAATGTGGGCAACTTCACCAAGCCGACTACGGAGAAGCCGGCGTTGCTGAGCGTCGACGAAGTGGGCACCATGTACCACGAATTCGGCCACGCGTTGCACGGCATGCTTTCGATGTGCACCTACCGGTCATTGAGCGGCACCTCTGTCGCCCGTGATTTCGTGGAGATGCCCAGTCAGGTCATGGAAAACTGGGCCTTCGAGCCCGAAGTGCTCGACGTGTACGCCAAGCACTACGAAACCGGTGAGCGCATCCCCCAGGCCTTGATCGAAAAACTGGAGAAGAGCAAGCACTTCAACCAGGGCTTTGCTTCGACCGAATATCTGGCGGCGAGCATCCTGGATCTGGATTGGCACACCCTTGAGACAGCCGAAGTGCAGGATGTGGCGGCGTTCGAGGCGGCTTCCATCAAACGCATGGGCCTGTTCGACAAGATCGTGCCGCGGTACCGGACTTCGTATTTCCGGCACATCTTTGCCGGTGGGTATTCGTCCGGATATTACTCCTATGTGTGGGCCGAGGTGCTGGATGCCGATTGCTTTGAAGCGTTCAAGGAAACCGGAGATATATTCGATCCGGCGACGGCCAAGAGCCTGCAGGAGAATATTCTGGCGGCCGGTGGCAGTGAAGAGCCGATGAAGCTTTATGAGCGGTTCCGGGGCAAAGACCCTTCGATTGCGCCGTTGTTGGAGCGTAAGGGGTTGAACTGATCCGGGATGTTTGAGTTGAATGGGGAGCCCCGGCTTGTGAAGTCGGGGCTTTTCTTTTTGGTATCGGAATCCCGCAACGAAGCGGGAAAAGCACACTAGAAATCAAATTTCACCAACGTCTTTGGCACCATCATCAGCGATATGAAGCGCTCGGTGGCAACCTGAACACAAGACAACGAGGTTGCTCAAATCATTACGTCCCGCCCCAGCCACCGGTCGACGATGGTGCACTTGCAACCAGGTTGTGCGATCGCACGATTTGGCCTCACACGAATATCTAGCCCGCTTGAACGCTTGACGTCGCATTCGCGGTGCGATGGTTTGTCGTCGCGCCCCATCGACATCCTCGAAAATCGCATCGCAATGTGCTGCAGCCAAGAGCGCCGGTGATGCCGAAGCTTCTCCCCTTCCCGTTGGTAAATTTCCTGCACCACAGGTCGGGCATTCAATTATTGTTAGCAAGGTTGTCGGTACTGATCCTATCGTTCCCTTGTCAGCGGCCGCTAGCGTTGCTAGTCCTGACAGTACAGCCTCCTCTTTGCAGCCAACCTTTGACCGCTGCATTCCAAATTCCAGCGCCCGGCTCCACCGGGCCAAACCTTCAGAGTCAAATTTCAGTGTAACATAGTGCGCCTTAGCTTGAAGTCTTCGGACCAGGCCCCTTTCGATCTGAACACCTTGATTCGGCAAATTTTTGACTGGTGAAAGTGGTAAGTCAGGAGGATCTCCGGGCCGCCCTGAATCGGTCGCGAAAGCAGGCACTTTACGGGCCGGTATTACCCCCGCTCCCACTGCTCCGGCCAAAGCTCTGATGCTCAAAGATTGAGCCAGCTCCAACCATTTGCCCTGATCTCTGGGGTCGCCTTGGGTAACTATCACTCTTGCCTTGCCCCAAGAAAGTCCTTGGCTCTCAAGAGCCTCAGCGACTTGGGGAAACTCCGGCAACCGCCGCGCCAAGTGAAGAAACCTCTCGGTCTGATCAGGAGTAAATCCGCCATAGATCCCGGCATATGTGGAAATCTTTCTAAATCCCAGCATCCGGTGAATCCCCAGAGCAGAAATCTTCTCCAGATAGTAAGCAGCCCGCACTAGCCCCTTTTTCATGGTTTTTACAGATTCCAGGTAGTTGCGGTGTAATGCCTGCTGGGCTGGTGTCAAACCGTCAACCTCAGTTTCCGACTCCCGCGGTCTATGTCCATTCTCAATCACCGATACATCGGTTGTGTTTGCCTTTTTCACCGCATACAATCCTCATTCCAGAGTTTCCACCTCAATCACATTCTGGACACCTTCAAGAAGGATGCCCTGCGGATCTTGGCATCCCTTTGAACTCTTTCGACAAATTGTCGATTTGGCACTGTTCTTGTTGTCGAGCTTACGTGTGATGGTGTACTGGCCAGATCAACGTTAAGGACACCTGTCCTTTTTGCGCAATGGAATGAGAAGTCCGCACCGCTGCGGGAAAAACGCCCCAGGCATCAAAACCCGTTACGTGACAGAACGCGGGAAATCCATTAATTTGCAGTGTCAGAAAATTCACCTCCAACATCCTGAGAGCTATGACGACACCACTCGAACTGCTCACCAATGTCTTTGGTTACTCTGTTTTCCGAGGCCTGCAGGCGGAGATCATCGACCACACCATGGCCGGCGGTGACAGCCTGTTGCTCATGCCCACCGGCGGCGGCAAGTCGTTGTGTTACCAGATTCCCGCCATTTTGCGCCCCGGGGTGGGCATCGTGGTGTCGCCCCTGATTGCCCTGATGCAGGATCAGGTTTCCGCGCTGCGACAGTTGGGCGTAGCGGCAGCGTTTCTGAACAGCAATCTGGCGCCGGGTGAGGCCGGCCAAATCGAGGGCCAGTTGCACCGGGGCGAGTTGGACCTGATCTACATTGCGCCCGAGCGCTTGATGCAGGAGCGCACTCTGGATTTGCTGGACCAGTGCGATCTTTCCCTGCTGGCCATTGACGAGGCCCACTGCATCTCGCGCTGGGGACACGATTTCCGGCCCGAATACCTGCAGCTCGATACGGTGCGCGAGCGGTATCCGGATATTCCCCTGCTGGCCTGCACGGCGACGGCCGATGAGCGTACCCGCGGCGAGATCGTACAGAAACTGGGCATCAAGGCCGATGGTATTTTTGCCATGGGGTTTGACCGGCCAAACATCAGCTATGAAGTGGCCGCCAAAGAGAACGAGCGGCAGCAGTTGCTGAGCTTTCTGCAGGAAAGACACGCCGGTGACGCCGGTATCGTGTACTGCCTGTCGCGAAAACGCACCGAAAAAATCGCCGAGTTCCTGAGCAAATCGGGCGTGCCTGCCCTGCCTTACCATGCCGGTTTGCCCCGCGAAGTGCGCCAGAAAAACCAGGAGCGTTTTCTGCGGGAAGATGGCCTGATCATCGTGGCGACCATCGCCTTTGGCATGGGCATCGACAAGCCGGACGTGCGCTTCGTGGCCCATCTGGACTTGCCCAAGAGCATCGAGGCCATCGGAAGGCGGATACTGCATGATCCTGTTTGGCCGAATCCTTGAGGCCTGT
>CAZLUL010000322.1:0-3585 GCA_964562635.1 uncultured Fibrobacteraceae bacterium | reverse complement strand
GCGCGACGACAACAAACTCAAGGGATTTGCCAGCATCACGTTGGAGAATGCCTTTGTAATCCGCGGGCTGAAGGTCATTGAAGGCGCATCGGGGTTGTTCATCGCCATGCCGAGCCGCAAACGCAAGGATGGGACGTTTCAGGACATCGCTCATCCGATCAATATGGCGACTCGGGAATGGATGGAAAACCAGGTCATCGCCGCCTATCGTCTGGAGATCAAACGGGTCGAGAATGGGGAAATCCCCCCTCCGAGCCGGCACGGTCACTATGATGATGACGATGATCATTCAGTGATGGAAGAGCGTTTTTGATCGTGCTGAATTAGAGTCCGGGAGAGTTTGTATTTGCCCCAGCCGGGTTCATGTTTTTAACTTGGGCCCTGGAGAGCAAACAAATTGCAAATTGGTTATGGCTGGGGCGTCGTCAAGTGGTAAGACACGAGGTTTTGGTCCTCGCATTCGCGGGTTCGAGTCCTGCCGCCCCAACCAGCCAACCAAAATTGCCGTGTTGAGAAGATCTTCGCCGAACAGGCGGGGATTTTTTTTGCCCCAAACTCGAAAAATGCGCATTTCTCCGTTGCTAGGTTCGGGTCTTTTTTGTACTGTTGCGCTCCGACAGCCAGACCATCTCAATGCCGGGCTGCTCGGCCCGCAATGAAGGAAGATCCATGCACAACAACTTGGTTGTGATCAGTGGCAACGCCCATCCCGAAATGGGCCGACGCATCGCCGAGAACCTCAATATCACCCCGTTGAATCTCGAGGCGAGCCGTTTCTCCGATGGTGAAATCCAGATCAAATTGCTGGAGAACATCCGTGGCACTGACGCCTTCATCGTGCAACCGACCATGCCCCCGGCCGAAAACATCATCGAATTGTTGCTGTTGATCGATGCGGTCAAGCGGGCCTCGTGCCGGCGTGTGACCGCGGTGATTCCCTATTTTGGCTACGCCCGCCAGGACCGGAAGGACCAACCCCGGGTTCCAATCGGCGCGAAATTGATGGCTGACCTGATTACCACCGCCGGGGCCGACCGGGTGCTGACAATCGACCTGCATGCGCCCCAGATTCAGGGCTTTTTCAACATTCCCCTGGATCACATCTATTCGGCGCCGGTGTTGCTGTCCCATTTCGTGGGCCGGGACAACGACAATTTGGCTGTCGTGGCCCCGGATGTGGGCTCGATCAAGATGGCCCGCGCCTTTGCCAAACGCCTGGACGCCGGTTTGGCCATCATCGACAAGCGCCGGCCGCGGGCCAACGAAGCGGTGGTCATGAATTTCATTGGCGATGTTCGAGGCAAGGAAGTGGTCATTTTTGACGACATGATCGATACCGCCGGCACCCTGGCCGATGCGGTTCGGGTATGTGTCGAGGATCAGGGGGCCCTGTCGGTGACCGCAGTCTGCACCCATCCGTTGTTTTCGGGGCGGGCGCTGGAGCGCCTGAGCGACTCGCCGATCAAGGAAATCGTTGTCACCAATACGATTCCGTTCGATCGGCATGCTCAGTGCTCGAAAATCAAGGTTCTGGATATTGCTCCGTTGCTGTCCGAGGCCATTGAGCGGATCCACCTCGAAAAGACGGTCAGCGCCCTGTTTGTCTGATTTGAGTGGGGGCGGTCCGATTGGGCGTCCGGCTTGACATCGGTAAAAACAGGTGCTTATTTAAGCGATCGTTTTGCGGGATCACCCGTTTCCGTCGGAGTAGCGTCTTTCGACTAGGCCCTTTCGGGCTGACGGAGCGGTTTTCCCATCTTGAAGGCAGTACGCCGAAAGGTTCCTTGTTGCCACGGGCAGCGAGCCCTTTTGTCGGTTCCGGTCAAATATCCGGGCCATTGATTTTTGGAGTAGTACCATGGGTCTCGTTAATCTGAACATCCACCCCCGCAGCACCACCGGCAAGAATGCCAACCGCCGCAGTCGCGCCGCTGGTCGTTTGCCCGCGGTCGTTTACGGCAATGACCGCACCACCGAAACACTCGAGCTGGACACGGCCGAATTTCGGGCGGCCATGACCCGCCTGCAGGGCCGCAGCGCGATTTTCTCGCTGCACCAGGAGGGTGTCGAGGGAGAGCACATCGCCCTGATGCGTGAGGTGCAACGCAACCCGGTGACCGATGAAGTCCTGCACGTGGATCTGTACGAAATCCCCCGTGGCCAGAATGTGATCGTTGCGGTCCAGGTTTCGGTTGTGGGTATGAATGCGGATGTGAAATCCGGTGAGGGTTCGGTGGCGTTGTCCCTGGATTCCATCGACCTGAGCTGCCGTCCGAGCCAGTTGCCTGAAGTCATCGAGATCGACATCACTGAGATGGTGCTCCATGACAAGGTCTTCATCAAGGACGTCAAGGTGCCCGTTGGCGAGATCATCAACGATCCCGAGATGTTGGTGCTGAACATCAAGCCTGCCTCGATCTTCATCGAAGAAGTCGAAGAAGAAGAGCTCCTCGAGGGCGAAGAGGGTGCCGAAGGCGCCGAAGGCGAAGATGGCGAAGATGGCGGCGAGAAGTCCGACGAGAAGTCCGACGAGAAGTCCGATAAGAAGTCCGACAAGAAGTCCGACCGCTAGTCGCACTTTGCCGGTGGACCACTGGTCCGGTGGCGTGTTTAGCAGAATTGCCCCGAACAGCCGGCCTTCCGAGGTCGGCTGTTCTTTTGGAAAACTGAGGAAGGTGTCATGAGCGAATCGCTGACCAGGGTGATCGTGGGATTGGGCAATCCGGGGGCAAAATACGCCCGGAATCGCCACAATGTCGGCTTCATGGTGCTGGAAGAACTGGCCCGTCGCCTCAAACTGGAGTTCCACTCGGATCTGCCCAGTCACCAATGGGCATCCGGAGAAGGCTGCGCCCTGATCAAGCCCTTGACCTACATGAACCTGAGCGGCGAAGCCCTGAGGGACTGGTCTGCCGTCCAGGGTGTCGAATTGACCGGCCGGCCTGAGCCGAAGCCCGAATATGATGATGAGGGGCAGTTGGTGGCGGAAATTGCGCCCGTGATGGGCGTCAGGCCGCTCATTGTCTGTGACGATCTGGCCCTGCCGCTCGGCTCGGTCCGCTTGCGGGCCCAGGGCAGCAGTGGGGGCCAAAATGGCCTCGCTTCGAGCATTGAACACCTCTCGGGTGACGTTTTCCCCCGTCTGAGGTTGGGAATTGCCCCCTTGGCGGCCCCGGTGCCGCCCGAAGAGTGGCCGGACTACGTGTTGGCGGACTTTGCCGAGTCCGAGGCCGAGGTGGTGGCTGACCTGGTGGATCACGCGGCCTGCGCTCTGGAGTTCTGGCTGGACCACGACTTCGAGCGCACTGTTTCGCGCTTCAACCGGCGGATCCGGCCCCAAAACTGACGATATTTCCTTGCTATCGCCTCGCTCGGTCGATATATTGCCGATTCGCCGCTTCCGGCGGCACAGGGCGGAGTATGCCCTGAAAAACCCAATAACCAGCGCAAGCTGTGTTTTCCATCCCTACCCGGGCTGACGCGGAATGGCCATCAACTGGCCGGACTTAGCGAATAGCGACCCGGGTCATTCAGTCCGAGGGGAGGTGTTACCAGTGAAAAAGTACGAATTGATTTTCATCCTGA
>CAZLUL010000321.1:0-3597 GCA_964562635.1 uncultured Fibrobacteraceae bacterium | reverse complement strand
TGCGGCCATGGGAACGCGAAGCCCAACTGCGCGAAATGGGAGTCGGCGCTGATCTGGCCGAACGCATGGGCCGCCACCGGGCCTGGGACCTGTTCGCGGTGTTGGCCACAGACCTGGACCAAAAATCACAGATCACGCCCCACCAACTGGCCTCGCTGCTGCTCGATCGCTCCTGCCCCCGTCCGGCCAGCCTGGGCGCAGCCGAACCCTGGTGGCGCGAAACCCTGGCCAGTATCCAGGCGGGCACCACCCTGCCCGAGGGTGTCTGGCACGCCGAAGGCCGCGCCCTCGACAAGCTGGACGACGAAGCGGCGCACACGGCCTACCGGGCTGCTTTGGCCACACTGCCGGACATACCGCCGGACATACTGCCGGCCGAATTGCCCGCAGGCGAGCGCCAGCGCGAAGACTTCACCATGGGTCACATCATGCCGGCGCTGCGCGGCAAAGTTGCCGGACGCCTGGTGCGATCCTGGCTCCGAAAGGACGCCCGATGAGCGATCCCAACGAAGACTACAAGGGCTACCGTTCGCCCACCCTGGACTTGCTGCAAAATGAATCGGCGCCGGTCTGGAGCCAGGTCGTATTGCACACCACCGGCGGCGAATTCACCGGCTTGATATTGCCCCGCAGCGAAACCGCCGACGCCGATCACATCGTGCTCAAGCTCGACACCGGCTACAACATCGGCGTGCGCTGGAACACGGTGCAAAGCATCACCGTCAATGGCCGCAAGGAAGCCAACTACCAGATCCCCGAGAAGGCTTTTCCCTTTGATCCCAAGAAACCGCGGGTCAAACTCTTCGGCACCGGCGGCACCATCGCCAGCCGCCTGGACTACCGCACCGGCGCGGTGATTCCCGCCTTCAGCCCCGGCGAACTGTACGGCTCGGTGCCTGAGTTGGCCGACATCTGCAATATGGAGACCGAAAAACTTTACGGCGTGTTCAGCGAAAACATGGGCCCCGCAGAATGGATCGGCACCGCCCGCGCCGTCGCCGCCGAAATTGAAAAAGGCGTGGCCGGAATAGTCGTAGGCCACGGGACCGACACCATGCACCACACCGCGGCGGCCCTCAGCTTCATGCTCCAGGACTCGCCCGTGCCCATCGTCATGGTCGGCAGCCAGCGCAGTAGCGACCGCCCCAGCAGCGACGCGGCCATCAACCTCATCAACGCCACCCGCACCGCCGCCACCAGTGATATTGCCGAAGTCATGGTCTGCATGTTCGGGCCCACCAGCGACGAATATGGCCTCTTGCACCGCGGCACCCGTGTGCGCAAGATGCACTCCAGTTATCGCTCCACCTTCCGCACCCTGAGCGACATTCCCCTGGGCAAGATCGACGAAAACGGTGTGGCACCCTTCCGCCAGGACTACAGCCCCCGCCGCGACGACAACCAGATCAAACTGAACGCCGTCTTCGACGACCGCGTCAGCCTGGTCTACTACTACCCCAACATGAAGCCGGACATCATCGACTCCCTGATCGACAACGGCTACAAAGGGATTGTCATTGCCGGCACGGGCCTCGGCCATGTCAACAAGCCGCTCTACCCCGCGCTGGACCGCGCCCGTCAGGCTGGCGTTCACGTCTACATGACCGTGCAGACTCTGTGGGGCTACGTGCAGATGTACGTCTATGAAACAGGACGCGAATTGATGGGCAAGGGCGTGATTCCGGCGGCCAACATGTTGCCCGAAGTGGCTTATGTGAAGTTGGGTTGGGCCCTCGGCCAAAGTGATGACCCCGCCGAGGTCAAACGCATTATGCTCACGCCGGTCAACGGCGAAACAACCGAGCGCGAACCCTACAACGGATACCTGGTACTGCAGGGCGGGATTCCCGAAGTCGAAGAGTTCATTTCCGCTCACAGACGCTGACCGAATGCCGGGTCAGTAGCAAAAAATCCAGCGGCGGGCGCTCAGCGGACCACGGAAAATTTGGCCACCGAGCGTTCGCCATCGACAAACAGGGCCGCCCAGTAGACGCCACTGGCAATGCGCTCACCCTCGTTGCCGGTCACATCCCAGCCCCACTCGTGCAGGCCCTGCTCTTCGCTGCCCAGATCCCGTGACGCCACCTCGCGGCCCATGATGTCGTACACTTTCAGATGCAGGCGGGATTCCCGATTTAGCCAATACCGAAAGACGATGTAGTTGCCCAGCGAGGGGTTGGGAAAAGCCAGGGTCAGGCCCTGGGTCTCGGCCACTGCGCCTGCACCCTTCCACAGGACCAATTGATTAGGATCCAGTGCGACCCCCACGATGTCGGCCCCCAGATCAAAGTCCGCCACGGTCGAAACCGTATTGAGGGCCACCTGAACGGTGGTCTGCCCCGCACTGGTTGTCACCACCACCGGGTAGATGTTGTCAAACAACGGGGTCTGGCGTTGGCTCAGGCTCACTTTCAGGTGGGTATCTGCGCCGTTGGTGCCATCGCTCACTTGATAGTCGAAGCTGATGACCGGCAGGGCCGTATTTTCCAGGTAGGTCCACAGGAAGTCATTGAGATCTTCGCCGGCCCACGCCGAGGCCAGGTCCACCAGATCCTGGGTCGCCACGTGGCCCAACTCGCGCCCCCCGTCCTGGGTCCACTGCTCCACGAAGCCGAAGAAGGCCGCATCGCCCATCCGGCCGCGCAGCATGTGCAGGATCCAGGCGCCCTTGTCGTAAATCACGCGCCCCGGGAAAATGGGCACCGGGTCGTAGACCGGCCCCTGGGAAATCCACTCCGACTCGTTGCGGGCATTGGTCATGTAGGTGTCGTAGGCATCCCGGTTCACCGAATGTTCAAACCACAGGGCCTCGGAGTAGGTCGCAAAACCCTCGTTCAGCCAGATGTCCGCCCAGTCGGCCGGGGTCAGGCTGTCGCCGAACCACTGGTGCCCCAGTTCGTGCACGATCAACCACTCGCGGGTGCCGTCGCCGCTCACACTGGCGGCGCCAATGCTCGTGACCGTCTGGTGCTCCATGGCCCCGGGCCACAGGAATTCGGCGTGGCCGTATTTTTCGCCCTGGAAGGGGTAGGGTCCAAAACGCGACTCGCAAAAATCCATCATCTCGCACAACGGCGCAAAATCCACGATCGCGTTGGCTTCGTCAGCCGGAAAAACCCAGTTGCGCAGCGGCACGGTCGAACCCAGAGTGGTCACGCAATCGCTGGCCAGTTCGGTGTAGTCGGTGATCGCGACAGAAACCAGGTAGGCCGCGATGGGGTAGTCTTCGCGCCAGTGATAAGTGCGCCAACCCGGGTCGGCCGCCGTCACGCCCAGCAGCTTCCCGTTGGAAATCCCCACCAGGGTATCGGGCACCGTCAGATTCATGCTCACCAAAAACTTGTCGTCCGGGCGGTCCTTGCACGGCCACCAGACCTGCGCGTAGGCGGGTTGGCTCATGCTCGCAATCATCGGCACCAACGCGCTGGTATTGTCTTGGGGGTCAGCAAAATGGGTCTTGAACATCAGGCCGCGGTTTTGCACCGGCGAAGTGAGAGTGCTGCTGTAGTGGACAACCAGCGAATCGACACTGCCGACAATCATTGGCGCCGGCAAGGTCACCACCACCGAGTCGGCCTGGTGTGCAAAAATCAGATC
>CAZLUL010000320.1:0-3632 GCA_964562635.1 uncultured Fibrobacteraceae bacterium | reverse complement strand
TTCATGTCCGGTCCACCGCAAAGGGCGGACCGGACACATTCTCAGAGGCACAACCTTTGCTTCAGATTTCCCGGATGCATCCGCTATTTGTCGCACTTATGCCCGGGAGACCCGTCATGTCTGCTCAAACACCGGTCCTGTCGATCGTTGTCGCCTCGCATAACCAATTGAACAGCTTGAAGTTCACACTCCTGACCCTGCGTGACCAGCCTCCGGCCGTCACCCATGAAGTCATCGTCGTTGATTGCGACTCCCAGGACGATACCGTCCAGTTTCTGGCCGGGCAGGCTGAAAAGGGCCACCTACGAGTGATCAATGAGCGGGCCGCCCATGGCCGCACCGCTGCCCGCAACCACGGCGCCAAGATCGCTCAGGGCCGCTACATCATGTTCCTGGATCCGGGCGTCGTCATGGGCCCGCACTGGTCCGAATCCCTGCTTGAGACCCTCGATCACGATCCTGTCGTGGGCGCGGTGGCGGGCAAAGTCATCCTGCCCGACGGTTTGATCGATCACGCCGGCCTGGCCGTACTCGAAATGCCCACCGAAAAAGGGGCGCGCCTGATGGGCCGCAGCATCCACGCCGGCCAGCGGGCCGACATCCAGGGCTCTTTGCGCTCGTTGAATGTGCAGGGCCTGGCCGGTGAAGCGATCATGGTGCGCGCTGCGGCGTTTTTTGCCGTTGGTGGTTTCGACGATGGCCTGGGCCGCGAATTTGGCCGGATGAAACCGACGGCCGAAGCCGAGCCCTCGGGCCTTGATCTTTCGCTGCGCCTGGGCGAGCGAGGCTGGTCCCGCGTGTACCGCCACCAAAGCATCATGACTCGCCTGCGGGTGACCGAAGCTGAGGCCCAGCAGGACGAAGTGGCGGCCAACCGCACCGCCGCCGATGACCAGACCCTGATTGCGGCCAACTGGCTGGGCAAGGTGCGCCCGGATTACCACATCAGCAGCGATGGACGTGTCAGCCCGGCAACCACCGGTTACATCCGGCCCTACATCTTGCCGGGCATCACCTATCCGACGCAATTTTTTGGCGATCGGGTGCATCCCGATAATTCCACTGCGCCTGGTGACGTGTCGAAACTCAAGGTGTCCATCGTGGTGTTGACCTTCAACGCGCTGGAGTTCACTCGCCAGTGTGTCGCTTCGCTGCTCCAGTTCACCGATGCGCGCCATGAGTTGATTTTTGTCGACAACGCCAGCACCGACGGCACGGTCGATTACCTCAGGGAAATGACGGCGCAGCACGACCAGATGCAGTTCATCGCCAACGAGACCAATCTGGGATTTGCGGCGGGCAACAATGTGGGCATGGCCGCAGCCACCGGACGCCACGTGATCCTCTTGAACAGCGACGTTGTCGTGACCGAAGGCTGGGTCGAGCGCCTGGTGCACACGGCCGAAACACATCCGCGGGCGGGGCTGGTTGGTCCGGTGACCAACAACATTTCCGGCCTGCAAAAACTCAGCGACGTGGTCTACGACGGAGACAGCTTGGCGGGCATGCACAAATTTGCCGCCGCCCAGGCTGTCGAACATCAGGGCCGCGTCGATCATACCCTGCGCCTGACGGGCTTTTGCCTGCTGATCAAGCGCGAACTGCTGTCGAGGATCGGCGGCCTGGCCGAGGTCTTCGGACGGGGCAATTACGAAGACAACGATTACTGTCTGCGCGCTCATCTGGCCGGATTCGAGTGCCTGATTGCGCGGGATTGCTTCATTCACCACTATGGCAGCCGCAGTTTTGCGGCGGCGGGAGTGGATTATGTGGCGCAAATCCACAAACAATGGGACATTTTCAAACACAAGTGGGGCATCCCGGCCGCCACACCCTACAACGCACCGGTTGACCTGACCCGCTTGTTGGACTGCGGGTTTGATCCGGCCAAACACTTCGAGCCTTTGCCTGACCGCAATCAAAAGGATCAGGGGGTGCACGAAACCATCACCGCGGAGGGCTGAGTTGCTTCAGACAACGATGTGGAAAACCCAACGAGCAGGATGGCCCATGGCGGTTGTCCTGTTCGTTTTTCTGTGCAGCGGCTGTGGGGGAAAAGTGTCGAGCATTCAGTACGCCGCCGACTTCGACCCCTTGGCCGCCGATGAGGCCAAGTACGCCGTGGGTGGGTTTGTCCTGGGCGAGAAGGCGGAACAGAAGAACGACGATGAAGGCGAGACGCTCTCCGAACATGGCGACCACCGTGCGCAGACCGACGCCTGGTCAGCACTGCTCTATGGGCCATTCCTGGTGGCGCGGGCGGGCCAGAATGTGTGGTCCTGGTCGGCGCTGGCGGACAACATTCCGGCCGATGCCATTGCGGATGTCCATCAAGCCTATGCCGTGGGTGGCGTGATGCCACAGAAGTTGCTGACCGCGCTGAAGGGCGACCTGCCGGGCATCACCTACCTGGTGCTGGCCCGCGTTGATCGCAACGAGATCAGCATCTCGGAAATGGCCCCGGCGACCCACGACGCCGCGCTGGACAGCGATGGCGGCAATGTGCCGGCGACGCCCAGTTCGTTGCGGCATTCGGTCAAGACCCGGCGCACCGTCGCGGTGACCATGGATGTGTTTGACCTACACACGGGGCTGTCGGCGTGGACCGGCAGTGTGGAACGAGTGAAGACCGAATTGGTTGGCCCCGACACCGTGCGGAAGCGGGAAGACCTGGTGATTACGCCGGCGGCCGAAGAGGGAGCGCCGCCGGAAATTCGGCTCAAGGGGCCGTCGCTGGAAATGCCGGACCTGGAGGATCTGCTGGCCGAAGCCAGCGCCGCCCTGGTGAATGATCTGTTCAAGACTGTGGAGTAGGGGGACGAAACTTCTGGCCGGGAATCAAACGACGCGCAGCCCAGTCGGCTGCGCGTCGTTTTGGTCGATGGAGACCTGCTTGTCCTTGACGATCTCGGGCTTGTTCAACTCGGCGATGACCAGGGTTACCATGCTGCCGGTCACCATGGCCGCCAGAAACAGCGCGACCCAGATCCAGGGATTGTCGTAAAGCCACTTGCGCATTTCTTCTGTCCTTTTTGACGATTCACCAGGGCCGGATCACGGTCCCCTGAATCGCACCTTGATGTCTTGGGTCACGCCACTGGACGAGTCGGTGAAGGTGAAGCTGAAATCTTCGGACACGGTGTAACTGGTTTTTGGCATCATCGCAAAGAAGGTCAACTGCCGGTCGCCGAAGCCATCGATCTCCACCCGGCTCTGGGGGATAATGTAATCGACGCCCGCGAAGCCCGCCAAGGCGTCATCGGCCTGTTTGACGAAGTACACCTGTGGTTGGTCGCTCTTGTTCTGCAGGTGCATCGTGTAGAGGTTGCGGATGACACCGTTTTCAATGCTGAAAGGCAGGCCCTGGCTGCGCAAGACCGTCACCTGGAAGCTTTCGCGCTTGACGGCACGCGAGACAAACAACGCCCCGAGAGCCAGGATGACCACGGCGTAGATGATGAACCGGGGGCGCAGCAGGGGGCGACTCTTGCCGGTCTCGAAGCCGCGCGACGAGTCAAAGCGGACCAGGCCCTGCGGTTTGCCGATCTTGTCCATGATGTCATCGCAGGCGTCGATGCAGTTGGTGCAACCGATGCACTCGAGCTGCAGGCCGTTGCGGATGTCGATGCCGG
>CAZLUL010000319.1:0-3669 GCA_964562635.1 uncultured Fibrobacteraceae bacterium | reverse complement strand
AAACGGTGGCTGGCCGACCGCGAAGGCGTGGAGCATCCGCGCAATCGCGACTGGGCCCACATGCAAAACCACGACATCATCTCCATGCCCGACAAATGGGAGTACCCCTGGTACGCCGTGTGGGACACGGCCTTCCACACGCTTGCCCTGATGCTGGTGGATGCCGACTTCGCCAAGCAGCAGTTGGCTCTTTTCCTCGAGGATCGCTACCAGCACCCGAACGGTCAGATTCCCGCCTACGAGTGGAATTTTGGCGACGTTAATCCACCGGTTCACGCCTGGGCCACCTACGCGGTCTACGATTTCGACAAGCAAAAGCACGACGGGCAAGGCGATATCGATTTTCTGAAAAAATCCTTCGCCCGGCTGGACCGAAATTTCGATTGGTGGGTCGCCCAGAAGGGACCCGAAGGGACCAACGTTTTCGAGGGCGGCTTCCTGGGTCTGGACAACATTGGCGTCTTTGACCGCAGCAAGGAATTGCCCACCGGGGGACGGCTGGAGCAGTCGGACGGTACGGCCTGGATGGCGCTTTTTGCCCAGAATATGCTATCGATCGCCCTGGAGCTTTCCCGCCACGACGCGGCTTACAAGGACGCGGCCCTCGAATATCTGGAGCGCTTTCTCGAAATCGCCGCGGCCATGGACCGGATCGGGGATAACGAAGACGAGATGTGGGACGAGGCCGACGGGTTCTTCTATGACGTGATACGCTTCCCCGACGGTAGCGCCACCCGCCTCAAAGTCCGCTCGCTGGTGGGGTTGTTGCCACTTTGCGCCGTGACGGTGTTTGACCCGGAGATCCTGGATGAACTTCCCCTGGTAAAAAAACGCTACGAGGCACTTGTGGCTTCCAGGGGAGAGGAGCTCCAGAACATTGCCTGTCCCGAAACGCCGGGTTTGGAGGGGCGCCGCCTGCTGGGCATTCTGGACAGCGGGAAACTCCGCCGCGTCCTCTCTCGCATGCTGGAGGAAAACGAGTTCCTGGGGCCCTACGGCGTTCGCTCCTTGTCCCGGGTCCATGACGAGCAACCTTACGTGTTCCACTGGGGGGATGAGGAATTCACTGTCGGCTATCGCCCGGGTGAGTCGGATTCGGGCATGTTTGGCGGCAACTCGAACTGGAGGGGCCCGGTCTGGATGCCCGCCAATCTCATGTTGATTCGGGGTTTGCTCCATCTCTACGCTTGGTACGGCGATTCGTTCACGATCGAATGTCCGACTGGCTCGGGTCATCAGGCAACGTTGTACGAGGTAGCTGAGGAAATCGCTCACCGCCTGGAGATGATTTTTCTGCGGGATCAGTCGGGCCGTCGGGCCGTATTCGGCGGCACCGAAAAGTTTCAGGAAGATCCCCTCTGGCGCGACCACCTCCTGTTCTATGAGTACTTCCACGGCGACGACGGTTCCGGCATCGGTGCCAGCCACCAGACCGGGTGGACCGGCACTATCGCCACCATCATGCAGTTGTTCGGGCACATCAGCGCAAACGACCTCAAAGAGGGCGGCATCGGGGAGTTTGCCGAGACCGTCGCGAAAGCCACCAAACCGGACAAGGAGTCACAATGATCCTGGCGGGAGATATCGGAGGGACAAAAACCCTGTTGGCACTTATCGACCCTGTCGCGGGTGTCGAGAAACCGCTCCGGGAGGAACGGTTTTCGAGCCAGGACTTCCCATCCCTCGAAGCGGTCCTGACCGAGTTTTTCAAGAATGATGAATCACGACCGGACGCCGCCTGCTTCGGTCTTGCCGGCCGTATCAGCGGCCGCCGCTGCCAGACCACCAACCTGCCCTGGATGATTGACGCAGACGTGATCAGCCGCGATTTTGGCATTCCCCAGGTGCACCTGCTCAACGACCTGCAGGCGGTGGCCACCTGCGCCCCACATCTCCAGGGTGACGACCTCTGCGTGCTCAACGCTGGCCAGCCCGAGCCCAACGGTGTCATTGGGGTCATCGCCCCGGGCACGGGACTTGGGGAGGCGTTTTTGACCTGGACGGGCAACCACTACCAGGCTTGGCCCTCCGAAGGTGGCCACGTGTCGTTTGCCCCAGTGACTGTTGAGCAACTGGAACTGCTGGAATTTTTGGAGCGGCGTTTCGGTCACGTCAGCTTTGAACGCGTTTGTTCGGGCAGCGGTTTTCCGAATATCTACGACTATCTGGTGGCTAGCGGCCGCTACGAGGAACCGGAATGGCTGCGTGAGGCCATCCAAAAGGCCGATGACCGCACGCCCTTGATCATGGGAGCCGGCTTCGAGCGCAAGGCCCCGATTTGCATCGCGGCCCTGGACCTCTTCGTTCGCATCCTGGGCGGCGTGGTCGGCAACATGGCGCTCAAGGTGATCGCCACTGGCGGCCTGTATTTGGGCGGGGGTCTGCCGCCGCGGATCCTGTCACGCCTGCAACAGCGTGATTTCCTGGACGCCATTTGTTACAAGGGTCGTTTTCGCGAATGGATCAAGAACATCCCGGTCTCCGTGGTGCTCGACTCCAAGGCGGCCCTGCACGGCGCGGCGTGGCACGCGATGGACCACTTGGACGATTCCTGATCTTTGGTCCCAGGTCTGCATAATTCCGGTTAGACGGATGAATTTGTCAAATCGTCTGGGGGTCTGGGGAGTGTCTCGTGCGGGAAAAAAACGGAGGGCATGCTCTGCACAGGTCTGGCTTGCGCCCCTGCGCCGCGTCGACTCGCCATGAGGCGCGTGGTGGGCCCGGAGATCCTCGACACGCTGCCACCCGACCATCCCGCGGCGTTGGCCAATCGCCGTGATCTGCGACGGATCAATGCCCTCCAGGGCAACTCGCGCTGGATCGCCCGCAGCCTCGCGGCCCGGTTGCGGCCCAGCGACCATGTCCTGGAGGCCGGCGCAGGCGACGGGACGCTCGGCCGCGAGTTGTGGCGCTGCCTGCCGATCCTGCGCCAGTGCCGGTACACGGGCCTGGACCGCCAATGCGACCGCCCCGCCGACTGGCCCAGCGGCTGGGACTGGATCCGGGCCGACCTCCTCGATCACCCCCTCACACCGGCGCCGCGGGTGGTGGTGGTCAACTTCCTGCTGCACCAGTTCTCCGACGGCCAGCTTGCCGACCTCTCTCGCCGTCTCCAGGCGTCTGCGCTCTGGGTGGTCTGCGAACCGCACCGCAGTCGCCACGCGCTGCTGGGCCTGGGATTGCTGCGCCTGCTGATGGGCCTGCACCCGGTCTCCTGGCAGGACGGCCGCACCAGCATCCGCGGGGGATTCCGTGGCCAGGAGCTGCCGGCGTTGCTCGAGGCGGACGCCACCGGCCGCGCCACGCGCGTGACCATCGACCCGCGGGGCGTCTACCGTATGGTGTCGGAGGCGGCGGCGGAGAAATGACCAAAAGAACAAAGATGCAATTATTTTAAGATTGTTCCGAATAAAGAGCCAGAGTCGGGGTTATATGCCGTAGCAGAGCGAGCAATCGCCCCGCAGGACTCTGAAATTCTCAGAATCCGTGCTTTCGCCGGGCCTGGTTGAACAGGACCACGAACGCACAAAATGAAGCGCAGGAGATCTGGCGGAAATAGCCGCGGATCCTGAGCGCTTGGTTAAGCCGGCAAGCCGGCACTTGGAGATAAGAAATTGAAGAAATTGTACATTGGCAACCTGCCCTTCACCGCGACTGAAGATGAAGTTC
>CAZLUL010000318.1:0-3698 GCA_964562635.1 uncultured Fibrobacteraceae bacterium | reverse complement strand
CTATTCCCTGCACGAAGACAAAGAAGACCCCCTGGGCTGGCGCATGTTTCTCAGCCGATTTGGCGACTTGCGCAGCATCGAAATTCACGACGGCGAAGACGATTTTGCCGTCACCGCTGACGGCGCGCGCCACGAAATCGGAGGCTTTGCCAACGATGCCGGGTCGCGTTTGCACCTTCATGTCGCCGGTGAAGAGCCGGAGCGGATTCGCTGGAATGATCTGAGCGAGATCGTCTTTTCCCAGGCCCCGGCCGCCGCGCAATCCTATGCGGACCGGCTGTATGGTGTGGTGAATACCAGCGAAGGCGAATTTGAAGGCTTTGTGCAGTGGGACATGTCCGAGTGCACCACCGCTGATGTCCTGAATGGCAAACCGGGGAGCAATCGCGAGCGGGATAGCGATGGCGATGATGACCTGGCCCTGGTCATGGGTGAGATCCGGACCATCACCCGGGCCCGCGACAATTCAGCCGCAGTGGTCATGCAGGACGGCACCAGCCACAATCTCCGCGGCACTGATGACGTCAGTTCGGGCAACCGCGGCATCATGATCGAGGTGGCGGGATTGGGCCGGGTGACCGTGCCCTGGCGAAGATTTGAAAGCGTGACCTTCAGTTCGGGACACGGTAGCGGACCCGGCCGTGAGGCGTATCAAAATAGCGCTCCGCTGCAGGGGGAACTCATCGACACTGATGGTGAAGTGCACCGCGGCCGCCTAGTTTTTGATCTGGACGAGGCGTGGCGTTGGGACATCTTCAACGGCACCGACACAGCCGGTCTGCAATACAACATTCCTTTTCACCATTTGGCCCGCATCGAACCTGAAAAAGGTCAGATCTGCCGCGTGGTTCTGCATAATGGACTGGCATTGGAATTGGGCGAGACCCAAGACACCGGCGACAGCAACGCCGGTGTGCTGGTCTTTGCCAGCGAAGGTGCGGCGGCAATCCATGTGGGCTGGCGGCAGATTCGAAGCATCTCATTCAAGCCCTAACCAGAGCCACAGTGGCCATTTTGAGAAAACAAGACTAAAATGATCTTCTCTGCCAGGCTACAACCCATGAGAGGATGATCGTCATGTCTCGCAACACCATCCCCAGCGCCGGTCGCTGGAAAGTCTCCACTATTGCAGCGCTTTTGCTATTCCTGTTCATCGCCGCCTGCAGCGACGACGACCCCGTCGTGCCCGATCCCGTTGTCCCGTCTCTGGACGCCGCAGGCACGGTTGGTCCTGCGGGTGGCATCCTGGAATCAGACGACGGTCGCCTCAAGCTGACCGTCCCGGCTGGGGCCTTGGCAACCGGCACGAACATCACGATCACCGAGGTAACAGCCGACGACATCGCAGCCACCGGCGCGGGCCTGGACGTGATCTATGCCTTGACCATCGATCCGCCGGAACTGGAGTTCAGCACGCCGGCGACGCTGGAGTTGCATTACGATTTCAGCGCGAAAATGCGGCCAGAGAATTTTCATGGTGTCAGTGTACCTGTGGCGATAATTACGGCCAGAGACATCGAGGGCGACGCTATTCGCGGTATCCCGGAACAGCTGTTGAGTTTGCGCAGGTCGCCTGGATCCACCGTTGTCCATCAAATGGATATTAACGGCGGAACCGTAGTGGCGACGGGCCAACTTGAATATCTCAGAAACATCAACCAGGACCTTGAGCCCCTCGTTGCCAGTGGCCTGGACGTGTCAGGCTTGTTGCATGTGAATGCACCCTTCGCGGCTCACGCCGCGGTCAAGTTGAACAAAATTTTGGAGCTGGATTCGGACATATCTTATGTCGCCGAACCTCTGTCGGACCTGACGACTGAAACGTCAGATGGAGCCGCCTTCACCTATGAAAGCAGCGACGAACCGGACGATACCACACGCTACGACTTCGGCACGGAGTACAGCGCCAGCTCTACGGGCAAGACTTTTGCGAACTTCGGCGTTTTCTACAGGGCCCAACTCGACGTCGCAGCCGCATTCCCGAACTCCCTGGACCGGCCGGTGGTGATGGGCGGTATCGGGTTCGAACACCAATTCGAAAGTCTCAGCCTCCAGATCGAAGAAGCCCAGGGCACCGGCGCCGAAATTGCACCGGGCACGTACCGGTTGGCCGTTGGGCTTGAAGGCGGTTTCCTCGTCCGGGGAGTTGTGGGTTTTCCCTACGACAATACGCTGGCCGTCAGCGGGGCCAATGGCACCACATTGTACTCGCTTGATGAGGCCGACAACGCAGCCGAGGCCTATACCGGTTTTCAGGGACCCGACCAAGAGACCTGGGGCAGCGCTTTGATCACCGCTGCGTTCAAGGCTGTTGACCTGGGGTCGCTGGCCTTTCTCCAATTTGGACCCAGCGGTGCCCGCCTGACCAGTTGGTTGCCCGACGATGAAGAATTCGGTTGGTCTCAACTGCTGGAATTCCAGACAGCTGTCACCGACGGTCAGCCCTTCGGGGGCGATTCCCATTCCGGTGGATTCGTGTACGTCGCAAGTGCGTTTGACCGAGTGAGTCTGGTCGAATTCAATACGGACACGGGTTTCTACGACATTGGCCAAACCTTGAACCAGTTCCCCCAGGCACCGGGCCCGCCCTTCACCGCCGCCGTGCGCCGCGGCGCTGGGACTTTGGTGGTCACCTCTGGTTCTCCAGGCAAAATCTACCATCACGATATGGTTGATCTGTTGGCGCCGGCCGTTGCAGTCGGCGATGCCGGCAACTCGCCGCGTCGAATCCGCACCGCTGGCGATCTGGCCTTTATCAGCAACTTCGAGTCCGATGATTTGACGGTCTTGACCTGGAGCCCATCCGGTGCCGTTGCGGTGGTGGGACAGATTCCAGTGGGCGACGGCCCCGTGGGTATCGACGCGCTGGTTCTCAGTGGGGGCAACATTGCGGTGGTCAGCACGGGCTTCAATGACGATACCTACACCCTGACGGTGGTGACGCCAACCGGGGGCGTAGTGAGCAATACCACCACGAATCTGCCCGCAGGGGCGACTGTCCCCGGCCACGCCTTCTGGTTACGCGGTGAAGCGGCCCATTTTGGTGTGACCTGCAATGGCAGTGGGGACCTGGTGGTGGTGGACTCCCTATTGGACTGAACCGGAATAGGGGACAGCGGCGGCAATCGCCGACCTTGACCGCAGCAACTGGCCCGACCGTTTCGGTGGCTATCAATCGGCGCGATTGCCAACGAAGCCGACTCATTTGAGTCGGCTTCGTTGTGTGTCTCACCCATCGACCCTGATGCCCAACCGCTTGCCAGCCCCAAGCCTAACGGGTAAGATGCGTTCCAACAGGAGGAACCCCATGCCCAAGCTCTCTGAAATCGCCGCGCAGTTGGCCACCACCGCACCAGCCCAACTCGACCTCACCGATCCGCAGCACGAAGCCCAGACCATTGAGGCGGCTGATACCCTGCTGGCTTGCAGCGCTGACCCGCAGCAACTGGTGGCGTTGGAGTCGGACCTGGTGGCGCGCAAGGCCGACGTCCCGTTGTTGGTGCAACTGGCGGCCAAGTTGGCGGTCTCGCGCAGCAGTCTGCTGGCCTGGACGGCGCCGGCCCATGTCTCGGTGGTGTTTGCGGTTTATAAGGAGCACCAGCGCATCCGGCCCGCCACTGAGGTGGCCGGGGGCGAAGATTTCCTCGTGCGCAAGATCCACCAACTGGACTGGTTGACCGCCGGCCGCGACGACCTGA
>CAZLUL010000317.1:0-3727 GCA_964562635.1 uncultured Fibrobacteraceae bacterium | reverse complement strand
CAGCCATTATGCGGGATAGCGGTGCAGTCCTTGATCCGGGTCACCTCAAGGCCTTCGGCCTTCAAGCTTCGCACGGCGGCTTCACGCCCCGAGCCCGGACCCTTTACCCAAACCTCGACCTTGCGCATGCCGCCTGACAGCACTTCTTGCGCAACAAATTTGCCGGCGAGCTGCGCAGCAAAAGCGGTGCTTTTGCGGCTGCCCTTGTAACGACCCTGGTGTCCACCGGACGACCAGGTGATAACGTTACCCTGCAGATCGGTCATGGTAATGAGGGTATTGTTGAAGCTGGATTTCACGTGGGCCACGCCCACGCTGTCCAACTTCTTCTTTTTGGCCTTCTTCGCCTTACCCTTTTCACTGGCAGTAGCCACTTTCAACCTCCTGGCGCGCTATGCGCCTTCTAACTTCTCGCTGTCCGGTTACTTTTTGCCACCGGGACGGCCCTTTGGACCTTTTCGGGTACGGGCATTGTTCTTGGTATTCTGGCCACGGCAGGGCAGCTTGCGCCGATGCCTGAGACCTCGATAACATCCAATGTCCATCAGTCGCTGGATGTTCATTGCGACTTCGGTACGCAAGGTACCTTCAACCTGGTATTCCTTGTCGAGAATCCCGATGATTCCCCTCGTCTGCTCTTCAGTCAGATCGCGGGTCTTCGTTTCGGGGTCGATGCTCGCTTTTACGCAAATCTCTGTTGCTCGGTGGTCACGGATTCCAAAGATGTACGTCAACGACGTCGAAATTCTCTTGTTGTTAGGAATATCCACACCGGCAATACGCGCCACCATGGCTCCTTTCGTCCTGTTACGGTTCCCTGGGTCCGGTCAGACACGCCGTCGACCGGAGAAACCTGTCCTACCTAACCCTGACGCTGGTTGTGGCGGCGAGTGATGCAAATCACACGAACCACGCCCTTGCGCCGGATAACCTTGCATTTCGGGCACATCTTTTTGACCGAACTGCGAACTTTCATTGCTCTTCCTCCTGCTCAAGCCGCTCAGCGGCCTCATGGGCAACTATCCCAATTGGAATTCTATTTGTAACGATAAGTGATGCGGCCACGAGTCAGATCATACGGACTCAACTCTACGGTCACCTTATCGCCCGGCAAAATGCGGATGAAATGCATGCGCATCTTGCCTGAAACGTGGGCGAGCACTACGTGCTCGTTCTCCAGTTTCACCTGGAACATCGCGTTGGGGAGGGCCTCAACGACCGTTCCTTCTACGCTGATTCCTTCTTCTTTAGCCATCTGTAGCAGCCTCTCAGAATGCGGCTATGCCCGAACCACGTCGGGTCAAAATCCGTGGGCCATCAGCAGTGACGGCTACCGTGTGTTCGAAATGGGCCGACAGCTCTTTATCCGCTGTCACGATCGTCCACTCGTCCCGAGCGGTGACGACGCGTTTGGTCCCGGCGTTGATCATCGGCTCGATGGCGATCACCAGTCCTTCTTCCATGACCGGGTCGGGCATGGTGAAGCACCGGTAGTTCGGCACCTGCGGATCCTCGTGCAGTTCGCGGCCAATGCCGTGCCCCACCAGGGATTCCACAACCGAGTAGCCATTGGCCCGAGCATGTTGCTCGATGGCCATGCCGATGACCGAAATCCGTTTGCCGACGGCGATCGCGGCAATGCCTTTTTCCAGGCATTCCATGGTCGTCTGCAGCAGTTGACTGGCCTTGTCACCGAGCTCGCCCACGGGCATGGTCTCAGCGCTGTCAGCGTGCCAGCCGTCCTTGATCAGCCCGATGTCGATACCGACAATGTCGCCCTCGACGAGCTGACGGTCTCCGGGAATGCCGTGAACGACTTCCTCATTGACCGAGATGCAGGCGGAACCAGGGAACCCGTGGTATCCCTTGAACGAAGGGATACAGCCGGCTTCCCTGATTCTGGACTCTACGACCTCGTCGATTTGCGCGGTGGTTGCCCCGGGGACGACCATCTCGCGGATTGCGAGGAAGACAGAAGCCAAAATCTCGGCGCTGGCCTGCATTTTGTCAACCTGATCGGCCGACTTCAAATTGATTTTCTGCTTACTCCAGGACATCAGCGATCCGGCGTGCGACCTCGTCAACCGTTCCCAAGCCGTCGACTTCCGCCAACGGGTAGCTCTCTTCAAGCGTCCAGGCCGCAGGCAAAGTCTTCTTGCGGAAGACTTCAAGCCTATGCCGGATAGTCTCTTCAGTGTCGTCAGCACGCTGGTAGAGGGCGGACTTGCTGCGTGCCTCGTCCTTGGAGCTGCCGCAGAACGGGCAGTACGTCGGGGTCACATTGCCGAGGCCCGTCAGGTTCATGACCTCATTGCAGACTCGGCAGGTGATTCGGCCCGCCAAGCGACGAACGATCTCGTCGGCGGGGGCTCTGATCACCAGGATCTTGTCAATGCTCTGGCCAATTTCGTTCAACAAAACCGTCAAAGCGGAAGCCTGGAATGCCGTGCGGGGAAAACCGTCCAGCAGCCAGCCACTGGCGGCGTCATCCTGGCTCAGGCGATCCTTGATCAATTCCATCATCAGTTCATCACTGACGAGGTCACCGGCATTCATGACAACCTGAACCTTTTTGCCCAATTCTGTCCCGCGGCGAATGGCGCCACGCAGAATATCACCGGTCGAGATGTGAGTGATCTTGCGATCCTCGACAATCCAGTGAGACTGCGTTCCCTTGCCCACACCCGGAGGCCCCATGATGACAATATTCACCACTTACCTCCGCGCTCGCAGTCGACCCTTGCTCATGAAGCCGTCGTAGTGACGCATCACGAGGTGGGATTCGATTTGCTGAAGCGTATCAAGCGCCACGCCCACGACAATCAACAGGCCCGTACCACCGAAGTAGAAAGGCACCTGCAGAATGCTGATCATCAGATCAGGCAGGATGGCGATGACGGCGAGGAAAACCGCGCCTGGCAACGTCACCCGGGTCAAGACCCGGTCGATATATTCGGCGGTCTTCTTGCCCGGGCGCACACCCGGAATGAAGCCGCTGTTCTTCTTCATGTTGTCCGCCAGATCCACCGGGTTGAGGATCACCGCGGTTTAGAAATAGGCAAACAGAATGATCAGCGTCGAGTAGACCAGCACGTACACCGGGTTGGGCGGACGGAACAGCGAACCGAGGGTGGTGAAAAACGCCACGTCCGGGAAGATGTTCATCAGCGTCGCGGGGAACATGATGATCGACTGGGCAAAGATGATGGGAATCACGCCGGCGGTATTGACCTTCAGCGGGATATGGGTATTGGCCCCACCGTAGACCCGGCGCCCCACGATCTTCTTGGCGTACTGCACCGGAATTTTCCGCTGCCCCTGAGTGATGGCGATAATGCCGCCAACCACAAAGAGCATGAACGCGGCAATCAGGAGCGCCTTGAAGATGTTCATGTCGCCACTGGCAAGCTGCTGGCCGGTGTTCAGGATGTCCGTCGGGTAGCGGGCGACGATACCGATGAAGATGATCATCGAGATGCCGTTGCCGATACCGCGTTCGGTGATCTGCTCACCCAGCCACATCACGAAAACCGTACCAGCGGTCAGCGTGATCATGGTCAACAACTTGAAGCCCACACCAGGATTGGCGACGATGCCGCCACTCATCTGCTCCAGGCCCGCAGCCATTCCAAAACTCTGGATCAGGGCCAGAGCCACGGTTCCAAAACGGGTGTACTGCGTGATCTTCTTGCGCCCCTCTTCACATTCCTTGTCCAGCTTCTCGAAG
>CAZLUL010000316.1:0-3730 GCA_964562635.1 uncultured Fibrobacteraceae bacterium | reverse complement strand
CCACTTCAAGAACCTCCCTCATATCCTTCTCGATGGCCTTGGGGTCAGGGCGTCCAAGCTTCGATTCCAATACCTGCCGGCGCTTTTTTTGAGCCTCCGTCATCCGGCCTTTGCGCCTTAGCTCGCTGTCAGTGAAATACAGAAAAAAGTCGGTTTCCTTTTCCACCGCAACATGATGGTGGATCGGGTAGTACTGGCTGAATTCGAACGACTCGAAGCCGTCGACGACGATTTCCTGCACCGGAGGACTGACCTGCATCATTTGGTTGTGGAAGAGCATGCAGTGGCGGGCGATGCGAGAGAGATGACGGTCGATGGTCCTGGGGCTGACTTTGAGGTCACGGGCAATCTGGCGATTGGCCATGCAGCCTACTGTTTTCATCAGTATGGCTGCGTCCAGATCTGGGCGCTTTTGCCAATACGAAGAGGAGAATGTTTGGGTGCTGAAGCTGCGTTTGCAGGCCTTACACGTAAACCGCTGGATACGGGTTGGGGCCTGAAGTCGCCTGTAGTAGCCAATTTTCTTGAAGGGCCACTTCTCGTCGTTGTTGTTGTGGTACAGGCAATTGGGGTTTGGGCAGTGGGGAGGGGCCCAAGTATTGGTGGTCTTCTTTGTATGTTTCATGTCCGGCCCACCGCAAGGGGTGGACCGGACACATTCTCAGAGGCACAACCTAACGGATCGTGAGAACGGAACCGATGTCATCGCCCATGATTTCTTCGATCGCACCATCAGAATAAGACGTTTCCCAAGTCCCATTCGGACCAGCACTCAAGACAAAGACCTTGTGGCGCAGGGTGCCGGTGTAGGCTCCTCCCGGGGCGTACCGAACGTTGACGACGTAGGCGCGTCCCCAGGGGTCATTGAATTCATAGCCGTCGACATAGGGACCACGCCAGGCGCCGGTACCAGCGGTCGGCCAATCCTGATTGTTTTGGTCGGCACGGTTGCCGGTGGCACTGGAGTCGTTGTCCGGATTGTTGAAATAAAGGTAATCACCGATTGCCTTTGTCGTACCGTAGCTGCCCCAGTTCGCGGCGCTGGTACCGGCTCCAGAACCAGCACCGGTCGCAACATTGGTGCTGCTGGTGAGGCGGGCAATAGTGTTTCCGCTCGGGCCGTTGGCGTTGGTGTACGGCCAGGCCCCGGTGTCCTTGTAGTAGCTAAGCATAGCTGTTGAAAGAACTTCAGTTTCGTTTAGAGCCTTGGTCAGCTTGGCATCTTCCAGATGGCGAAAGACCATGGGGCTGAGGGCGGCGGCAAAGATGGCCACGATGGCTACGGCGATCACGATCTCGATGAGCGTGAAGCCGTCACGATTTGTGTGATGGCGCTTCATTTTTGGTCCCTTTCGGTTCGATGGGTTTGCCACCCATCCGGCAATCAGGAAGGAGAGGCTCGCTGTTGGCTCCTACCTGAGAAGCCTTTCGATATGGTTGTAATCGGGCAATCATTAGAAACCTTTAGGATAGAACCCTTAGTTGATTGCAAAAAAATGGGCGCTCTCTGGAGCGCCCAACAACTCATTGTGTGATAATGGCTTAACTAAGGCCTCGGGGGTGCGAGGCATAGACCGCTGCCTGGTCTTGCGGCATGATCAGCATATCCTGCACATTCACGTGGGGCGGGCGGGTGGCGCAAAAGAGCACGGCTTCGGCAATGTCAACGGCCTGCAAGGGCGGAAAATTGGTGTAAGTCTGGCCCGCGCGGTCGGTATCACCGCGGAAGCGCACTTCGCTGAATTCGGTCTCGACCAGGCCGGGGTCCACGGACGAGGCTTTGACCATGGTCCCGAGCAGATCGATCCTCAGACCCTGGGTGATGGCGCCGACGGCGTACTTGGTGGCGCAGTAGACGTTGCCCCCGGGATAGACCTGCCGTCCGGAAACGCTGCCGATGTTGATGACGTGGCCACGGTCGCGCTCGACCATGCCGGGCAGCACGGCGCGGCTCATCCAAAGCAGACCCTTGACGTTGGTGTCTATCATTTCGTCCCAGTCCAGGAATTGGCCGTCCTGAATCTTGTCCAGGCCACGGCTGAGGCCGGCGTTGTTGACGAGGACGTCGATTTCGGACCACGCGCCGGGCAGGCCCTCGATGGCCGCGTTGACGGCCAGGCGGTCTCGCACATCGAGGCTCAAGAGGTGGCATTCGGCACCGTGTTCGTTTTTCAATTCGGTGGCCAATTGGGCCAGGCGTTCTTCGCGGCGGGCGGCCAGGATGAGGCGGGCGCCTTCGCGGGCGAAAGAATGGGCACAGGCTGCACCGATGCCCGCGCTGGCGCCGGTGATCATGACTGTACGGGATTTCAACATCTGGAACTCCTGACAAGAAAAGGGGAGACCGCCCGGGAGCGGTCTCCATGATCGGTGTGGGGCAGACTATTTTGTTTCCACGGGCGCATCGGAGATGGGCTCTTCAGGTTCGACCTTTTCGGCGATCAGCTTCAGTCGCATCAAACCTTCTTCGAACATGGGGCCGACCATGGGGTCCATCATCAAACCCATGACCCGGCCGAAGGGGTTGTTGCCGTTGTCGCCGGTCATGACCCAGACGACTTCGGTCGAGTCGCCCAGGGATTTGTACTCCATGGTGCTTTGGGACGGATGTTTGCCGCCCTCGAAAGTCATGTCGTACCCGACGCCCCAGGCCGGATCAGTGCGGGTGAGTGTCAACTCGCCACCACCACTGTCACCCGTCCAGGATTGGTGCGCGCCCACACCGGTGGTCTTGTCGCCGTAGGTGATCTCGATCGTGGGGTCGGCCTTCACCCACGGGGTCCAGGCGGGCCACTGTTCCAGATCGCCGACGAAGGAGTGGATGTGATCAGGGTCGGCCTTGATCGTCACCGTCCGGCTGACGCTGTATTCGGCTGGCAGCATGAAGCTGACCGCGATGACAACCAGCGTGGCCAGGCCAACGCCCAGCCCGATGCGTTTGAGAATCGGTCCCATGCGGCGGCCCCCTATTCGGTCCAGCGTGTGATCCACGCCATGACTTCGTTGTGCCACTGGATCGAGTTCTGGGCCTTCAGCACCCAGTGGTTCTCATCCGGGAAGTACAGCAGGCGGGCCGGGACGCCCTGGCGGCGCAAGGCCGTGAACGTGCTCAGGCCCTGGGTGTCGACCACGCGGTAGTCCAGCGCGCCATGGACAACCAGCGTCGGCACGTGCCAGTTCTGCACGAAATCGACCGGGTTGTGCTTGCCGAAGCCCGAACCCTCGGACCAGGGGGTGCCACCGTGTTCCCACTCGGGGAACCACAGCTCTTCGGTGTCATAGTAGGCCATGCGCTCGTCCAGGTTGCCGTCGTGGTTGACGAAGGCCTTGAAGTTGCGCGCAAAATCCTGGCCGTGCATCCAGTTGATCATGTAGCCGCCGTAGCTGGCGCCGGCCGCCACGATGCGGTCGCTGTCCATCCAGCCGTAGTTTTCGAGGGCCGCGGCGAGGCCTTTTTCCAGATCTTCCAGGGGGCGATCGCCCCAGTGGCCGCTGATGGCGTCGGTGAATTCCTGGCCGTAACCGGTCGAGCCGTGGAAGTCGACCGCCACGGTGGTGAAACCGGCGCCGACGTAGGCCTGGGGATTCCAGCGATAATGGAAGTCGTTACCGAAGCTGCCCTGCGGACCGCCGTGGACCAGGAAGGTCACGGGCCATTTTTGGCCGGATGCGGCCTTGGAAGCTGACCAGTCGTGGGGTTTAACCACGTAAGCGTGCACGGTCTCACCAT
>CAZLUL010000315.1:0-3780 GCA_964562635.1 uncultured Fibrobacteraceae bacterium | reverse complement strand
ACCTCTCTGGGCCAAACCGCCGCATCGATTGCGGCGGAGCACCACGGGGAATCGGGTTTTTTGCTTTTGGACCGTGGACGAGACGCTCTGTCGTGGAGGCTGATTCTGGCCGACGCTGCCGAAAAGAGCATCGACGTGATGTACTTCCTCTGGAAGAACGATGAGGCAGGTAAGGTGCTCATGCAGCGGCTGCTGGCGGCCGCCCAGCGGGGTGTTCGGGTACGTGTCCTGATCGACGATTCGATGACCGAATCGGATCCCGAGTATCTGGCGCTGTTGGGTGCCCATTCCCATGTCGAAGTCCGCCTGTACAAACCGTTCGGTCCCAAACGAAAGTCGATCCTGAGGTGGGTCGACTACGCGGCGCACATGAAGGTGATCGACCGGCGCATGCATAACAAGCTCTTCGTGGTGGACAGTAGTGTTGAGATCGTCGGTGGTCGCAACATCGGTAACGAGTACTTCGAGTATCCGGGGAAATTCGTCTTTCGCAGCCGAGATCTGCTGGCTCTGGGGCCGGTGGTGGGCACCTCCGGCAAGGCCTTCGACTCCTATTGGAACAGCGACTGGGCCGTGCCGATCGAGGAGGTGGTTTCGCATATCCCGAACGCGGCGGAGGCTGCGGCCAATCAGGCCCATCTCGATGCCTTCGCGGCGGAGCCAGCCAACTACCCGAGAGGCTGCTACGACAATCCAAAACAGATTGACTCCGAGATGGCCGGTCTGACAAAAAACTTGCTCTGGGGTAAGGGCAAGTTGCTGATTGACGACGTGCCGGATAAGGGCGGCAAGCCGCAGACCCGGGCGGAATTCGACAGGACGGGAGAGGCGGTTGGACGCGCAGCAGCGGAATCGACCACCGAGGCCCTCATCCAGAGCGCCTACCTGATCTTGGAGGAGGACGGTGCCGCGGGGCTGGAAAAACTCATCCAGCAGGGTGTGAAGGTCAAGCTGGCCACCAACTCGATGGCAGCCAACAATCACCTGTCGGCCTTCGTGTCCTATCGCAAGCAGCGCCAGAGAATGCTCGCTGGCGGCGCGGAGGTCTACGAAATGCGACCTGACGCGGAGACGGAGCGAACCCAATTCACGGCCGAGGAGTTGGCAGCGCACAAGACCTTCTTCGGACTGCATGCCAAGACCATGGTCTTCGATCGCAAGGTTGTTTTTGTCGGCTCGTTCAACCTCGATCCCCGCTCGGTCAACCTCAATACGGAGATGGGTCTGATGGTCGAAAGCGAGACGTTGGGCAAGGCGGTCGCCAAGAGTATCGAGAACGACATCGCCGCCGGCAGCAGCTGGCAGGTCATCCTCAAAGAGGATGGAAAGGTCGTGTGGGTGACAAATGATAACGGCACCATCACCGAAGAATTCGACACCGATCCCATGACAACCGCAGCGCAGCGGGCGGAAGCCGACGCGTTGGCGCTCATCCCTGACGATCAAGAGATGTGACTTGGAACTCAACAATCACGTGATAGTGTTGCACGAAAAGATTAGGAGGAGAAAATGGTATTAGACTTTATCGCGCTGGGCACAATTATCTTCATGGTAATTGGGACGACTGCGATGATCGTCCTGACCGGCTCGCTACCGGGGGAAATCGCCCGGAGACGAAATCACCCCTGGCCCACCGCGGTGGCGGTCGCTGGCTGGATCGGTCTGCTGACTGCGGTGTTTTGGCCACTGGCCCTGGTCTGGGCGTTTCTCCCCTTGCCGGCCCCGCGCCATGATGGCGCGACAGACACAGCGGAATCCGATGAGAACAATGCGACGCTCCAGCAGCGAATGATGGCACTGGAATCCACGGTGGCCAAACTGCAGTCGCCAGCCACGGAGGTCGACGCATGATCATAGCCATCACCATAGCCATTACCGTAGGCTACGTCGCCATTGTCTTCCTGGCATTCAAGCTGATCAAGATCAAGTTAGGGCGGGTCTCGATTCCCGCGGCGGCCCTGATTGGCCTGTTCTTGATGACGTTGACCACGGTGTCCTGGAAAATGTCGGCACCGATGTCCGACCAGATATTGCTTAGCAGGGAGATCCTGATAATTACTCCTGACGTGGCAGAGAAGGTTTCGAAAGTTTATGTCAAATCGAATGACATGGTCAAAAAGGGCGATCCACTGTTTGAAGTCAGGCCGGATCGCTTTCAGTATGCCCTGGATCAGGCTTCCGCCTCGCTGAATGCCGCCAAGTCTACCGTTTCCCAGTTGGAGGCCGACGTTGTTGCCGCCCAGGCGGCTGTGAAGCAGGAAGCCGCCGAAACCGCGACTGCCAAAGCGGAACTTGACACGGCGGAAGCACTTGAAAAATCGAGTCCCGGCGCGATTGCCAAACTCAAATTGACAGAGGCACAGCAAACGTACCTGGCAGATCAGGCGGACGACAAAGTTCAAGAGGCAGTTTTGAAACAGTCCAAATTCTCGCTGGCCGCGGGCAAAAGTTCTGTCGATGTCGCTCAATCCAGTTACGACCTGGCAAATTTCAACCTCGGAAGATGTACGTACACCTCGACGGTCGATGGGCAGGTGATCAATTTCCAGATAACGGAGGGAAGAACGACCGCCCGGTTGCGTTTGTCATCAATCGGTACTGTTCAGGATTTGTCTAACACGGTCATCGTAGCGATTCTACCGCAAAACCTACTCAAGAATGTCAAAGCAGGTAACGTCGCGGAAATCGCCTTCAGGAGTCGACCTGGAAAAATTGCCACCGGTAAAGTTGATGTGGTCGTCAATTACACCGGCGAGGGACAATTTGCGCCTTCACTCGTTGTGCCCATCGCGGCGAACGTGGGCTCCGAAGGATATCTCGCCGTGCGAATCACTTTGGACGATGAGGATTTGGCGAGGCAACTACCCTTGGGTGCCGCGGGTTCGGTCGCAATCTATACCGATTCCGGCAAATTGTTGCACGTCATGAGCAAGATTTCCTTGCGGATGAAAAGCTGGCTGAATTATGCGCCAATGTGACTTGTGGTTTCTGCCGCGACAGCTCTCGCCTGTCTGGCTATGAGAATTTTCAAGTAGCAGGCGAAACCCGCCGTGGTGGCCCCCACCAAAAGCGAACAAAAGACAACTTCAAATTCAGGAAATGTAAAATGGCCACGGTTATTGTTTTAATTTTTGGTTGCATTGGCCTTGCGATTATCGCGTTCAAGGTGGTCAAGATTAAGGTTTCGGCTGTGTCGATTGCCGTGATCTTCTTGATTGGATCGTTTCTGTTGAGTGGTATTCTGGTCGCCTGGAATTTCTCCGCGCCGATCAGCGACCAAACGACTCTGGTCCGCAAGGTAACGAATCTGATGGCGGATCCGGATTCCAAGGGACTCATTTCCAAGATTCATGTGCAGGGCATTCAGCCGACAAAAAAGGGCGATCCATTATATGAAATCGATTCTAGACCTAACCAATACGCACTCAATCAGGCAACCGCCCAGGTTGACGCGAACCAACAGGAAGTACTGAAAGACGAGGCTGGCATTGAGGTTGCGGCCGCCCGTGTCGAGAATGCCAAGGCCAATCAGGCGTTGACGAAAGCGCAATTGGATACGGAGCTAAAAACTCAAGCCTTGAATCCGGGCGCGATCGCCACGCTGCAAGTCGAGGTGGCACAGCAGACGTATCAGGCATCGGACGCCGCAGTAAGTTATGCAATCGCAAATCAAAAGGTGTCCGAGTTTGCCCTGACAACGGCCCAGGATAATCTCAAAGCGAGCCAGGCTCAGCTGGAACTGGCCAAACTGGACCTCAGTGAGAACGTGACACGTGCACC
>CAZLUL010000314.1:0-3829 GCA_964562635.1 uncultured Fibrobacteraceae bacterium | reverse complement strand
TGACGAAGGTGCCCGGGCCCTGTCCGGAAACGGTCATCCAAGGGGAGGTCACCAATGGTTGAAGCAACCCAAAAGAAGAAACTGCAAATCGCCCTCTATTGGGGGGCCGGTTGTGGCGGGTGCGACGTGGCGGTGCTCGACACCGACGCTTTCATCTTGGATTTGGCGGCCTTGGCCGACATCCGACTTTGGCCCATCGCGGTGGACGCCAAATACGCAGACATTGAAGCCATGGAAGATAAAGAACTGGACCTGGTGTTGTTCAACGGGGCGGTTCGCAACGATGAAAACCAGCACATGGCGGAACTGTTGCGGCGAAAAACGAAAGTCATGGTGGCCCTCGGCAGCTGCGCCCATATCGGAGGCATCCCCGGACTGGCCAACGAGTGCAGCCGTGATGAGATATTCCAGCGCGCCTACCTGGACAACCCGTCCATCGAAGAAGGCAACGTGGTTCTTCCGGTGGCCGAGAGAAAGGTGCCAGCGGGGAAGCTTAACCTCCCCCACTTCCACCGTGCGGTTCGCCGCCTGTCCGACGTGGTCACCGTCGATTATTTCCTGCCCGGCTGCCCCCCCGCGCCCGATCAGATCAAGGCCGTACTCCTGGTATTGGCCACGGGAGAAGCGCCGCCGGCGGGATCGGTGGTTGGTGCCGGTGACCGGGCCCTGTGTGATGAGTGCGAACGCCGTAAAGACGAAAAGAAGGTAACCCGTTTCCACCGACCCTGGCAGATCATCCAGGACCCCGAACGATGTCTGCTGGAACAGGGAATACTCTGTGCCGGTTCGGTGACCCGGTCGGGCTGTGGCGTGCGCTGCCCCGACAGCGGCATGCCCTGCCGCGGATGTTACGGTCCCCCGCCCAACGTGAAAGACCAGGGGGCGAAATTCATCAGTGCCATCAGTTCCATCGTCGCCAGTCGGGATCCCGACGAGGCCGCCCGGATCCTGGGGAAAATCCCCGACGTCATGGGCTACGCATACCGTTTCGGGCTGCCGGCATCCACCTTGCAGCGCAGCATAAGGAGTCAGTGATGAGCCGGGTAATCGCCATCGATCCCATCACGCGCCTGGAGGGCCACGGCAAGATCCAGATCTTCCTGGATGATGACGGGGCGGTCGAGGACTGCTACTTCCAGATTCCCGAGCTGCGGGGCTTCGAACGTTTTGTCGAAGGAAGGCCCATCGAGGAATTGCCGAGGATCGTCACCCGGATCTGCGGGGTCTGCCCGGCCAGCCACCATATGGCCAGCGCCAAGGCGGTGGACGGGTGCTTCGGCTCCCAGGTCGCACCGTTGGCCCACAAACTGCGTGATATGTACTACCACGCTCACTACATCCACAGCCACACCGCCCACTTCTACGCCCTGGCCGCCCCCGATTTCGTTTGTGGTCCGGACGCCGATCCAGCCGAGCGCAATATCCTCGGTGTGGTGGCAAAAGTGGGATTGGAGATCGGCGGAAAGGTCATCGAGGCGCGCAGTCAGGCCCAGCGCATCCAGCAGATCATCGGAGGACGAACCACCCACCTGGTTTGGTGCATTCCGGGTGGGGTGTCCAAGGGGTTGAAGGCAGAGGAACTCGAAGAAATTCGACCATTGGTCGCCAATCTCTACGAATTCACCCAGTTCTCACTGCAACTGTTCAGAGACTTGGTGCTGGGCAACGAGGGATATGTGGACCTCATCCTCAATGGACCATACACCCTGGATGTCCACAACATGGGGCTGGTCGATGAGAACCTGGCCCCGAATTTCTATGACGGCAAAGTGAGGGTTGTGGACTTCGAAGGCAATCAGATCTGCATGTACGGCCCCGACGAGTACGCCGACCAGATTGCCGAACATGTCGAGCCCTGGACCTATCTGAAGTTTCCGTATCTCAAGCAGCGCGGCTGGCAGGGATTTGTGGAAGGGCCCGGGACCAGTCTTTACACCGCAACTCCCCTGAGTCGGTTGAACGTGGCCGAGCGCATGGCCACTCCCAAGGCCCAGGAAGCTTACGAAGAGCTGTTCGAAACCCTCGGCGGCAGACCATGCAAGGCGCTGCTGGCGGCACACTGGGCCCGCCTGGTTGAAATGGTTCAGAATGCCGAAATGCTGCAGCAGTATTGCGACGATCCAGAAATCACCAGCGAGGAATACCGGGTCATTCCCGACACCATCACCGGTGAGGGCATCGGCATCGTCGAAGCCATGCGTGGCAACCTGACTCATCACTACACCTGCGACGAAAACGGGATGTGCACCAGCGCCAATCTCATCGTCGGCACGACCAACAACAACGCTGCGATCCACATGGTAACCAAGAAGGTGGCCGCCACCATGATCAAACCCGGAGTCGAGCCCGACCAAGGGGTGCTGAATCTGGTGGAGATGGCGTTCCGCAGTTTCGACCCCTGCTACAGTTGCGCCACCCACAGTCTGCCGGGCAAGATGCCCCTTGAAGTGGCCATCGTCCAAGGCGGTGAAACGGTAAGGACCTTCAGACGTGGACTGGACTAATCAACAAGGAGGCCATGTGCGACCCACCACTACGATCATCGGCATGGGAAATCCCATCCTCAGCGATGACGCCGTGGGCGTGCATCTGGCGCGGGACGTCAAACTGGCCCTCGGCTCCAGGCCGGACGTGATGGTCGTTGAGGAATGCAGTGTGGGGGGCCTGAACCTTCTGGATTACCTCGAGGGTTTCGATCGAGCTATCGTCCTGGATGCCATTCACACCAAGGGGGGAAAACCAGGAACCTGCTACCGATTCAACGCGGCGGCTCTGCGCGAAACGGCCCACCTGTGCAACGTACACGACGCCAACTTTGCCACCGCATTGGCCTTGGGGCGAGCCTTGGGACTGGCCTTGCCGAAGGATCAGGATATCCACGTATTCGCAGTGGAAATTGTTGACGACATGACCTTCGGGACCGACCTGACTCCCGAGGTGGCAAGCTGCTACAAGGACTGCCTCCACTGCGTTCTGCAGGGACTGGATTCTCTGCTAGACGATTCTCCGGCCCTGGTCCCCTGACCCGGTCCCGGCCAACCGGAAAGGAAATCATGGAACGCACCATCGTACTGAGGGACGGCCGAACCGTCCATATTCGTTCGCTGCTGCCTTCGGACGCAGAGGCTTCACTGGCTTTTTTCAACGGATTGGATCCGGAGGAACGCCGGTATCTTCGCCGAGACGTGACGGATCCCGACGTCATCAAGGCCCGCATCCGGGAAAACGATTCATGTGAGGTGGAACGTTTGGTGGCCGTGCACGACACAAGCATCGTGGCCGACGGATCTTTCGAGCATGAGCGATACGGCTGGGGTGAAAAGATCGCCCAGATCCGGTTGATCGTGGCTCCGGATTTCCGTCGCTCCGGTCTGGGTAGCGTGCTGGCACGACTGCTCTACGTCATCGCCAACAACCATGATGTCGCCCGCATCAACGTGCGGATGCTTCGGCCACAGGCCGCGGCCCGGGATATCTTCCGCCGTCTGGGTTTCCGTGAGGAGTACATTCTGCCGGACCACGTGCGCGACCTTGAAGGCAATCTGCAGGATCTGATCCTGATGCGCTGCGACCTTTCGGTGCTTTGCGATGGAAATCTGGAACCCAATATTTCCCCGGGTCGGTAAAGAGGCATCGGATTTAAAAAATTGAAGACTGTCCAAACGAATCAGGGGACTTATTCCTGCTCCTGGTAGGGTCGAGGACTGGCGCGGTAACCCGCAGGACTCTCCTTGTCTGTATCCGGGGTTTCCCCCTTCGTGCCCGGGTAGGGTTGTCCGTGATTCCGTTTCCAATCCCCGCCACTTCACACGCAGCATGCGGATTTCCC
>CAZLUL010000313.1:0-3836 GCA_964562635.1 uncultured Fibrobacteraceae bacterium | reverse complement strand
GCGACCGGCGAGCACCTTGGCCATGTACTCGAAGGGGAAGGGACGGAAGGTGCGGATCTTCAGCAGACCGACTTTCACGCCCTTCTCGCGGTATTCATCAATGACGTCCTTGGCCGTACCGGCACTGCTGCCGAGCATGACCATGACCATCTCGGCGTCATCCATCATGTACTCTTCGCAGTGGTCGTAATAGCGACCGGTCAAATCGCCAAATTCGTCACTGACCTTCTTGATGATTTCCAGCGCCTTCGGGTAGGCCGCCAGCTGGCTGGCCTTGTGCTCGAAGTAGTAGTCCGTCAGATCCAAAGGACCGACCGTGATCGGGTTCTCGACATCCAGCAAGGCGTAGTGGGGCTTGAATTTGCCGATGAACTTGTAGGCCGCGTCGTCCGGCAGCATTTTCAGGGCATCAGCGGTGTGGCTGATGATGAAACCATCGTAGTTCACCATAACTGGCAGGCGAACATCCATGTGCTCGGCGATGCGCCAGGACATGATGGCGTTGTCGTACGCCTCCTGGGCATTTTCGGCAAACAAGTGAATCCAGCCCGCGTCGCGGCCACCCATGCTATCAGAGTGATCGCAATGGATGTTGATGTTGCCGCTCAAGGCGCGGTTGACCATGGCCATACAGATGGGCAGGCGCAGCGAAGCCGCGATGTACACGACCTCCCACATCAAAGCAAAGCCCGCGCTGCTGGTGGCCGTAAACGTGCGGGCACCGGCTGCTGAGGCGCCCACGGCCGCGCTCATCGCCGAGTGCTCCGACTCGACCAGGATCATCTCGGTATCCGATTCGCCGTTGGCGACGAACTCGGCGTATTTGTGCATCATCTCGGTCTGGGGCGTGATCGGGAAAACCGCCGCCACATGGGGCAGGGCCTGCTTGAATGCGTAGGCCACAGCCTCATTACCGGACAGTGCCACAAGTTTTTGTTCCATGACTTTCGTTCCTTTCCGGCGGTTGCCTATTTTTCTTCCCGAACCATGACGAGGGCGGATTTGCCCTTCTTGGCCGGAGGACATTCGTGGGCGCAGATGCCGCAGCCCTTGCAGTGATCCATGATGATGCCCTTCATGATGGGCTTCTCACCGCTGGTATCGATGTCGATGGCCGAATCGGGGCAGTAGATCCAGCAGAACATGCACTGGATGCAGTTGGCCTCGATGAACTCGGGCACAAAGTTGCGCCAGTCACCTGTTTTGTAGGTTTCGGCGTTGCCCGCCTCGCGGATGATGCCGCCGGTGTGCAGGTCGTCGTTCTTGATGAAGCTCATGCGGACACCAACTCCTTGCTCGCGCGGTCAACCGCGTTCAGATTGCCATCGATGATGACCTGGGAGAACTTGCTGCCCAGTTGTTGCACCAGGGCGCTTTTCAGTTCTTCAACAGTCATCACGTCGTTCACGGCCAGTAAGGCGCCGATCATCGGCATGTTGGGAATGGGACGGCCAATGGTATCGAGGGCGATGCCAGTGGCGTCGACTGTGTGCACTTTGGCGCCCTTGACGGCCAGCTTTTTGCTGATGAAGGCCGGCGTCTCAGTCGTATTGACGATAAAGACGGTGCCTTTGCCGGTGCCAGCGGTCACCGCGGCGGCCGGGCTGTCCAGCAGCGTCGAATCCAAAATGATCACGATGCCCGGATGCTCGATCATGCAATGGCGGCGAATAGGCACATCGGCGATGCGGGTATAACCGCGCATGGGTGCACCACGGCGCTCGGGGCCGTACTCAGGGAATCCCTGACCATATTTGCCTTTTTCCAGGACGGCCTCGGCCAGGAACATGGCAGCCGTTTTGGCTCCCTGTCCGCCGCGGGCGTGCCAGCGGATTTCCGTCATCGGTACTGACATTCGTTACACTCCTTATCGTGATGTTTCAAGCCGCCGGTGGAAATCCCCAACTCGGGGATGTAGAATGTTTTGGTCTCCACCGCCGACTCGCAACCGGCATCTCTTGCTCACTTGATGTGGGTCCAAAATAGTCAGCCCGGGGACTGGAAACAAGGTAAAGAGAGGCCTGATTTGCATTGCACATGATTGTGAAAGTCACTATCAACAAAGGCGGTTAGGAGATTTCTCCTCGGCGCTCAAAACTGCCAGCGAAGTGGACTGAAAGATGAATTCCAACGAGCCAAAAACCATTGCCATGAAACTCGATGGGCGCTCCAGCAAATTCATGCTCGGCCCCCTCGCAGGGCTGGAACTCGCGCACTTCGTGCCTCACCCACCGCCGGTCTACATCATCGACGAGCAGGTCTCCCAAAAGCATCCGGACTGGCTCGAGCAGATCCAGCAGGGTTGCGACCCCTCCCCGCACTGCACGCTGGTCCTGCCCGGCGGTGAAGAGATCAAGTCGCTGGCCCAACTGGAAACGATTTACCGCTGGTTGGCCGACTGCAACGTGAGCCGCGATGGCACCATTGTCGGCATCGGCGGCGGCACCATTCTGGACCTGGTGGGCATGGCGGCGGCCACCTGGAAACGCGGCGTGAACTTCGTGGCCCTGCCGACGACCCTGTTGGCCATGGTCGATGCGGCGCTGGGTGGGAAGACCGCTATCAATACGGCAGGGCTGAAAAACCCGGTCGGTGTGTTTCATCCGGCCAGCGGCATTCTGGCCGATTGTGGGTTCCTCTCGACGCTTTCGCTGGGCGCCTGGCGCGATGGCATGGCCGAGATGATCAAGACGGCCCTCATTGGCGACCCACGGCTTTTTGCCCACCTGCACCAAAGCCGCGAACATCTGGCTGCGCTGTTGGGGCCGGGCGATGCCAAGCAGGCCGTGCCGGGCATCCTGGGCTCACTGCCCTGGTCCGAGTGGATCGGCCAGGCCGCCTACGTGAAGGCCGATGTGGTGAACCGGGATTTCCGGGAACAGGGACCGCGCCGGGCGCTCAATCTGGGGCACACCCTGGGCCATGTGCTGGAAGCCTGGAGCCACGAATCGGACGAGCCCCTGACCCACGGCGCGGCCGTATCGATCGGCATGGCGGTGGTCTTCAGGATTGCGGCCGAACGGGGCACCTGCCCCCTGCCGACGGCCGTGCAAGTGATTGAACTGCTGGAGGCCTGTGGATTGCCGATCAGCTATGCCTGTCCGCCGGCGGAAAAACTGACCCGCTTGTTGGGGAGCGACAAGAAAGCTTCGGCTCAGGGCGGCGTGCGTTGGGTCTTGCCACGCAAGGTGGGCTTCATGGATCTCGACGGCCGCGTGACGTCCGACGAGATCAGAAAATGGTTGGCCTAGCATCCGGCCAGTTCCGGCCGAACCCTTATCTCACCAAAGCAAACTTGCGCACCAAAACGTCCGCCCCCATCTGCGCTTCGACAAAATAAACCCCACTGGCCAGATCGACACCGTTTTCATCGGCCCCGGACCACCGCACAAAACTGGTGGCATCCACCGGACCGTCAAACAGGGTGAGCACCAATTGGCCACGAACATCGTAGACCTTGACCCGCAGATTACCGGGGGCCTGCAAGGTGAACGTCAGTTGCATTCTCTGGTAGGCGGTGAAGAAGGGGTTGGGCCCCAGGCGCATGGCAAATTCGGAGAATTCCGGCTCTTCGGTGATGTCATCCACCACCACATCGAAGTGCGCCAGCACATCCTTCAGAACCCGGGCGCGGGCCGACAGGTTTGACTTGGCCGTCGCACTGGGATCGCTGAACAAGTAGGCAAAATCGTAAGGCAACGAGACGATGCGATTGCTACCGCTAACGTTCAGGGTTGCCGCCGAAAAGGGATAGGCGCCAAGGTTTCCGCTTGGGTTGGCGAACTCGGCCAGACGCACGGCTCCGGCCCGAGTCGTGACTCCATCAAACGTATTGA
>CAZLUL010000312.1:0-3839 GCA_964562635.1 uncultured Fibrobacteraceae bacterium | reverse complement strand
TTGCCCCAGGCCGAGATGTCGGACCTGACGATGTGGTTCAGCCCGTCCGAAGGTGGCATGATTTGCGGCACTTGTGCCCGTGGTGATGGAGTCAGCAGTGGCAAGCCATTGAGTATGGATGCGCTGCGAATTTTTACGAGCATGGCCGAGCGCCGGCTCGACCTGGCCGATGATACGCCTTTTGAGCGCCCTTTGCGGCGGGAAATAGGGGCTCATCTGCACAACTTCCTGGGCTACCATCTGCCCGGATACCGCCTGCCTGCAGCGCTGGAATTGCTGCGGGCCCGAAAGGACCCAAGCCGATGATGGAATACCAGCAGATGATCGCCAACCTCCAGCAATTTTGGAGCGACTATGGCTGCGTCATCGTTCAGCCCTACAACAGTGAAGTGGGGGCGGGCACGTTCAACCCCAGCACTTTCCTGCGTGCCCTGGGTCCCGAGCCCTGGAATGTGGCCTATGTGGAGCCGAGCAAGCGGCCCAAGGACGGCCGGTACCTGGAAAACCCCAATCGGGTGCACCAGTTTTTCCAGTATCAGGTCATTCTCAAGCCCAATCCCGGCAATAGCCAGGAACTGTACCTGAAATCCCTGGAAGCCTTGGGCATCAAGGCCGAAGAGCACGACATCCGGTTTGTGGAAGATGATTGGGAGTCGCCCACACTGGGGGCCGCCGGTCTGGGCTGGGAAGTTTGGCTGGACGGCATGGAAGTGTCGCAGTTCACCTATTTTCAGCAGGTTGGCGGAGTGCGCTGCAAGCCGGTGGCGGTGGAGTTGACCTATGGGCTGTTGCGCCTGTGCATGTTTGTTCAGCAGGTCGACCACGTGAAGGACCTGCTGTGGGGTGGGGGCCTGACGTGGGGCGATGTGATGGGGCAGTTCGAACGGGACTACAGTGCCTTCAATTTCGAACACGCCGATGTGAAGATGTACCGCCGCCATTTCGAGGACAAAGAGTCCGAGGCCCAGACCCTGCTGGAAGCGGGATTGGTCTTCCCCGGTTACGACGCGGTGATCAAATGCAGCCACATCTTCAACGTGCTTGAGGCCCGCGGGGCCATTTCGGTGACCGAACGCACCGGTTATATAGCCCGGGTGCGCAACCTGGCCCGATTGACGGCCACTACTTATGTCAAAAGCCGGGAAGATCTCGGTTATCCCCTGCTCAAGGAGAAGGCAGCAGAATGAGCGCGGAACAGACAGCAACAGACCAGAACCCGAGTTCTCAGCTGCCCTTCCTGCTGGAAATCGGCAGTGAAGAGATTCCCGCCCGGTTCATTCCCGGGGCACTGAAAGATTTGGAGCGACTTTTTAAGGCCGAATTGGACAAGGCCCACCTGCAGGCGACTGGCCTGCGGCTGATGGCAACGCCCCGCCGGATGACTGTGATGTTGGCGGGACTGGACGTGCGGCAGCCGGATCGCAACCTGGAAATCAAGGGGCCACCGGCCTCGGTGGCTTTTGATGCCGACGGCAATCCGACACCCGCGGCCCTGGGTTTTGCCAAAAAGGCGGGCCTGGCCCTGGAGGACTGCCAACGCGGTCAGGACAAGCGGGGAGAATTCCTGCTGGCCAAGGTGACCGAAACCGGACGTCCGGCCGCCGAGGTGCTCGGAGAAATCATCCCGCGGGTTATTCTGGGGGTGCCCTTCCGCAAAACCATGCGCTGGGGCGGATTTGATCTGGAGTACCCACGCCCTTTGCAGTGGATTCTGGCTCTGCTTGGTGAAGATGTTGTGCCGGTGGAGGTTGGCTATCTGAAGTCTGGCCGCACGACACGGGGGCATCGCACTTTGTCGGCCGACAAAACGGTGGAGATCGCCCATCCGGAGGCCTACGAGGCGGAATTGTTGGCGGTCGGTGTGGTGGCCGATCACCAGGAGCGCCGACGCCTGATCGCCGAGGGACTGCAGCGGGAGCTGGCGGCTTATGATGAGGCCGCCCGTTTGCTGGTCGATGAAGAACTGCTGACCGAAGTGGTGTTTCTATGCGAACACCCGACTCCGTTTTTGGGCTCGTTCAGCGCTGAATATTCGGTTTTGCCGGCAGAACTGATCACCACGGCCCTGAAGGCTCATCAGCGCTACTTCTCGGTAGGCAAGCAGGGTGCCGAAGGCCTGCTGCCCCGTTTTGCTGCGGTGCGCGATGGCGGCGCCGAGCATCTGGACAATGTGGTGCGGGGCAATGAGCGGGTTTTGCACGCCCGTCTGGCCGATGCGCTGTTCTACTGGGATTTTGACCTGAAAAAGACGCCGGACGAGCGCACCGCCATGCTCGAAACCGTCACCTGGCTGGAGGGGTTTGGTTCAGTGCTCGACAAAACCCACCGCATGCAGGCGCTGGTGTCCTGGCTGTGGAGCAATGGCATGGGCGACGGCGGCGAAGTGCCGGCCGACCTGACGCGCGCGGCCCAGATCTGCAAAAGTGATCTGGTGAGCGAGATGATCAAGGACGGCAAGGAATTCACGAAGCTCGAAGGGTTTATTGGGGCCCGTTATGCGGCCCTGGCGGGTGAAAACGAGCAGGTCTGCCGCAGTATCGAGCGCCACCACTATCCCCGCAGTGCCACGGGAGAGTTGCCGGGGGATCGCCATTCGGATGTGCTTTCGGTGGCTGACCGTCTCGACAATATTGTCGGGTGCTGGTTGGCGGGCTTTGTGCCCACCGGGGCAAAGGACCCTTACGCCCTGCGCCGCCACGTGTTGTCGATCTTGCGGATCCTGTTGGATTCGGGGCAGCGGGTGGATCTGGAAGCCGCTCTGCAGCAGGCTTTGGCCGGGGTGGCCGATTTGGCCCAAGGCAAGGATCTGGCTGCGACCGGTGCTGAAATTGGGGATTTTGTCAAAACGCGCCTGGGTGGCTATTTGGCAGACAACCTTAAGGCCAACCCTGAAGTGGTGCGGGCTGTTTTGCCGGCCCGTTGGCGCGACGCCGTCGATGCCCTGGCCTGGGTGCAGGCGCTTGATGGTTACCGCGAGCAGGAAGATTTCCAGCTTTTGGCGACGGGCTTCAAGCGCTGCCGCAATATTCTCAAGGGTGAGATCCTGCCTGTAGAGGGTTTGCCGGCTTGCCGGGAGCGTTGGTTGCAGGGCGGAGCCGGAGCCGGGGGTGAAGCCCTGGCCGAATTGCCTGAGTCTTTGGAACAGGAACTTTTGACATTGGTTGCCAACGCAGCTCCGGGGTTGGTGGCGGCCGAAGAGTCGCGGGATTATGACAAAGTTTTCGCCATTCTTTCGGGTCTGGGGCCGGCCATCGATGCGTTCTTTGACGGGGTACGGGTCAATGCGGAGGAAGAAGGTCTGCGTTTGCTCAGACACGCGTTCTTGCGTGAAATACACGGGTTATTTGCGCAATACGCAGATTTTTCAGCCGTGGCTCCCGGGGACAAATAGGGCCTGAAAAGCCTGCCACCCCAGCCAACAGTTGCAATGGCTCCCGGTGCAGTCCGGGGGCCATTGTTATCACCATATTGCCTTTTTTAACAAATACTATTGACGCACTACCCTGTTTGGGGTAGAGTAATGCAGCGACTCACAGACAAAAGTTCCCATCCCTTAGAGGTGCGCTGTCTCTTCGATTTCCACTCTCAATACAGTTTCGATCACTTGACACCTTGTTCACTCGTCATCTTGGGTCTGCATCTTTGAAGGAGGTCTCGCATTTTGCGCACAGCTTTGTCTGTGTGTGACAGTCGAGGGAACCCTTTTGTCGCCCGTATTGTGCATGAAGAAGCCTGAATTACTTTGTGACTGCACAGCAATCGTTCGCCTGACCATGTGTCGACTTTATGTCGATGATGGGGGGAAAATAATGAAGAAATTCACCATGTTCGCTGCTCTC
>CAZLUL010000311.1:0-3842 GCA_964562635.1 uncultured Fibrobacteraceae bacterium | reverse complement strand
GCGACCGACGAGGCGACCGCCTGCGAGATCGAAAAGAACCTGGCCGAGTAGATCGTCACTTCACCGTCTTCACGGCAAGAGATGCTCCGCGATTTCGGGCCACGCCTCGAACGCCACATGGGGCACGCCTTCGGTGGCCATCTGGCGCTGCAACCATCCGGTGACGAACCGCCGCTCCGGCGCCACCATCATCGCCCCTGCGCGGTCGGTGGTGCTGTCGCCGGCATAGGCCACGATCGGATCGCGCTGCAGCGCGTCGCGCACCACGACCGGCTTGTCGATACCCGATTTTGGGTGAAAGTACGGGTCCGTGGGATCCGGGCTCATCAATAGCCCAGTCTCAGGCGCAAATACACCAGGACTCGCGTGCACTTTCAGGGTCAGATTTAGCTGGGCCAACAGGCGCTCGATATACCAACCGCACCCCGCTGAAGCAATGGCGATTTCCCAGCCCGCGGCCTGCAGGCGGCGCACGGCCTCGGCTGTGCCCGGCGCCGGGGCCAGGGCCTCGACCAGAGCCTCGGCACCCGCTTCGTCTGTGCGCCAGGCGGAAAAAACAGCGCCCAGGCCTTCACTGAGGGTCAACTCCCCGCTCAGAAAGCCTTGCCATCCTTCGCGCGCACCGGGCGGATCGTGCCGCTCAATGATCAGGTCAAAAAAGTCGCGACTGGCCAATGTGCCGTCAAAATCAGTGATGAGGATGGGCATGGATCAGCTTCTCTCCCTGGAAAAGTGCACGATGGGGCTCCCCCGCAGCCCTCTACGGTAACTGCCGCCTGCAGATATTCAACCTCCGGATCGCAATGAACACCCCGGCAAATGCCGAATTCAAGCCCTTGGGCCCCAATCTTGCATTCATTTTATCAGCTTCTTTCAAAGAGGGCTTTAGGGTGCCCGGAATCGGTCGATATGCCTTGTACTTACCGGCAGAAGGGCGATTCGCCACATCCTGACGGCTACTTCACCCCTATGACTCAACCAGGAGGGTTGTTCATGTTCAGGAAAATTGTTCTCGTAATGGCTATTCTTGCCGTCGCCACTGCTGCCACGGCTCAGGTTCCCGGCTCGGTTCGCGTTCGTTTGCCGCAAGGCGCGGCATCTGTCATGAGTGAAGATATCTCCGGCACTTTGGCCAGTAATGGTATCACTTGCACTTGGGTCAACAACGCGAATTCGGCAACGATCAACTTCGTGGGCAACTTCACGCCCGGTTTCGGCAATCCCAAAATTGACGTGACCTGGCTCAACTCCAGTGTCGTCACGCCGATGAACATCACCGCCACAGCCGCGAACTTGACAGACGGTGCTGTGAATTTTTCGGCGCCTTACAAGCTGCCCAGCGGCGTGTGGTCCTATGAGCACGGCGAGGCTGTGTCGACCGACTGGACCTGGGGTGCGTATTTCCCGGTCAACGACTGGAAAATCATGACCTTCGAGTTGACCGAATCCGGTGTCGACTACGATATGACAATCGCGGTCGAATGGGGCGCCGGCGTGCCTGTCGACGTCAGCACCTGGGGTGACATCAAAGCGCTGTATCGCTAACGATCCTCTCAGGAAAAAAGAAAACCGTCCCTGGCCTTTGGCCCGGGACGGTTTTTTTTACAACCGAAGATTCGGTTCGGAACTATTCCGTGCCAGCGATAGGCGTCGGCGCCGGACGAGACTTCAACTCCCGATCCATCATGAACATGCCCGGGCCGCTATCGCCCACCATGCGCAACTTGCTGACGATGTCGTCAACGTTGGCCTCTTCTTCGACCTGCTCCGAGACGTACCACTGCATCACGTTGTTGGTGGCATGATCGCGCGAGTCAATGGCCAGGTCGGCCAGCTTGGTGATGTTTGCGGTCATGAACTTTTCGTGCTCCAGGGCCGCCTCGAAAGCAGCCAACGGGCTGTCCCAGTCCTGGGTTGGGGCGGCAACGGCGTGCAGTTCGATCCGTCCACCGCGTTCCAGAACGTAGTCGAAGATTTTCAGGGCATGCATGTGCTCTTCGTCGGCCTGCATGCGCATCCAGTGGGCGCAGCCGTCGAGGTTGTTGTTTTCCATGTAGGCCACCATTGAGCGGTACAAATAGCTCGAATAGTATTCTTCGTTGATTTGTTTGTTCAGGGCTTCGAGGAGCTTGGGGCTCAACATTTTTCGGCCTCCGGGGGTTCAGACTTGGGCCCATGACCCGTGATTCTGCATTTGCCCCCAAAATTAGGCTCTAAAAGCCGAAATGGCCACTGCCAATTGCCTCTTTGCGTGATTTTTATCTCTTTCTGAACATGAGAACCAGGACCGATTCCATTTGCTAAAAATGGGCATCCTGCTACCTTGGGAGAAGTATTTCCCGGGTCGAAAAACCTCCTTATTAACAGCGGAGGCCCATTGCGGCCCGTTTTTGCGGACTATCGGCGACGAGGTGCTCCTGTCGCCCGGTCTTTGTACGCCCTCAAACAGGTTCCGCCCTGGATCTGATCTTGAGTGCAAAGTGAAGGACTGCTGAATGCCCAGAAAGCCCATCGCGAAATTTACGGTCGAATACCTGCAGATTCTGGATGAGAAAGGCAAACTGGACGCCAAACTGGATCCCGGTTTGACCGAAACCGAAGCGGTCGAAATGTACCGCTGGATGCGCCTGGCCCGCGGGCTGGACGAGCGCATGCTCAAGCTGCAGCGCCAGGGCCGGCTGGGCACTTTCCCGCCCAATACCGGCCAGGAAGCCATCTCCATTCCCATCGCCCTGAAGATGCAGAAGAACGACTGGTTCGTCGGCGCCTTCCGCGAACTGGGCGGACGCCTGGTGCGCGGCGAGCCCCTGACCTCGACTCTCTACTACTACAACGGTTGGGAAGAGGGCAATATCCTGCCCGAGAAGGACATGCGGATCATCCCGACCAGCGTGGTGATTGGCTGCCAGATCGAACACGCGGCGGGCCTGGCCTACGCTGCCCGCTACAAGGGCGAAGATGCCGCCGCGGTTTGCTTCATCGGAGATGGCGGCACCAGCGAAGGCGACTTTCACGAGGGATTGAATTTCGCGGCGGCCTGGAAAGCACCCGTCGTTTACGTCGTGCAGAACAACCAGTGGGCCATTTCGGTACCCCGCGACGCGCAAACTTCCAGCCAGACCCTCGCCCAGAAGGGCATCGCTTTTGACATGCCGGTGCTGCAGGTCGATGGCAATGATCCTTTGGCGGTGACGGTGGCCATAGAAGAAGCTCTGACTCGCGCCCGCGCCGGTGAAGGACCTTCGTTGATCGAAGCGGTCACCTACCGGTTGATGATGCACACCACGGCCGACGACCCAACCAAGTACCGCACCAAGACCGAAGAAGACGTGGCCTGGACGAAAGAGCCGCTCATCAGGACGCGTAAATATCTGGACAATAAGGGCTACTGGGACGACGCCAAGGAAGAGGCCTTGCTGGCCGAGGTGAAAGCCAAGGTGGAAGCGGCGGTCAGGGAATTCGAAACAGCCAAGGACTGGCAGCAGGACGAACCCTTCCGCCACGTGTATGGCACCGAGCACGCCAACATCAGCGAACAGCACCAGGATTTCCTGGCCAACGTGGCCCGGGAGGCTAAATAATGGCTAAACTGAACATGGTCCAGGCCATCAACATGGCGTTGAGTCAGGAAATGGCCAAGGACAAGGACGTGCTCCTGTTGGGGCAGGACATCGGCGTCGACGGCGGTGTTTTTCGTCTGACCGAAGGTCTGTTGGAGAAATACGGCAGCGAGCGGGTCATCGATACGCCGCTGGCCGAGAGCGCCATCATCGGCACGAGCATCGGCATGGCCATGGCGGGTTTGAAGCCCGTTTGTGAGGTGCAGTTCTCGGGTTACAGTT
>CAZLUL010000310.1:0-3899 GCA_964562635.1 uncultured Fibrobacteraceae bacterium | reverse complement strand
TACTATATAAGCCAGCAGCTCCCGTCAATTCATTCTTCAAATCCGACAAAAAGGACAAAAAAAGTCTTTGACCTCGGGTGCCAAATTGGTTAATCTGGGTCTACAGCTTTTGAGAATCATTCGCATTTAGGCAGACTGGACAGTATCGGTCACCGCAGTGGAAGGTTCGCACCCGCGACAGAATCTGATCCGGTTGGCCAAGCCACGAAATTCAAGTGGTGAAAACTGATCGGAAAACGGAATTTCCGGAACTTTAGACTCAATCTCATCGTATCGTGATTCTCAGAGCTAAGATGAGCGGAACTAAAAAGGTTACTTTGGAAGTCAAGATTTAGCCGGATCCCATTCTGGCTGGGTCAGGGAAGACCATAAACGGAGGCAGCTAACGTGTACGAAGTGGAACTGAGCAGTGATCGGCGGGAAGATTCCAGTCTTCAGCATTACCTGCAGACCATCGGCAAGCACAATCTGTTGACTCGCGAAGAGGAATTCGAGTTGGCGCGACGGATCCGTACGGGAGACAAAGCGGCGCTGGACAAACTCGTGAATTCAAACCTGCGTTTTGTCGTCAGTGTGGCCAAGAAGTTTCTCAACCATGGCCTCAGCTACATGGACCTGATCGCCGAAGGCAATATTGGTCTGATCACCGCCGGCAAGCGGTTTGACGAACGGCGCGAATTCCGGTTCATCTCCTACGCTGTGTGGTGGATCCGCCAGGCGATCCAGAAGGCCATTGCCGAACAGACAAATACGGTGCGGTTGCCGATCAATCGTTCTCAGCAGGCCATGAAGATGAAGCGGGTCTCGCAGTCCCTTGAGCAGAAGCACAAGCGCAAGGTGAACGAAACCGAGATCGCCGAGGCGATGAAGCTGGATCTGCGCAAAATGGGCCAGATCCGGGCCGCGAGCCGGCCGTTGGTGAGCCTCGACCAGCCGCTTTACGACGATGACGTGACTTTGGCCGATACGTTGGCCGACCCCGATGATGTGACCCCCGATCAGGGATATGTCTCGGACGAGTTGGTGCAGGAATTGAGCGACGCGATGGACCTGCTGACCTCCCGTGAGCGGGACATCGTCACCCGATACTACGGTTTGGGCAGCGAAGAGACCGCTTCGCTGGAGACCATCGGCCAGGATATCAACCTGTCCCGCGAACGGGTGCGCCAGATCCGCAACCAGGCGCTGAGCAAGATGAAGCAGAACGGCCATGGCGAACGCCTGGTCGACTACCTCACTTAATTCATTGCCCGGCGTATTTCTACGGATTTTCCGTTGACAATACTCCGGGCAATTGTTTAATTACGCCTCCCGGTGGGCGATTAGCTCAGTTTTGGTTAGAGCACTTGCTTGACAGGCAAGGGGTCACTGGTTCGAGTCCAGTATCGCCCACCACCGAAACCCTTTTTCCCGTTGCCGCCGCCCGGCATCGGGATTTTTATTATGGTCACCGTATGGTACGGTGCTGCGGAATGTTGGCTTTTGGAACTGTCACCCGAGGATGGATGATCGGCATGTCGAAACTCACCATGACTCTGCCTGATGGAAACAACGTGATGATCGATGAGGGAGAGGCCTACGGCGAAGCCGTGCGCCAGATCGGCGAGGGCCTGTATCGCAATGCCCTGGCTGTGACCATCGACGGCACGCACCATCCTCTGAGTGAAGCGGCCACCGAAAGTGGCGCCTTGACGGTGATCACCCGCAACAGCGACGAAGGCCTGCAGACCCTGCGGCATTCGGTGGCCCATCTGATGGCCTGGGCAGTGCAGGACCTTTTTCCCGGCGTGAAATTCGCCTTTGGCCCAGCCATTGACTCGGGCTTCTATTACGACTTCGACCGTGGCGAGCCGTTCAGTGAAGAAGAATTGACCACCATCGAGAACCGCATGCGCGAACTGGCCAAACAGAAGGTGCCGGTGGTGCGCGAAGTCGTCACCCACGACCAGGCCCGCGAGATGTTCGCCGATCAGCCCTACAAACTGGCCCAGATCGAAGACCTGACCGGCGAAGAGCTGTCCATCTACCGCATGGGCGAGTTCACCGATTTTTGTGAGGGGCCGCACGTCCAGGACAGCAAGGACCTCAAGGCCTTCAAGCTGCTCAACGTGTCGGCCGCCCATTGGGCCAAGGACCACACCGCGCCCATGTTGCAGCGCATCTACGGCACCGCCTTTTTCAAGAAGAAGGATCTGGACGCACATCTGGATATGCTGGCGGAAGCCAAAAAGCGCGACCACCGCAAACTGGGTCGCGAGCTGGACCTGTTCGGGATCATGGAAGACGCCGGCCCCGGGCTGTCCTTCTGGTATCCGCGCGGTGACATCCTGCGGGAGCAGATCATTGATTTTTGGAAGGATATCCACCGCAAACGTGGGTACCGCACCGTGACCACGCCCCACATCAGCCAGGCCGGCTTGTGGGAAACCTCGGGTCATATGGAATTCTACCGCGACGATATGTACGTCTTCGAGCAGGACGGCAAGCCTTACGTGGTCAAGCCCATGAACTGCCCGGGCCACATCCTGATCTACAAGCGCAAGAGCCGCGGCTATCGCGGACTGCCGGTGCGCCTGGCGGAACTCGGCACGGTGTATCGGGCCGAAGATTCCGGTGCCCTGCACGGACTGATGCGCGTGCGTGGCTTCACCCAGGACGACGCCCACATCTTCTGCACCCCCGATCAACTGGAAGACGAAGTGGGGGGCTGCATCGAACTGGTGAAGGATATCCTGGGCACGTTCGGCTTCAACTCCTTCAAGGTCGAGCTCTCGGTGCGCGACAGCCTGGACACCAGCAAGTACGCCGGTAGCGACGAAGAGTGGGCCGCCGCCGAGGCATCGCTGATCAAGGCCATGGAGAAGCACGACCTGGAGTATACCCGTGAAGAGGGCGAGGCTGTTTTCTACGGGCCGAAGATCGACGTGAAGCTGATCGATGCCATCGGACGCACCTGGCAGGCCAGCACGATCCAGTTTGATTTCAACCTGCCGCGGCGCTTCGAGGTGACCTACACCGACAGCGACGGCCAGGACAAGTACGTCTATATGGTGCACCGGGCGATCCTCGGTTCGCTCGAGCGTTTCATCGGCATCCTGACCGAGCATTTTGCCGGCGATTTCCCGCTCTGGCTGGCACCTGAGCAGGCGCGAGTCCTTTCGGTGAGCCGAGATCAGCACGGCTACGCCCAGGAAGTGACGGATCAACTGCAGGCCATGGGAATCCGGGCTGAGGTCGATGCGCGGGACGAAAAGATCGGTTTCAAGATCCGTGAGGCCGAGGTTATGCGGGTGCCCTGGATGCTGGTGGTCGGAGGCCGGGAGGCCGAAGCGGGCGAAGTTTCGCTGCGCATCCGGCACAAAGGCGATCAGGGGGCGAAACCCATTGCTGTGGTGGGACAGGAACTTCTTGACGAAGTGGCCCGCAAAAGCTAGATTGACTCGATTATAACGTTGATTCGGGATGGGTAGACAGCCATTGAGTTGTCCCCCGAACAACGGATCCAAGCAGAGGTCCGCCCTCTCACCGTAGCTAGCCCAGGATTTCCGAAGTTTTTTCGGAAATATCCCGAGGTCCAGAGCGGTTTCAACCCGGTCGAACGCACGCGATGGATTTCGCGGGTGTCTTCCTTGGCGGACCATCGTGTCCGCCGTTTTTTTTGCCGCGGACCGGGTTTGGTTCTTACTGTGGTTCCTTCAGGAGGTAGGGCTTATCAAGGGTAACAAGGTGACTCGGGTCAACCGGATGATCAGGATTCCCCAGGTAATGGTCGTGGATGAGAATGGGGAGCAGTTGGGCGTCCTCAATACTCTCGAAGCGATCACCATTGCCGAAGAGCGGGGACTGGATCTGGTCGAAGTGGCTCCCACCGCCCGTCCGCCCGTATGCAAGATCATGGA
>CAZLUL010000309.1:0-3900 GCA_964562635.1 uncultured Fibrobacteraceae bacterium | reverse complement strand
GACGGCACCAACAGCGCCACAATTATCAGCGAAGTAAGGAATTTCATGTGCAGCTCCCCCCGGAAAAAATGGAAAACAAAACTCCCGTTTCGCGTGAACCCGATCAGGCCCCAGCAGAAATTGGTCGTCTGTATACAGTGCGTGAAAAAGGTCCCTTCCCCTTCAACCATTTTTTCAAAGTGGAAGTGACAAAAAAACCCCAAGCACAGCATCCTGCTTGAGGCCGGTTGGTCCCCCCTTGTGTTCGTCCGTGAAAGTGTCTTCATAGGCGAGGTTTAGACCCTACCACATTGGCGATGTTTTTGCAAAACGATTATCACTTGGCGTCAATTATCATAACTACAGAGCTGACACCAAATAAATTTGTATTAAGTTTTTGTGACCAAATAACACAAAAACCAAGACTCAGAGCAAGATCCCGAGGTCGTTTGGAGGTTCTGTGTTAACCGGGAGATTTTAAGAGATCCACCCACCAAACGGCCGAGCTCCGCTAACCCCTTGATCCCAAGCGGTTATGGAGTCACATCTGCCCGTTCATCAAACCCTCTAAACTCTCAACAAATTTTCCCTGTCCGTAAACCCGCCTCCCCGGGTGGTACTGTAAAAGGGAAAACCGGCACTAAGACAACGGGGGTGGCTGAATCTGGCGATCAACCAACCCCAAAGCGAGAGGACATATCGCCCTATTTACTCAACACCATCCTCTTAGTCTCCGAATACTCCCTCGGGTGAGACGGGAAAGGGAACTTTTGGCCTAAGAGTCTACGAACCCCAGAATGGGCCGCACCAACCGATATGAGCCCGGATGGAATATTTGGTAGGGACAACGGTAATGCGAACTTTCCCCGTGATGCTCTTGGAGGGGCTTGATTCCTTATCCGGGAAAAACGCTATTCCCCCCCAAACTCCCGAAACCAATTCTGCACCACCATCAACATGGGCTGCACATCCTCTTCCGCCGGCGCCGGCCGCAACATCACGAACCTCTCCCCATCCGCGGTGACATCAAACCCATCCGCCCAGTCTGCCGACCAATTCGTGCTCGGCCGGTCAAACAACTTCCGCGGCCGCCCCAGCGTGAACCCGTTCTCATAGTCCACCGACACGGCGAACATTTCCTTTTGCGTGGTGTAGTAGATCTCCTTGCCATCGGCCCGCCACTGCGCCCAATCGCCGTTGCCGCGGGATACCTGCCACCTGCCGGTCAGACCAGGGTAGGTGGTGACGTAGACCTTACCTACGCCTGATTCCTCCGAAATGTAGAGCAGATATCGTCCGTCGGGCGACGGGAGCGGAAAGGCGTCGGGAGCTGGCGAAGCCACAAGTTCGCGTCCATCTTCTTCCGGAGCGTCGACCGGGCGCGCGTAGATGTCCATTTCATAGCCGTTTTCCAGCATCATGAGCTTGCAATAGAATAAAGTCTCTCCGTCCCAGGATAATCGCCACTGGATTCCCGGGCCCAACTCGCGGCGGGGGTCGGAGCCGTCCAGGGTTATCATGTAGCCCATGCCCATCATGGTGTGGCCAGTGATCCGTTTTCCGTCGGGATGCCAGACCGCTGACCCCCAGGTGAGGCCGTCAAAAGTTACCCGGCGCTCGTTGCCGTTGGTGGTGTCATACAACCAGACTTCCCGCCCGGCATCGGTGGTGCAGCACAACAGGATCTGGGTGCCGTCGGGGGATAGGGATGGAAAAGGCCAGCTGGATGGCACGTCGGCGATGGATTCGATGAAATCTCCCTGACGGTCAAACCAGGCCAACTGGGCCTCAAGTCGTTGGCCCCCTGTTGTGTAGACCAGTGTTCCATCCCCCGAAACCGTGGGGTTGCGCCCGGCCGCGACGACCTGGAAGGGCTCGCCATTGACATTCAGCTTGTCCAGAGAGAACGGAATAGCCCAGATGCCGTCGGCGACCCGATTCCTTTCGAACAGGATATGGCCCGAAGGAGACCACGTCGGGTGGTTGAGGAAGTCCCCGGGGAAGGCAACCACTTGTTTGACCTGGCCGTCGGGGGTCAACAAGCTCAGCGATCCGGCGCCTGTCTGGGTGCGCTCCACGTAAATCCAGCCGCGGCCGTCGGGCAGCGCGCACATCCCGTGGAAACCGAGTTCACCTTCCTGCGGGGCGTGGTGCATGGTCGCTTCGCCGGCCTGGGACGACGACTTCATGATGCCGCCATACCCGGTGGAGTAGTAGATGGAGCCGTCTGGATTCCAAGTCCCCGATGAACGGCTGCTGCTAATCACGCCGCCGCTTGTCTTGGCCAGGATGCTCAACTGACCCCCGCTGCGGTCGATCTTCTTCAGTTCATCGATGGTGGAGAAACCGATCCACTCGCTGTCGGGCGACCAGAAGAGGACGTACGCGCCCTCGGTTCCGGACAACGGGCGCGAGACCATGGAGGCCAGGTCGCGCACCCAGATCTGATTCTCGCTGAGGTAGGCCAGGTACCGGCCATTGGGGGATATTTGCGGGGCGAATCCCTGTTTTCTCGAGGCGTCCTCGGAATCCATCGGGATGCTGTATTTGCGCAAGCGAAGCGGCTGTTCGTCGCTGGGGCGCATGAAGCCGTACATGGCGGCCAGAGTGGCGATCACAACAGCCCCGGTCAGGGCCCACTGGATCCAGGAGTTGGCCTTGGGGGCGGCTTCCGGTGCGCCCTCCTCGGCGTCGCCTGATATGACTCCCTGCAGGATGATGCGCGCGTCGCCGATGTCCCTCAACCGCTGCTTCGGGTCCCGCTGCAGGCAGCGGCTGATCAGCTTTTTCACAGGGCGTGGCAGGTCGTCCGGCAGATCATCCAAATCGATCGGCGCCTGGAGTACGGAAGCCAACGTATCGCTCATCGTTTTGCCGGCGAACAACCTGCGCCCGGTCAACATCTCGTAGAACACACAACCAAAGGCCCAGACATCGGTGCGTTTATCCAAGTGCTCACCACGCGCTTGCTCCGGACTCATGTAGGCGGTGGTCCCCAGGATGGTCCCGGCTTGTGTCATCGGGAGTGAGATGGTGGGAGAGTCAATTTCCAAAGCACCGGCATCGACTTCGCTCTGATATATCCGGGCCAGCCCGAAGTCGAGGATCTTGACGACTCCGTCTGCCGCTATCTTGATGTTGGCCGGTTTTAAATCCCGGTGAACGATGCCCTTTTCGTGGGCAGCTTCGATGGCCTCGGCCAGTTCCAGCCCCACGCGCATTCCTTCTTCAACCGACAAGGGCCCGGCGGTCAACTGCTCGGACAGATCCGGCCCCGTGACCAGCTCCATAGCCAGGGCGTACCGATCACCTTCAGTCTCCAGCCCGTAGATGCCCGCGATCCCGTGATGATTCAGGGCGGCCAGCACCTGCGCCTCGTGCTGGAAGCGGGCCAGGCATTTGGAGTCCTGGGCCACGGCGTCGGGCAGCATCTTCAGCGCGACGTCTCGGTTCAACTTGCTGTCGGTGGCGCGGAAGACCTCGCCCATGCCGCCGGCGCCGATTTTTTCGGCGATGGTGTAGTGGGCGAAAGAGTTGTTCGAGGACATTCAACTCTCCAATATCAAAGTTGGGATCATTGCGGCGGCACGAGCTGTTCGAGTGCGTCGAACCCATTCAAAACCACTTCGACACGTCCCACTGGCTGTCCGTTGCTGGCGGGATACAAAACAAACAGGCCCAGGGCAAACCGGACCACCGGCCTCCCTGGGCCTGGCGGCCTGAGAATTGGATTATCGAATCAAGGCGCGGGCTATTTGATCAAAGCCATCTTGCTGACCTGCACCTCGCCGCCCATGCGGGCTTCATAGAAGTAGACACCCGAAGACACGTGGCCACCCTGGTTATTGGTGCCGTCCCACATCACGAAGTCACTCGCAGTGACATTGCCGTCGATGAGGGTCTTAACCAATTCGCCACGAA
>CAZLUL010000308.1:0-3907 GCA_964562635.1 uncultured Fibrobacteraceae bacterium | reverse complement strand
CCAGCTTTCCGGCGGCCAGCAGCAGCGCATCGCCATGGCACGGGCCATCGTAATCGAACCGGATGTGCTGTTGATGGACGAACCTCTCTCCGCGCTGGACGAAAACCTGAGAGAGGAGATGCGGCGGGAGGTAGACAACCTCCAGCAGATGCTTGGCGTAACCACCATTTTTGTTACTCATGACCAGCGTGAAGCATTAAGCATGTCGGACCAAATCCTCGTCATGAAAGATGGCCGCAAGCAGCAGGAGGGCAGCCCCAAGGCTGTCTACAATGAACCGACCAACCATTTTGTGGCTGATTTTCTGGGGCATTCCAACTTCATGCAAGGCGAAGTCGTGGATGTCGACGATCATCATGTAAACGTCAAAATTGAAACCGGCGATGTCCTCTTTGCAGAAAATAAAGGTGGATTCTCCAAAGGTGACCGGGTAGAAATGATCGTCCGTGCTCAGCGGTTCGATGCCTTTCCCAAGGATGAATTTGTACCGGTTGAGGGGATGAACCATTTTCAGGGCCGCATCAAAGACCGCAGTTACATGGGCGGAGAGGTCAGCTACTTCATCGAACTGAGTCCCGATCGTGAAATTCATGTCATCAGTATGATGAGAACACAAATCTACAAAATCGGCGAGGAGGTCAGCGTCCAGGTATCGCCTCACCACTGCCACTTAATTCCCATTAAATGAGCCGGCAGATCGTTTTTGCAGCAATCCTTTCGATCTGAAACCTGAAAGCAGATACCTTCGTTTTCAGGTTTTGTTTTTTCCTGTGGTTGTTAGCCGACCTGAACCTGATGATGCTTTCTAAAACATCAAGAAAAATATAGGAGTGCTCGTATGCTTAAACTGGATCGGATCGAAAACGGATTTCTTGCTCACTATCCGGACCGAATCGTTACCATTGATTCTCATACCCAGGGAGAACCCACCCGATTGCTGATCAGCGGCGTGGGCAGCCTGCCCGGCAGCACAATTAAAGACAAACGGGACTATTTTGAATCTCATTACGATCATATCCGCATGTTGCTGACCCGTGAACCCAGGGGGCATAGAGGAATCATGGCGGCCATGGTGACCGAACCGATAAGTCCTGAAGGACAATTCGGACTGTTTTACATGGATGCCCGGCGCTACCCCTATTTGTGCGGTCACGCTACCATCGGAGCGGTGGCCTCATTAATTGACGCAGGTGCTATGAACATCGGCAATGACGACACCATTATCACCGTAGACACCCCGTCCGGGCCGCTGGATGCCCATACCCGGATTCGAAATGGCCGTGTGGAGTCCGTTGCCATTGAGATGGTGCCATCGTTTGTGTTTGATACCGGGAGTGAACTTGAGATCGCCGAATTCGGAAAGGTTCCTGTCGATCTGGTTTGCGTGGGCGGCTTTTTCGCCATGGTATCGGCCCGGTCCATCGGCATGGATTTGGTCCCGGAAAACAGCCACCGCCTGATTCAATTAGGGATGGCGGTGATCGAAGCCTCTAATCTGGAACTTAACGTTTACCATCCCGAACGGCCGGAGGTAAAAACGGTGGATGTGACCGAATTTTATGATGAAGACCCGAAAACTGGAACCGGAATGAGCGTGGTGGTATATGGCGAGTCCCACATGGACCGTTCACCCTGCGGCACTGGTACCACGGCCAAAATGACGCTTCTCCATCACCAGGGAAAGCTTGGTTCAGGTCAAGTTTACAAAAATGCAAGCCCTTTGGGTACGGTGTTCGAAGGGCGGATCGTTAAAACGCTGTCCATCGGAAAATTTGACGGCATCGTGGGGCAGGTCCGGGGAAACGCCCAGATTACCGGTTATCATCAGTTCGTTGTGGATCTTAATGATCCTTTTCAAAAAGGATTTATCATATGAAAACGTCTTCACTGGCACCTCAAATTATTCTTTATAACGGCATCCTTGCTACCCAGAGCCCCCTGTATCCCCATTCACAATCCGTTGCCGTTGGAAACGGAAAGATCCTGGCTCTGGGGCAAGACAATGATGTGTTGAATCTGGCCGGTCCGGACACTGAAAGGATCAATCTTGACGGTAGGCTGGTGACACCGGGCTTTATCGATACCCACATCCATTTCTATGAATGGGCACTCAACCGTCAGGGAATAAAACTAGATGACCTTACCAGTCTTGAAGAACTGTTGACCCGTGTCCAAAAAGCAGCTGATAGTCGTCCCCCGGGCCAGTGGATTATTGGCCAGGGCTGGAATGAAACCGACTGGGCCGAGCAACGCTTCCCAACCAGGGAAACGCTGGATCGTGTGGCACCGGAGCATCCGGTGCTGCTTTGGCGCTGTGATCTGCACCTGGCCACTGCCAACTCAGTTGCTCTGGGTTTGGCCGGCATTACCGCCGACACACCGGATCCACCGGAAGGCCGGATTGAACACAACCACGCAGGGAAGCCCAACGGTATTTTAAGAGAACTAGCCATCAATCTCGCGCGACAGGCCATTGCGCCGCCGGGGGCAGAACAGGTAATGGAAGCCTTTAAAGATGCGACCAAGGCCCTTCACCGATGGGGGGTCACCGGCATTCACGATGTCCGCTTGATGGCGGATAAGGACGGCGCCGGATCATTTCAGACTTTCCAGAGACTCGACCACGACGGGCGCCTCGATCTTCGATGCTGGGTAACCCTGCCCGGACACGAACTGGACCACATCATCGGACTGGGTCTTCGCACGGGATTCGGTAACGATAAGCTGCGCATCGGTCATGTAAAGTTTTTTTCCGATGGAGGAATGGGTGCTCGTACCGCATGGTTGATCGACCCCTACCTGGATGCTGACCACGGCATGCCTCTGATAGATATGGATGTTCTGGCACAGGACATCAACAGGGCGGATAAAGCCGGCCTGTCGGTGATGGTGCACGCGGTGGGAGATCGCGCGAACCGGGAACTGATCAACATTTTTGAAGCCCTTGAATTACGCCGCATCGCTTCCGGTTCACCATCGCCCGCCATTGCCCATCGCATCGAACATGTGCAGATGCTCAGACCGGAGGATGCCGATCGACTGAAAAAACTTAATTTAGCACTGTGTGTCACGCCAGCCAACATGCTACTGGACATAAATCTTATCGATATGGCACTGGGAGAAAAGGGAAAGTGGACCTATCCTCTTCGTCAATTATTCGATACCGGTGCGCCGGTAATGTTCAGTTCCGACTGTCCGGTGTGCACTCCTGATCCGCTATTAGGGATTCATGCGGCGGTCACGCGACAGCGAACCGATGGAACGCCGAAAGGTGGCTGGTATCCGGATTCCCGGGTAACAATGGCTGAAGCGCTGAAAGCCTGCACGTTGACCCCTGCCGCCGTTCACAATGCCAATGATATCGGAATTCTCGAACCCGGTAAACGGGCGGATATGGTGGTTCTAAACAGGGATATTCTGGCGATTTCGCCTTCACAAATACCGAAGGTTCAGGTAGACATGACCCTGTTTGACGGCCGGATTGTTCATCGGCACTTTTAATGGGTGTGCAAAAACAATATTTTGGAGGAACATATGCCCAAGACCGCTGATCGCCTGACCTTTTTTACTGAGTCGGTTATTCGCGAAATGACGCGTGTGTCGAATCAGTACGGCGCCATTAACCTTTCTCAGGGTTTTCCGGACGCCGACCCGCCACCGGAGGTTCTATCCGCCGGTAAACTGGCGATGACCGATGGCCCCCATCAGTATGCCATTACATGGGGAGCACCGCGCTTCCGGGAAGCGCTGTTGAAAAAACAGAAATACTGGATGGGACTTGATGACCTGGATCCTGAAACCCATGTGGTCGTGACTTGCGGCAGCACAGAGGCGATGATGTGCGCTGTGATGACCGCCTGCAATCCCGAAGACAAGGTCATCTTCTTTTCTCCCTATTATGAGAACT
>CAZLUL010000307.1:0-3911 GCA_964562635.1 uncultured Fibrobacteraceae bacterium | reverse complement strand
TCGGGGGCGTTTGGGCTGGTGGTGCTCGATCTGGGGACGAGTGCCACCTTGCCCGCGCCCCTGCAGGGCCGCCTGGTGCAACTGGCGAGCAAGCACGATGCGGCGGTGGTGTGTTTGACGGAGAAAGCGGCGCATGAGGATTCGCTGGGTTCGTTGGTTTCGCTGCGGGGCGAGGTGCGGCGGCAGCGCGAGTCGAGCGTGGGCACAGGGTATGCGTATCGGGTGCGGGTGTTGAAGGACAAGCGGCGTGGGCCGGGGTGGGTGGTTGAGGAGGAGCGGTGTTGTCATTTTGCTTGATTTTGTGTATACTTCTGACATATACAGGTGGCTATGAACATACTTGAACAGCTTCTGGCCTGTACGGGCTTCGAGTGGGATGACGGCAATCTCCTGAAGAACTGGGAGAAGCACGAAGTCTCTGCTGCGGAATGTGAGCAGGTGTTTTTTAATCGGCCCTTGTTGGCCCGTCCGGATGCCGGTCATTCGGCAGCTGAACCGAGGGTCTACCTGTTGGGCAAGACAGACACGGGTCGCCGGCTTTTTATGGCATTTGCGATCCGTGGCGAGTTGATCAGAGTGATTTCGGCCCGTGACATGAGCCGGAAAGAACGCCGGAGTTATGAGCAATATGGCGAAGAAAATTAAAAAAATTCCCCGGCAGGTGTCCGAGGACCAGGAGCGGGATTTTTGGTCCCGGACCGATTCATCCGAACACATCGATTGGTCTGAGGCTCGCCCTCTGGTATTGCCGAACCTGAAGCCTTCACTGAAGACGATTTCGTTGCGGCTGCCCGAACACATGCTGGCTGAGTTGAAGGTGTTGGCCAACAAAAGAGATGTTCCATACCAGAGCCTGCTGAAGATGTTTCTGGCCGAAAGGCTGGCAGAAGAGATGCAGCGCCTGGGCGCATCGGGTGTGAAAAACTGACTTTGACTTGATGCCGCCGACTTGAATCCTACTGACCCCAGGCCCCCAGCCCGGGATGCTCAAATCACCAGCCCCAAACAATAAGGAGCCCGGCGTGCCCCCAATGGACGCCCCCAACCTCTCTGCCCTGCGGCGGGCCGGACGCATCCAGCGCACCGGTCGCATCGCCTGTGTCGACCTGCCGGCGTTCCCGCTGCAGTTGTTGCTGCGTCGGCATCCGGATTGGCGCGGCCAGCCCACGGCGGTGGTTGAAGAGGACAACCCCCAGTCGCCGTTGTTGTGGGCCAGCGAATCGGCGCGCCGGGTGGGTATCCTGCCGGGCATGCGCTACGCCTCGGCCCTGGCCCTGGACCACAACCTGCAGGCCGCCACGGTCAGTGCGCGCCGCATCGCCGCGGCCACCGAAGCGCTGCACCGCTACCTGCTGACCTTTTCGCCAAGGGTCGAGCCGGCGCGGCTCGAACCGGGCGTTTTTTGGTTGGACGCCGGCGGTCTCGAACGACTGAACGGCACGCCGACGGAGTGGGCCGAGCGCCTCTGGCGGGGGTTACGCGAGGCCCGCTTCGTCTGCGGTGTCACGGTGGGGTATTCCCGCTTCGGCACCTACTGCCTGAGCCGGGTGCACCGGCAGGCGGCGGTGATTCCGGCGCCGGCAAGAGAGGTGGCCGCTTGCCGCCGCGTGACGCTGGACCGATTGGATCTGCCGCCCCGCGTGCGGGACGACCTGAAGCGTCTGGGCCTGGCCACGGTCGGTGACCTGATGGAGTTGCCAGCGGCCGGGTTGGCGGCGCGGTTTGGAGCCGAGACGGCGCATCTGGTGACCTTGGCTCGCGGCCTGCGCTTTGACCCACTGCAGCCCGTCACGCCGGATGAACCCGTGCGTGCGGTCGAAGAAATCGAACACGCCGAAGTGGACGCGTGGCGGTTGCTCTTTCTGGTCAAGCGCCTGCTGCATCCGTTGCTGGCGCGGCTGGGCAAAGAACAGCAGGCTGTGGCGCTGCTGCACCTGGACTTGAAGTTGGATGCGCGCGGGGCCGCGACCGCGAGCCGGCGCGAGAGCTTGCGGCCGGCCGCACCCACTCTCGATGTGGTGTTGTTGACGGAGTTGGTGCGCCTGCGCCTGGAGGGGTTGGACCTGGGCGCGGGGGCGGAGCAGGTGGCGGTGGAGTTGGAAACCGTGGCGGCCACGCCGGAGGCGCTGGAGCTTTTTCGTCGTCGTCAACAGCGCGACCTGGCCGCGGCTCTGCGGGCGGTGGCGCGGGTGAGGGCCGAGTTGGGGGATGAGGCGGTGGTGCAGGCCGAGCTGACCGACGGGCATCTGCCCGAGCAGGCCAGCCGCTGGAAGGGTGTGGAAGAACTGACCCAACCGGCGGCACAAAAGCCGAAGCCCAACGCCAGCCTTCCGCCCATGGTGCGCCGAATGCTGCCGCGGCCGCGGCCTTTGTTGAACGGGCCGGCCAATCTGGCCCAGGTCCGGGGCGAAGAGCTGCTGCGTGCAGCAGCCGGGCCCAACGCACAGCATCCGGCTCGGAAAGAAGTGCGTGCCGACGGCCCGCATCTGGTTTCGAGCGGCTGGTGGGCAGGCGAACAGCGCCGGGCGTACCACTTTGTCGAGGCCCCGGGCAGCGCCTTGCTGTGGGTGTACTACGACGAAAACGAGAAGCGATGGTACCAGCAGGGCACGGTGGAATGATGAGCGGCTACGCGCCTCTTTGGTGCAAGTCCTACTATTCATTTCTGGAGGGGGCTTCGGCCCCGGATGATCTGGTGCGCCGGGCCTCGGAGCTGGGGCTGCCGGCCATTGCGCTGACCGACCGGGACGGTGTGTACGGCATCCCGGCCGCCTATGTGGCGTTGAAGGAACTGGACGATGGCGCGCATCGGCCCAAGTTGATCATCGGCAGCCAGATCACCGTGGACGATGGCACGACCGTCACCCTGCTGGCGCAAAACCGCGAGGGTTATGCCAACCTGTGCCGCCTGATCACTCGGGGGCGGTTGCGGTGTGAAAAAGGCGAGAGCCACGTGAGTTGGCGGGAGGTCGCTGAATACGCGCCAGGCCAGGTTGCCCTGTGGGGTGGCAGCGAAAGCCTGTTGGTGGCTGACGCGGAGCGTGAAATGGAGGTCGACCGGGCGGCCGGCTTATTGGGCGAGGCCTTTGGTGACCGGCTGTATTGCCTGGTCGCCCGCCATCTGGCCGCGGGGGAGAAACAGACCGAAACACGTCTGCGCACCCGCGCGACCCGTCACGGCTTGCCGTTGGTTGCGGGCCACGAGGTGCTGTACCACACCCGGGCCCGGCGGCCGTTGCAGGATGTGCTGACGAGCATCCGGCAACTCACGCCGGTGGCTGATGCGGGGCGATTGCTGAAGCCCAACGACAGGCACGGCCTGACGGGTGCCGCTGTTTTCCAGCGCGTTTTCGCTGATGACCCCGAGGCCGTGGCGCGCACCCTGGAGGTGGCGGCGCGCTGCAACTTTTCTCTCGCCGAATTGCGCTACCGCTACCCCGCCGAACACATGCCCTTCGGCATGACCACCGCCACCTGGCTGGATCAACTGGTGCGCCGCGGCGCCCGCGACCGCTTTGGCGAAACCTCACCCGCCGACCTGCAGCAGCGCATCAACCGCGAGCTCGAACTGATCCACGAACTGGATTACGAGGGCTACTTCCTGACTATGTACGAGATTGTGAACTTCTGCCGCGAAGAGGGCATCATCTGCCAGGGGCGCGGCTCGGCGGCCAACTCGGTGGTGTGTTACTGCCTGAAGATCACGGCTGTGAACCCGCGCGAGGTCGATCTGTTGTTCGAGCGCTTCATTTCGCGCGAACGGGCCGAGCCGCCGGATATCGATCTGGACATCGAGCACGGCCGGCGCGAAGAGGTCATCCAGCACGTCTACGAAAAATACGGCCGGGACAAGGCGGCCATGGTGGCCAACGTGGTGCGCTTTCGGCCGCGCTCGGCCATCCGCGAGGTGG
>CAZLUL010000306.1:0-3915 GCA_964562635.1 uncultured Fibrobacteraceae bacterium | reverse complement strand
AACTTCTACCATCCAGACTATACTGTCGGCCCCGGAATTTCACCGAGTCAGCCCCTGTCGGTCGGTAGACCCTGATTGTCCTGGGCCGAAACCCGGAAAAACCAGTGACAGGGGGTCGCGGGCTTTCACCGCCGGTGGGGAATTGCACCCCGCCCCGAAGTTGTCGTGTGTATTGGGTTGTGGGTCAAAGCTAGATCAAGGGGACGCCGCCGTCAAGTCCTCACGGGCTAGGCTGGCGGTTGCCACAGTTCGACCTTGTTGCCCTCCGGATCGATGAACCAGCCAAAATGGCCGAACTCCGATTCTTCGGTCTTGTCCATCACTTCGGCACCACCTTGGCGCACTTGAGCCAGGGCACCGGGCAGATCATCCACCATCAGGTTGATCATGTAGACCTGGCCGCTGTCGCCAAAGTAGGTGGTGTCCTTTTCGAACGGAGCCCACACGCTGATGCCCTCGCCGGACAATTGCTTGTGCGGGATGCTTGCGCCATAGGGGTGCTCCACCGGCAGGCCCAGCCATTTCTGGTACCACTGCCCAATGGCCTTGGTATCGGCGGCGCGAAAAAAGACGCCGCCCAGGCCGGTCACCTTCGCCATCAATCATCCTCCAGGTTTCGGCAAAATTCGCCGTGGTCAGCCCACTGCACACAATGGCGACCAGTGCGTTTCAGACGGGACGTGTTTCTCCCCATACCGATAAGCAAATCTTCGCCAACCCGCCGCCCAGGTGCGACCCGCATTTGCCCTTGCAACCGGGTGGAGACCCGCCAGCCATCGGCAGTGGCGGCCACGTCGACAAAGTCGCCGTTGGCCGAGGTCCATCGTCCCACCCATGGCTTTTCTTCGCGGGTGTAGACCTGTGCCACAGCCTCGGCAGCCTCGGCCCGTCGCAACCGCAGCTCGCTGGAGGTGACCGAAAGCACTTCCAGATCCACCGACTCGGGCTCCGGATACCGCTCGGTGGCCGACCAGATGCGCACCGTATCTTCGGCAACCATTTCCCAGCGCACTCCCTCGATGGTGAACATGTTCACGAAGCGCACCGAGCCGTCACTTTCGAACTGGTACCCTTCGACACCGGGCAGACCGGCAATGGGATGCAACCACACCCCGATCAGCTCCGGCGACAGGACGGGAGCCTGTTTGTGTTGGTTCACACAACCGGCCAGCACCAGGCTAGAAATAATCAGACAGTGAAAAATGAATCGGCGCGGCATTTTCAGCTCCGGTCGTCGCCTCGGCCCAGAAAGAAATCCGGGGTCCTCACACCCAGGCCGGCCTTGTCCAGCCGCTGGGCAGCCAACGGGTAGAACTCGGTGGCCGGCACCCGGGCAAAGCCCAGCTTGATATTGTACAGCGTCTCGCCCTGCAGGAAGCGCCAGTGGTTAAACAGCGTGGGCACCTTGGCCCGGGGCTCGTACTGGATCAGGCGGCGGTGGCTGCTGCTGAGGTTCACGTGGGGGTCGTTGCGCTTGGCCGCGAAATGGATCAGGTCCAGCAGCAGGCGGTCGTCCACCAGGGGCTGGTTTTCCACTTCGACAAAATGGCGCTGGATGCGCCGGGCCAACGAGGTGTCAAAGCCCCCCCAGACCAGGTTCAACAGGTACTTGTCATAGGTGTCAATGGCGTCCATGACAAAGGCGCCCAACAACGCGTCGTAGCCGTGATGGGCCCCGATACCGATCAGGGCCATGTCGTCACACACACCATCACCCATGCAGCGCCGGAAGTAGGCCTGATCGTACTGCGGCCAGGTGTATTTTTTGTGCCGATCGCGGCAGATGACGCCGATGTCCTCGAGAGCGCGCAATTGATCCATGTCAAAATGGATCCGGCCCGTATCGCCCAGGCCGCTCATGGCCAGACTTTCGCGATCGACAATGAGAATGTCGCCGCCGCCGATCTGGAACGGGTCGCCGTCAAAGGTGCGCTTGTGCTGGTACATCGCCGCTTCGCGATGGGACCAGTCGTCCATGAATCCCGCGAGCACCAGTCCGGTCAGGAAAGAACGGGTTTCGACTTTGCGTTCGGCCAGAAAATCGATGCCAAACAGGGGCGTGCCGTCGACCACCAACTCCAGTTCGGGCTCGCGGATATTCTCCATCAACCACTCGCTGAAGCGGGCCAGCATATTGCCCCGCCGCAATCGTACATGGTCGCCCTTCAGGTTCGGATCGGATTTCTCGAGGACCGACAGCACCCGGTCAAAGGTGGCTTCGGGGAAACGCAGGCTGGTGCCGAACTCGTCGACAAAATGGCCGTGCCCCTGTTGGGCCCGGCCAACCACCGACTGGGGCAGCAGGTCGCCCAGCACCTGGTTCGAGGCCGCAAAACGCTGGTTCATCAGGAAATCGAAGTCGGAAACAACCAGGCTCTCGAACAGCTCGCGGTCCCGTTTCAGGTCGCAATTGCGAAAGTTGGCAAATTTTCGGGGATCAATATTCAGCCGGTCCTTGGGCTTGCGCCGCACCCGGTCGAGGAGATTCTCGACCCGATTCTTGGGCTTGCGCCGGCGTCTCTGCCGTCTGTGCCAGGGTCCGCCGATCAGCCCGCTCCTTCGTCAGCGCTATTTTCACTGGTCCAGTCGGCGAACAGGGCGTCCACAAACTGATCCGGGTCAAATGCCGCCAGATCATCGACCTGTTCCCCCATGCCCACATAGCGCACGGGCAGGCCCAGGCTTTCGGCGATGGCCACGACGATGCCGCCCTTGGCCGTGCCGTCCAGCTTGGTCAGGATCAGCCCCTGGACCGGGATCGTCTCAGCAAAGGCCTTGGCCTGGGCCAGACCGTTCTGCCCCGTATTGCCGTCGACAACCAGCAGGGTCTCGGGGTCGCGGCCGGTCTTGCGCCGGATCACGCGGGCGACTTTGCCCAACTCGTCCATCAGATTGGTCTTGGTGTGCAGGCGGCCGGCGGTATCTACGATGACGACGTCCGCGCCGCGGGCCTCGGCCGCGTTCAGGGCGTCAAAGACCACGGCGGCGGGATCGGCGCCGGCGCCTTGCCGCACACATTCAACGCCGACGCGCTCGGCCCAGATTTCCAACTGCTCCACGGCCGCGGCCCGGAAGGTGTCCCCGGCGGCCAGCAACACCGTCTTGCCTTCGTTTTTCAATTGGTGGGCCAGCTTGGCGATGCTGGTGGTCTTGCCGGTGCCGTTGACGCCGACCACGAAAATGACCTCGAGACTACTGCCGGATGTCTCAGCAGCTGGGTCGGTCGACACTTCTGCCTGGCCCTTTTTCTTTTTCCTCTTCTTTTTGCCGCCCGTGTCTTCGGCTTCCCAGGAAACCGGTTTGATGCGCGGCTTGGCCGACGTCAAAATGGTCATCACGTCGGCGCGGATCACTTCGAGCACCGACTCGAGAGTCGCCTCGCCGCCCTCTTCCTTGAGCCGCTTTTCGATATTGCGGGTGATCTCCACCGCACTCTTGACGCCCATGTCGGCGCTGATGAGCAGCTCTTCGATTTGCTCGAGAGTGTCGGCATCCAGTTTGACCCGGTTGCCGAACATGCTCTGCAGCTTGCCAACCACACCCTCGCGGGTCTTGCGCAGCCCCTTGCGGAAGCGATTGAACGCACCCTTGATCACTGGCTGGCCTCCATGGTCTCGTCGGTATCGAGCTCAGTATCGAGCTCGGCTTCGGCTCCGGACAATTCATCAGATGACTCAGCCACTGATTCAGCTACTGATTCAGCCAACGCCAACTCATCCTGCCGCTTGTCCGGCCCCTGGGTGGCGTTGCGCAGTTTTTCGTTGGAGTCCACCGCCTGGCGCTTGCTGGCGATGGCGTTGCTCAGTTCCTTATCGCTCTGGGTCTCGGCCACGTCGTTGAAACTGACCGAAACGATGTTCGAACAACCCGGCTCCATCATCGTCACGCCGTACAGGTGGTTGGCCGTCTCCATGG
>CAZLUL010000305.1:0-3982 GCA_964562635.1 uncultured Fibrobacteraceae bacterium | reverse complement strand
ATAACATTTTGATCATCTTGGCGCCATCTTGCGGTGAACTTGCAAGGTTATTATTAGAGCTGAAGCTGACTCATCTTTTAAATTGCTTGAGGAGAAACAAATGACCTCGTTTTTCATAAAAGCCGGTGCACTGGCCGGGCGTTTCCGGTCCGGCGCAGCAGGTCTCGCGTGCGACATGCGTTGGAGTTACGTGCCGCCGCTGATGGTGTATTTCGCGGCCGGTGTGTCCGGCTTCACCGGCATCATCGAAGCCTTTTTCGTCAAGGAAAAGCTGGGATTGTCAGTGGCCATGCTCGCCAGTCTCGGTTTCTGGGCCGGCCTGCCCTGGGCCATGAAAATGCCCTTGGGGCATCTCGTTGACCGTTTCTGGCACCGCAAGGCGCTGTTCGTCTATCTGGGAGCCGCGCTGATGGCTGCAAGCCTCCTGATCATGGTCGGGCTGACCGGGCACGCCGTTTGGATGGCAACCATGCTCCCCCTGGAGACCTGGTACATTCTTGCCATGCTGCTGGCACCGATTGGTTTCGTATTTCAGGACGTGGTGGCCGATGCGATGACGGTTGAGGCTGTGCCGGCGCGACGCGAGGACGGCACTGGCTATACCGAAGCCGAGCAGCAACAGATGCACGTCACCATGCAGACCCTGGGCCGCATGGCGATTGTCGGCGGCGGCGCCCTGGTGGCCGGTGTCGGCGGGTGGCTGGCAAAAGCGCTTTCCTATGAGGCCATGTACTGGATCTCACTTGTGATCCCGGTGATCTCAGTGCTGGGCGTGCTGCTGGCGGCCGGGATGCGCCGCCGGTCGCAGCTGGCAGGTGCACTCCCGGCGGAGGCATCCCCAGCGGATGTCCCCGCGCTGAACGCCCACATCCTGGGGGCGGGAGCGGCGTTCCTGGTTTTATCCCTGCTGCTGGGCCTCGGTCGGGTGCCCTACAACGAGGAAATCATCTTTTTGGGTTCTCTGGCTGTGATCGTCTTTGTGATGCGCCGGCTCTTGGCCGATCTCGACCCGGCGAGGCGCCGCGCGATCGTTAGCATCGCCATCATCATTTTTGTGTTCCGGGCCGTGCCCGGCGTCGGCGCCGGCTCGGGTTGGTGGCAGATGGAACGGCTCGGGTTCGACGAGGCGTTCATGGGGAGCCTGCGGCAGGTCTCTTCCATATTGGCGATTGGAGGGATGCTCGCCTTGCGTGGCTGGATGAGCCGGCGGCCGGTACCCTACTTGGTGGTCTTTCTTTCGCTGTACGGCACCGTGATGACGCTACCGTTTCTCGGCATGTTCTACGGTCTGCACGAGTGGACCGCAGCGCACTTCGGTTTCGGCGCCCGCACCATCGCCCTGATCGATACCATGGCGGACTCGCCCCTGGGCCAGGTGGCCATGATCCCGATGCTGGCCTGGATTGCCAAGGAGGCCCCGCGTAACCAGAAGGCCACCTATTTCGCTGTGATGGCCGCCTTCACGAACCTGGCCTTGTCGGCCAGTCAGCTGGGCACGAAATACCTCAACCGGTTCTTCGTGGTGGAGCGCGGTCGTTATGACGAGCTGGGGGCGCTGATGGTCGTCACGATGGCCATCGGCCTGGTGTTGCCCGTGCTGGCGGTATGGGCGTTTCAGCAGGGCGCAAACGGGCCATGGCGCAGTCTCGGTGCAAGGCTCAAACTGCTCAAAGCTTATTTCTCGATCACCCAATCACCGTAACCATAGCAATAGGAGGAACAAAAATGCGAAGAAATTATACCCGCCGGCAAGTGGTTCAGGCTCGGATTCAGATTGACGAATTCCAGGAAGCCGTCATGATTTGGTTTCCGGTCGGAATTGCCTTGCTCGAGCTGGTCCGGCACCTCTTTCAGAAAACCACGTTACCGATTTAATAAAAGGAGGTCGCAATGATCATGAAAAAAATGACAGCCGCTTTGACGCTGGTAGCCCTGTTCACGCTGCCCGGGGTTTCCGTGAGCGCAAACGTTTCGGACGTTCAACCCCGGCTGATTCCCCTGACGGATTTTTTCAGGAACCCCGAAACCGCCCATTACACGATTTCTCCCGACGGCGAACACATCGCCTTCCTGAAACCGTGGGAAAACCGGTTGAATGTGTACGTCCGGAAGGTCAGCGCGCAGACCGAAACCCGCCTGACCGACGCCCGTGAGCGAGACGTGACCGGCTATGTCTGGGCCAACAACAACCGCATCGTGTATGTACAAGACACCGGCGGCGACGAGAACTACCGACTTGACGCTGTCAACACTGACGGGTCCGGCTTCACGGAACTGACGCCCTTCGAGGGGGTGCGGGCCGGCATCGTGAACCCGCTCGAAGACAACGACGCCGAGATGCTGATCAGCCTCAACCGGCGGGACCCCAAGGTGTTCGACGTCTACCGCATCAATATCTACACGGGTGCGATGCTGCTGGTTGCCGAAAACCCGGGCAACGTCTCCGAGTGGCTGACCGACAACGACGGTCGGTTGCTGGTGGCCGTCACCACCGACGGTGTGCGCTCCAGCCTGCTCTACCGCGAGACTGAAAAAGACCCCTTCCGAATGGTGGTGACCACGGATTTCAAGGAAACCCTCGACCCGCTTTTTTTCACCTTCGACAACCAAAGGCTCTACGTTGCCTCCAACCTCGGACGCGACAAGACGGCCATATATCTTTACGATGTCCAGGAGGGCAAGCTCCTGAATCTCGTTTACGAACACCCCGAGGTGGATGTGTCCGGGCTCTTGCGGTCCAAGGCGCGCAAGGTCATCACGGGCGTCGCCTTCACCACGGACAAGACCCGGTACGAGTTTTTCGACCCCAAACGCCGGCAACTACAGGAAACGCTGGAAGCCCGTCTACCCGGCCGCCGGGTGGCGGTTACCGGCATGAGCCTGGATGAGCGGCGGGTGATCGTGCGCACGTTCAGCGACAAATCCCTGGGAGCCTGCTACCTGTATGAACCTTCCAGCGGGCGCCTGGAGAAGCTGGCGGAGCTAAGCCCCTGGCTGAACGAGGCGGAAATGGCCGATGTACAGCCCATCCGCTTCACCTCGCGCGACGGTCTGACCATTCATGGCTACCTGACGCTGCCCAAGAGTGCAAAGCCCGTCAACCTGCCCATCTTGGTCAATCCCCACGGCGGCCCCTGGGCCCGGGATGTCTGGGGCTTCGACCCTGAGACCCAGTTTCTAGTCAACCGGGGGGTGGGGGTCCTGCAGATCAATTTCCGCGGCTCGACGGGTTACGGCAGAGCATTCTGGGAGGCCGGGTTCAAACAGTGGGGCGGCGAGATGCAAAACGACATCAGCGACGGCGTGCACTGGCTTGTCCGGCAGGGGATCGCAGACCCGAAGCGCATCGCCATTTACGGGGCCTCCTACGGCGGCTATGCGACCCTGGCCGGTCTGGCCTTCACCCCGGATCTATACGCCTGCGGCATCGACTACGTCGGGGTGTCGAACATATTCACGCTGCTGGAAACGCTGCCGCCCTACTGGGAGCTGGGACGTCAGATGATGTACGAGATGGTCGGCGACCCAGTGAAAGATCGGGAGCTCCTCGAGCAGGTATCGCCGGTATTTCATGCCGACCGGATCATTGCCCCGCTGCTGGTGGCCCAGGGCGCCAACGATCCCCGGGTCAAGAAGGCCGAATCGGACCAGATCGTTCAGGCTCTTCGGCAAAGGGGGGTTGATGTCGAGTATCTCGTGAAAAACAACGAAGGACACGGATTCCACAACGAGGAGAACCGCTTTGACTTCTACCGCCGAATGGAAAGCTTCCTGGCCCGACATCTCGGCAGCCGTGGGGAAAACCCGCTGCCGACTTGAAGCCTGATCAACGGCTTCCAACATCAGCGGCCCTGGCCCCTGCTTGAGACGATACGCGATCATGTCCCTCACGGCTTGACATGGGTTGGGTCTGGAAGAAGGTTCGCACCTTCAGGAAAGAAGATGATTTTTTGGTCATTTTCAGGTCATGCTGCCGTGAAGT
>CAZLUL010000304.1:0-3983 GCA_964562635.1 uncultured Fibrobacteraceae bacterium | reverse complement strand
CGCGACGGCGCCGCCTTGCCTGAAATCGTGCAGGCCCGGATGCTGGAGGCAGGCACGACCCTGAGTGTGGCCGAGTCGTGCACCGCCGGCCTGCTCGGTGGAGCGATGACTGCGGCGGCGGGATCGTCGGGCTTCTTTCGTGGGGGGCTGTTGGCCTATGCCGACGAGGTGAAACACGAATTGCTGGGCGTGCCCGAGGACATCCTGCAACAGTTCGGGGCCGTGAGCGAAGAAACCGTACGCTTCATGGCGGCCGGATGCCGGCAGAAGGTGGGCACGGACTATGCCCTGGCCGTAAGCGGCATTTCGGGGCCTGGGGGCGGCAGTGAAGACAAGCCGGTGGGCACGACCTGGATTGCGGTCGCCACACCCAAGAGAGTATACGCCGGCCGCTACCGTTTCCCGGCTGACCGTTACCGCAACCGCCTGCTGACCGTGGCTGCGGCGACCGATACCTTGCGGAGGGTGCTGACTTTTGGTGACCAAAACGCTCCGTGGTATGCCGACGATACGTGGTGCCAAGCCTAGCGGCCAACTTTCGGTATGATCCGCAAGAAGCCCGCCCCGTTCCCAGTGAACGGAGCGGGCTTTTGCCTTGGGGCGAGAATGCGGAGCCGGAACCTAGTAGGTGATCCGCGGGTCCATATCCTTGGCCGCAGCAACCCACTTGGCCACCGTGGCGGCGGGAGGCGAAATGCGAGCCAACTTCTTTTCGTCGTTGACCGTCTTCATGGCCTCGGCCAGGTTTTCGGCATTGCGATTACGCAGTTCCTTGATCGTATCGACGCCGGTGCCCTTGAGCAACTCGGAGAACTGGGGGCCGACACCGGAAACCCGCATCAGGTCCGCCATGTTCGTCCAGTTGAGGATCGTGGACTCGCCCATGCCGGTCGTTTCGGCAACGGTTTTGCGGCCCGCCGGCGTGCTGCATTTGTTCAGCAGGTCGTCGGTCGTCTTGATGTCAGCGGCCACAAGTTTCATGGCGTAGGCGGGTCCGATGCCCTCGATTTCGTCGATTTTGTAAGACATGTTATTGCTCTCTTTCAGGAATGAGACCTCGATGGAGGTCGCTTAGTTCAGGCTCTTGACTTTGCTCAGGATCGAATTCAGGGTCGGCCCAACGATGTCACCGACACCGGGCAGGGCAGTGATTCTATCGCCGACGCTTTGCAGCTGCGGCATGGCCTTGCTCACAACGCCGACCAGCTTGTCCTTCTGATCCGGGCTCATGTCTTTGACTTTCTGCACGAGCTGGCCGAAGTCCCCATCGAGATTCTTCAGGGCCGGCAGGGCCGCCTTGGCGGATTCCAGGTCCGTGATGCTGCCGAGGGACTTGACGGTATCGCCGATCAGTTTGGTCGCTTCGGCAGTGGTGCCGAGGTCGATCTTGCCGTCGATTTGTTCTTGGACTTTGTCGGCCTGGTCGCAACCGGCCAGCGCACCAAGGGTGGCGAGGCAGGCGACGATCAATACGGCATTGCGGGTTCTGCTGGTCATCTATCAGACTCCTTGAAAATGGTTCATTTCAGTTTTGGGCCATGGTCTTGGGGGCGAGTACCGCCACGCCCTGCGATTGCTTACCCACATAGACAAGACTTCCATGGCAAAAGTCACATCAATAGTGATTTTTTTGCCCGGGGCTCCGCTTGACCGGAAAGGCCCGCCCATGGTATCTTCACCGGGTACCGACCTCTGTTTGCCAACCCCTTCAAATTCCAGGAGAATTCATGACCCAGGGACACCCCAAGGGCCTTTACGTCCTGTTCACCACCGAGATGTGGGAGCGCTTCAGCTACTACGGCATGCGCGCCATTCTCGTGCTTTATATGACCCGCGCGCTGATGTTCGATGTCGCCAAGGCCAGCAACACCTACGGGAATTTCACGATGTTGGCCTATCTCACCCCGTTGGCCGGTGGCTATATCGCTGATCGCTGGTGGGGAAATCGTCGTTCGGTCGTTGTTGGCGGCGCCATCATGGCCGTCGGCCAGTTTCTGATGTTTCTGTCCGCTCGGTACTATACCGATGCGGGGGTGGCCATGCCGCTGATGTGGGCCGGCCTAGGCGTGATCATCGCCGGGACGGGCCTCTTCAAGGCGAACATCTCGTCCATGGTGGGCTCGCTCTACGCGCCGGATGACCAGCGCAAGGATTCCGCCTTCACCATCTTCTACATGGGCATCAACCTGGGGGCGTTCATTGCGCCCCTGGTCGCTGGCGGCGTGGGAGACACCGGTCGTCCCGAGGACTTCCAATGGGGGTTCCTGGCCGCTTCGATCGGCATGGTGATCGGCACGCTGGTTTTTCAGTTCTTCAAGGACAAGCACATCGTGGACTCCGAAGGACGGGCCTTGGGCCTGCCGCCATCAGAGCGGCCTGAAGGCAGCCAGGAAGCGGGTGCCGATACGCCCATGTTGCGCGAGGACTACGAGAGGGTCGCGGTGATCTTCATCCTCAGCTTTTTTGTGATTTTCTTCTGGGCGGCCTTTGAGCAGGCCGGCGTCTCACTGACGATTTTTGCCGACCGCCAGACCGATCGCAGCCTTTTTGGCTGGACCGTGCCGGCCAGTTATTTCCAGTCGGTCAATGCCGTGGCCATCGTGATTTTTGCGCCGATCTTTGCGTGGTTCTGGGGTTTCCTGGGCAAGCGCAAGCTGGATCCCAGTACGCCGGTCAAGATGAGCTTTGGCTTTTTCTTTCTGGCCCTCGGCTATTTTGTCATCGCCTTTGGTGTCAATGGCATTGAAGCGACGACCAAGGTGAGCATGATGTGGCTGATCGGGCTCTACATGCTGCACACTTTTGGCGAGTTGTGCCTGTCTCCCATCGGGCTTTCGGCGGTGAGCAAGCTTTCGCCGCCGAAGTTTGCCTCATTGATGATGGGGGTTTGGTTCCTGGCCGTCTCGATGGCCAACAAGTTGGCCGGTGTGCTGAGCAGCTTCTATCCCGAAGAAGGCAAGCCGGCGCCGGTATTGTTGGGCTATGAGGTGACCAACCTGCACGAATTCTTCATCATCTTCGTGGTGATGAGTGCGGCCGCGGGCGTGGTGCTGTTCTTCCTGGCCCGCCCCATCTCCAAGTGGAGTCACGGGCGCGCCTAGGGTGTCTCCGTGGGGCACCACAACGAGGCAGGTTGTCCCCTTCGACTGCCTTCAGCAGTGGTGCCTGCAGCCCCTGGAAGTTTGCCGGCAGACCTGATTATCGGCCTGCCGGGGGCAGGATCAGGGCATTGGTCGCCACGACTGAATCTGGGCCTTGTTTCTGCACATCGCTGGCGACGGGCGCTGGGCGAAAAGTGGGGCAAAAATGAGCCTCCTGAACAGGCATATCTGGCGTGATAGGTCTTCAGTGGCTTCTAATTGCTATTTTTGGCTGTTGCGAAAAAAAGGCGAAAAAACCTGTTGCCAGCAGCGAGAGCATCGTGCTATCTTGCCGGCGTAATCAAAACAGGCCCGTCATCAAAAAAGGGGCCATCGAGCCCAGATTAGTTCAGAATCAGTTCAGAATCAGTGCAGAGTAACCGGACCAGACGGCCCCCAAGATATTGCGGGGCGGGACCTCCGAAATGGGAGACGACACAAAATGGCGAGAAAATCAAAGAACGAAGCACCAGTCAAGGGTCCGGCGCGGCCGCTGGGCGAGAATGAAGACCGGGCCAAGGCTCTGGAACTGACCCGGGCCCAGATCGAGAAACAATTTGGCAAGGGCTCGCTCATGCTGTTGGGCGATACGAAAATCTACGACAACTTTGACGCCATCAGCACCGGCAGCTTGTCCCTGGACATCGCCTTGGGCATCGGCGGTCTGCCCAAGGGTCGGGTCGTCGAGATCTACGGTCCCGAAGGCAGTGGCAAGACCACGGTTTGTCTTTCGGTCATTGCCAACTGTCAGAAAGAAGGCGGCGTGGCGGCATTTATCGACGCCGAGCATGCCTTGGATCCCATTTACGCCCGCAAGATCGGCGTGGACATCGACAACATGCT
>CAZLUL010000303.1:0-3986 GCA_964562635.1 uncultured Fibrobacteraceae bacterium | reverse complement strand
GCTGGGCACCACCGGCAACCTGCGCGCGCCCACCGTGGTGCGCGGCAAGACGGTACTGGTGGGTTTCAACCAGGAGATCTACGACGATATTCTGGGTTAGACAGGGTCCCCGAATGAAAAAAGGCCGGCCCCAACGGGGTCGGCCTTTTCATAACTTGGCAAAACTTCAGCCTACGGTTTCACCCGCAAAACCACCGGCAAATGGTCACTCACGTTCTTCTCATAAACCGACCACCCCTGCCCCAGCAGATCATGCAGCGGCGCCACCTCGACCAGCATCGAACCGCCCTGATGGGCATCAAAGAGCTGATTGGTGATCATGATGTGGTCCAGATGACTGGGCCAGGTCGGGAACGACCACAGGCCACCGCGATCTTCGGCAATGGCCATGTCCACGAAGCGGTACTTGTCGGGCGCATCGAGGAAGTTTTGAAATACGTTGTCCGCCGGATTGTTCGTCAACTCGTCATTGAAATCTCCGACCACGATCACGGCGCGATCCGGGAAGTTCGTGCGGATGAAATCATCAATCAGCAGGCTGGCATCGCGGCGCCGGGTCTCTTCGTCCCACTCGTCGCTCTCATCGATGGAATTGTTGCCGCAACACTTGTAGTGATTGTTGATCACGACAAAGTCCTTGCCCCGAAAGGTGCCTTCCAGAACAAACGGCGCCCGCGGCAGCTCACGGCGATATCCGGTCAGGACCTCATAGACAGCGCTGACCTGAGCCTCGCCATCAACCGGATACAGGAAAGCCAGATTGACCGAATACGAAGCGCTCGTAGCCCGGTCGCCCGTCCAGTCCGTCAGCCCTTCGCGAACCTGCTGGAAATAGGTCAGATTTTCGATCTCCTGCAGGGCGACGATGTCCACCTGCAGGCCCTTGACCACATCGATCACGTGGTCGGCCGTGACGGCCCCACGTTTGGCAAAATTCTCGATATTCCAGGTCATCACTTCGAGGGTCGAGTCGGTGCCGACCCGGCCCGCGGCGTAAGGATTTTCAACGGTGGTCACATCAGTGGACTCGGTTGTCCCACAACCACCCAAAAGGGCCAAGGCCAACAGACCCAGCCCTGCCATCAATAATGTCGTAGACTTGCGCAAACCTCGGACTCCTGACTTCCCCTCAAAAGGCTTCAGACTTCTGTTCTCATTATGGCCCATTTTCCGCCAAAACGCCAGTCATACCCATCCAATGACATAGTCAAAACGTGGGCTACCCCTCGGTTTCGTCCTCATCTGCGAGGGACCGGGCGAAGAGCAGCAGGCCATCAGGCAGGGCGGGGCTGAATCCCAGGCGTTTCAAGTAGTCCCGGTGGGTGGCGCCTGCGGCCGGACTCAAAATACGTTCCAGGCCCCGCGTCCGCCAGCCAGCGGCCATCTGGTCCAGGAAAAATCGCGCACAGCGCAGGTCCCGATAGCTGGGCAAGACATAGTCCAGATGGATCAGAACATCCCGTTTCTTTTCCTCAAAGACCACCAATCCGGCCGGATTCATGTTGCGCAGGATGAAGACCATGCGCGGATTTTCCAGCCCATCGAGGTCAAAGTCCGGAAAGAAGCTGCTGATGTCAGCGGCGTGGAATTCGAGGAATCCGACCAGAAAGCTGTTGTCCCGGCGCCGGATGGGCAGCAGCGTGAAATAGTCGCGCCGCCGGCTCATGCGCCACAGGTAAACCACGTTGACGATGGCGATAAAACCGTTAACCACCAGCACCGGGTAAGCCCCGACGATGCCGCCGTAGATCGCGAAGGTCACTGCGCCGACCAGGTTGATCCAGCGCAACTTCACCAGCGAACTCATCATCAGCGAAACGGCCACCAGCACCGACCCCACGTAACCGATGGTTTCGACCCAGATCATGAGGCGCTCCCCTTTTCTACTTCAGGCACCCGAATGCGCAGGCAGACAAAAAAGCCCCCCACGGCAATGGCCGCAGCCAACAGGAAGACATACTCGTGCCCATAACGCTCCCAGATCACGCCCGACAGGACCGGCAGGCTCATGGCCACCACGTGGTCGATGGTGATGCCCAGGCTGATCGTCGGCGTGATGTCCGCCGGGTCCAGGGCGATCTTTTTCAGGTAGGTCGTGCGGGCCACGCGCAGGGCGAACAGGATGTGGTCCAGAATGTAGGCGCCGTACAGGACGCGCAGGTCCCAGGGTTCGGGCAACACGTGCGAGGCGAAGGCATAGATCAGACATACGACAATCAGCATGACTTCGTCGGTGGCCAGGACAATGCGCTCGCCCAGCCAGTCGATCACGTCACCAAGCAACGGCCGCAACAATACGCCCAGAGCCGAAGCGATGAAATACAACAACGCAATTGTCGCGACCGACACACCGTGCAGCGAAACCAGCACCCAGGTGCCGAACACCAGGAAGATTTGTTTGCGGATGCCGAACAGCGCACTGATGGCATAGAAGATCAGATACTCGCGCCGATAGACGAGACGCTTCGAAGGAACATCCTGCATGCCGATCGTCAGGCGCAGGTAGAAGAAGCCCGCGATGGCCGCACAGATGGCGCCGATCAGGTAGAACAAGTCGTAGCGGTCACCGACAAATTTTGCCAGCAACCAGACACTGCCCACACCCAGGATCACGCCCAGATTGCGAGCGCCACCCAATTGGCCGAGGCGCCGGCCTTCGGCCCCGCGTTTGGCCAGTTTCAGGCCGATGGGACCCTCGACGGCAAAGATGATGTGGTCGCCCATGGACCAGATCACGATGAACACCACCAACAGCGCAATGTTCGGCGACAAGAACCCCAATCCGATCGCTCCGAACGCCGTGGCGACCATGGCCAAGGCCGCGATCCGGCTTTCGCGCAGGTGGGTCAGCAGGAATGCGACCACGCCAAAAATCAGGAAGCCCGGCAGTTCGCGCGGAAATTCCAGCCAGCCGCGATTGCCGGCGTCAAAGCCGTGCACATCCGACAGATAGTTGTTCAGCGTGGACATGAAGATGCCGGAGACCGCCCCAAAGAAAAGGGTGGCCAGCAATACCCGGCGGAAGTCGCCGGTGACATTTTTCAATCTATGCAAGGGTTCAATCCTTATTTTTCCAAGTGGGTTCGGGCTCGACAATGGCCGCCTCGGCCTGGTCACCGCGCCGCCGGTACAACCAGGTCAGGCGAGCCAGTCGCTCACCCGCCGGGTCGTCGAAGGCGGCCTCGTTCATCCGCCAATTCCAATTGCCGCTGCCTTCGCCCGGCAGATTCATACGCCCCTCGCGCCCCAACCCCAGCACGTCCTGCATGGGCGCGATGAAGGTGTGGGCGGGCGACATCATGCCCAGGCGTATCAGCACCCAGTTGGGTTCGTGCACTTCGTAACCCACGTACTCGGCCACCAGCGCACGGGTGGCCGGATCGGTCAGATGTTTCCACCAGCCCAGGGTCGGATCATTGTCGTGGGTGCCGCTGTAGACCACCGCATGGCGGGGATGTTCGTGGGGCAGGAACGCGTTGTCGGGCCCGCTCCAGGCAAACTGCAGCACCTTCATGCCGGGCAAACCGACATCATCGCGCAGCTGTTCCACTGCGGGCGTGATCACACCCAGATCTTCGGCCACGATGGGCAATTCGCCACCGAGGGCCTTGGCCATGGCGCTGAAAAACTCGCGGCCCGGCCCCTTGACCCACTGGCCGTTGATGGCGGTTTTTTCGCCGGCCGGCACTTCCCAGTAGGACTCGAAGCCCCGGAAGTGATCAATGCGCACCAGGTCGACCAAGGCCAGACTGGCGGCCAGGCGGTCGGCCCACCACTGATAATGTGTTTCCCGCAGGCGGTCCCAGTCGTACAGCGGGTTGCCCCACAGCTGGCCCGTTTCGCTGAAATAGTCGGGCGGCACACCCGCCACGCTCGTCGGCAGCCCCTTGTCGTCCAGCTGGAACAGTTCGGCCGCGGCCCACACGTCGCAACTGTCGTGGGCCACAAAGATGGGCAGGTCGCCCATCAGGCGCACGCCGTGTTCG
>CAZLUL010000302.1:0-4016 GCA_964562635.1 uncultured Fibrobacteraceae bacterium | reverse complement strand
ACTTCATCAGGGTGCGCTTTTTGTTGATGAAGACAAAAACCTGCCCCGTTTCCGTTATGACCAATTGATGCATTTGGGTTGGAAAGTGATGCTGCCCCTGGGCGTGGCCAATCTCGTGGTCACCGCGCTGGTGATGGCATTTGTTTGATAAAACTCGTCTGATACGAGGAGTGACATGAGTTTCGAAGGACTGCCAAAAGAAGCGACCAGGAAGAAAACAAGCTTCCTCGAGTCGATCTATTTCGTGGAGATCCTCAAGGGGCTGGCCGTCACCGGCAAGCACCTGGTGAAGAACATCTTTGCCACTGATGATATGCCCACGATGCAATACCCCGAAGAGAAGCGCGTCTACAGTGACCGTTTCCGGGGACGTCACCGGTTGATGCAGCGCGACGACGGCACGCCCAGATGCGTGGCTTGCCAAATGTGTTCGACCTACTGTCCGGCCGACTGCATCGAGATCGTGGGGGCCGAACATCCGGACCCGACGATCGAGAAGTACCCACTGACGTTCGACATCGATTTGCTGCGTTGCATTTACTGCGGCCTTTGTGAAGAGGCCTGCCCCTGTGACGCCATTCGCCTGGACACCGGAATCTATGAAATCGCCGCCGATTCGCGGGAGAAGTTTGTCGTGGACAAGGACTTCCTCCTGAACAACAAGACCGACGGCACGCTCTAGCAGGATACGGACGACCCGGCACGGCCGGGGAAAGGCTCGATATGGAAGGTTTTATGTTCTGGTTCTGCGGCAGCCTGATGCTTTTGGGTTCCCTGATGACCGTGATTCAGCGCAGCGCCGTGGTCTCGGCGGTGTGGCTGATCTTCGCGTTCATCAGCGCCTCGGGCATCTTTGCCTTGCTGAACGCTCCATTCCTGGCCGTGATGCAGGTCCTGGTCTACGCCGGGGCCATCATGGTGCTCTTCCTGTTCGTGATCATGATGCTGCAGGGCCCCGAGCTGGAGGGCGAACGCAAATTTCTGAAGCTGCCCATGTGGCCGGGTGTCGCGGTGCCGCCCGTGGCCATTGCGGTGATGGTTGTCGGCTACCTGCAGAACAAGGGGACCACGAGCTGGGGCCCGGCTGCCCCCGAAGGCTTTGGCGGACCCAACCATGTGGCCGAGTTGCTGCTGGGCAAGTACCTGCTGGCCTTCGAGCTGATTTCCATTGTGCTGTTGGTAGCGCTGATCGGCGCCCTGGCCATCGGCAAGGATGAAAGGAAGCTGCCGTGGAAATAACACTGACCCACTACCTGCTGCTGGCAGCGGCCATCTTTGTGACCGGCATGGTGGGCTTCGTTGTGCGGCGTAATGCCATCGTCATGCTGATGTGTGTCGAGCTGATGCTCAGTTCGGTGAACATCGTTTTTGCGGCCTTCTCACGCTTCAACCTGGATGCGGGCGGCCACGTTTTTGTTCTCATGAATTTCGCGGTTGCGGCCGCCGAGGCCGCCATTGGCCTGGCCATTCTGGTGGAAATTTTCCGCCGCCGCCGGACCGTCAACGTCGATGACCTCAAAACCCTGATGGAGTAGCCGTGGAGAGCCACACGACGGAAATTTTGCTCAGATGGATCGTGCTGGTGCCCTTGCTGGGCGCGGCGATCAACGGGCTGCTCAATCGCCGCCTGCCCCGGCAGGTGGCCGGACTGCTGGCCTGTATCGCTGTCGGTATCAGCTTTGCGCTGTCGGTGACGGTGTTCCTGCGCCTGACCGGCATGGCGGCCGACGCCCGCTTCGTCTCGGATATCGTGACGACCTGGATCGGCTTCGGCAACCTGCAGGTCGATTTGGGCTTTGCCATGGATCCGCTCAGTGCGGTCATGGCCCTGGTCGTCACCGGTGTGGGTTTCCTGATCCATATCTACTCCCTGGGGTACATGTCCCACGACAAGGGCTCGCCCAGGTTTTTCACCTACATGAACCTGTTCATCTTCGCGATGATGACCCTGGTGCTCGGCGAAAACCTGCTGATGCTCTTTGTGGGCTGGGAAGGTGTCGGGCTGTGCTCGTACCTGCTGATCAGCTTCTGGTTCACCGACGAGGCCAATGCTGCGGCGGGCAAGAAGGCTTTTATCGTCAATCGTATTGGTGATTTTGGCTTCCTGCTGGGCATGTTCCTGATTGGCACCACGTTGCTGCCCCATCTGGGCGGGGGCGAAGGGCTGCTCAGTTTCCGCGTCCTGCAGCAGCACGCGGGTGTACTGGCCCCGGCGGCTACGGCCATCTGCCTGTTGCTCTTCGTGGGCGCCACGGGCAAATCGGCCCAGATCCCGCTGTACGTCTGGCTGCCCGACGCCATGGCCGGCCCGACGCCCGTCAGCGCGCTGATTCATGCCGCGACCATGGTCACCGCTGGCGTCTATATGATCGCCCGGATGAACTTCCTGTACGTATTGACGCCCACGGCGATGGGCGTAGTGGCCACCGTGGGGGCCATAACGGCCCTGTTTGCCGCGACGATTGCCCTGACCCAGAACGACATCAAAAAGGTGCTCGCCTATTCGACCGTCAGCCAATTGGGCTACATGATGCTGGCCTGCGGCGTGGGCGCTTTTTCCATCGCCATCTTCCACGTCATGACCCACGCCTTCTTCAAGGCCCTGTTGTTCCTCGGCTCCGGCTCGGTGATCCACGCCATGAGCGACGAACAGGACATGCGGGTCATGGGGGGCTTGCGCAAGAAATTGCCGATCACCTTCGTGACCTTTATTGCCGGTACGTTGGCCTTGGCCGGTATCGCGCCTCTGGCCGGATTCTTCTCCAAGGATGAAATCCTGTGGAACGCCTGGAACAGCGGCAACAAGGTGCTCTGGGCCATCGGCTTCATCGTCGCCGGTTTGACGGCCTTCTACATGATGCGCCTGGTGGTGCTCACGTTCTTTGGTGAGAACCGCGCCAGCGCCGAAGTCAAAAGCCACATCCACGAATCTCCCGCCACGATGACCATGCCCCTGGTGGTGCTGGCGGTGCTGTCGATCGTCGGCGGTTGGGTGGGCATTCCGCACTTCCTGGGTGGCGGCGCTCATTTCATGACCTGGCTGGAGCCGGTCTTTGCCCAGCATACGGTGGTGGCCGAAGTGGCTCACGGTGCGGTCGCTCATGGCGCCGAAGCTGCAGCCCACGGTGCGGTTGTCCAAGGGGCCGAACACGCCGGTGCCCATGCCGATACAACCATGGAATGGATCCTGGCCGGGGCCTCGTTGGCCTGGGGGATCCTCGGATTGTTGGCTGGCTATTTTGTCTACGCACGCAATGTCAGCGTCGCCGAATCGTTCCAGAAGATGGGCGGCGGCTGGCCTCACAAAGTGCTGCTGAACAAGTATTACGTCGATGAGGCCTACGAAGGCGTCTTCATTCGCCCCATGTACCGTTTGTCCAAAACGGTGCTCTGGAAATGGGTGGATGTCGGGCTGATCAACGGCCTGTTGGTTGAAGGTTCTGCTCTGGTGGTGGCTGTGCTCGGCTCGGTGCTGCGTCTGTTCCAAAACGGACTGGTCCGGTTCTACGCATGGTCGTTCACCATCGGGGTTGCGGTTTTTGTCCTTTACCTCAGTTTCTCGGGCTAGGAGGACGCTGGTTTGTCGCTAATTACGGATCATATTCTGAGTTGGGTCACATTCCTGCCCTTGGTCGGAGCCTTGTTGCTCTGGACCGTGGTGCGCAAAGAGGCCCAGGCCAGATTCTTCGCCATGGCCATCGCCCTGGCCGACTTCGTTCTGTCGCTGCACCTGTGGTTCCACTTCGACAGCGGTCGCGGGGACGACCAGTTTGTCGAGAAAGTGGCCTGGCTGTTCAACGGCCAGATCAGTTACCACCTGGGCATGGACGGCATCAGCCTGGTCCTGGTCATGCTCACGACCTTCCTGGGTCCTCTGGTGGTGCTGTCGAGCTGGCGGGCGATCACCGATCGGGTCGCCACATTCCTGGGCTTTGTGCTGTTCCTGCAGGCCGCCATGCTGGGCACGTTCTTCGCCCGGGACATGCTGCTGTTCTACGTCTTCTGAGAAGCGATGC
>CAZLUL010000301.1:0-4026 GCA_964562635.1 uncultured Fibrobacteraceae bacterium | reverse complement strand
TTCTTCACCGGGGCCCTGGCCGACCGCATCGGCTTTCGCTATGCCCTGATGATCGCCTTCGTCTTGCTGAGCCTGGGCTATGGAATGCTTGGGGTTTTCAGTACTATGGCGCCGGTGGGTGTGGGGTTAGTGCTGATCGTGCTTGGGGGGTCCATCGTCAAACCGGTGATATCCGGCACGGTGAGCAAGTCGTCCAACGAGGCGAATCGGGCGCGGGCCTTCAGCATTTTCTACATGGTGGTGAACATCGGGTCGTTCATCGGCAAGACCGTGGTCGCCGACATCCGGATCCAGATGGGCGTGCAGAAGGTGCCGTTCTTCTCGGCAGGCGCATCGTTGTTGGCTCTGATCATCGTGGCTTTGATCTACTTCCCTGATCGCGACGGCGCCACCAATAAAACCAAGAATATCACAGAGGTCCTGAACGGCATGTGGGCTGCGGTCAGCAACATCCGCTTCCTGATGCTGATCCTGATCACGGCGGGCTTCTGGGCCATCCAGGGTCAGTTGTACGCCTCGATGCCCAAATACGTTTTGCGGATGGCCGGTGAGGGTTACAAGCCTGAGTGGTTGGCGAACATCAACCCCTTCATCGTGGTCGTTTTTGTAGTCCTGGTCACCCATCTGGTGCGCAGGTGGAAACCCCAGAACTCGATTCTGGTGGCCATGATGATCATTCCGTTTTCCGCCGTTTCCATGGCGGCTTCGGCCTGGATCCACGGTGATGTGAATGTGTTTGGCCTGAGTGTGCACCCCATTGTCCTGATGATGGTGATTGGTATTGCGCTGCAGGGTATTGCGGAGTGTTTCCTCAGCCCCAAATGGCTGGAATTCGCTTCGTTGCAAGCACCCAAGGGCCAGGAGGGCACCTTCCTGGGCTTTGCCCACATCAATACGTTCGTGGCCTGGATGTTCGGCTTTGCCTTCTCCGGGTACTTGCTGAAAGCCTATTGCCCGGAGCCCAGCACCTTGGATGCGGCGACCCAGGCGGCCCACCAGTTGGCCTTGGCCGGTCAAGGGCCCATGCCCGAAGCGTACGCCCACGCTCATTACCTGTGGTACGCCTATATTGGCGTCGGCATGATCTCATTGATCGCCTTGCTGATCTTCATCGCGGTGACGAAGAAGATTGATGAAGGCAAAGCAGAAGTGGTTTAGAAGATTGGCGGAAATCGGCCATCGCTGTCGATAAAAACGGGCCCGGTATCAATATTCACGATGACGTGAATGAGTGATATCGGGCCCGTTTACTCTATTACCAGGAATCTGTTACTCGCCATGCAGTGCCACCAGAAAGTCACCGGCCAGATCAATGAGACCGGCGCTGATGTCCGTAACCGCAATATTGGTCTCATTGGGCTGCCAAATCCTTGAGGCCACCAAATCTGGCGCCAGCACCCGCTGCTCAAATTCCGCCACCAACTGCGGGTCCCGCACAACGGCCAGGATCTCAGGCTGCAGCGCGGCACTCAGGAAATCGAAATTCGCCGAACCCAGCACCAGCGTTTCACCATCGGCCAGTAACGCCTTGACGTGAGTCATCGGCCCGGGTAACAACCGCATCTGCAGGCCATGCCGCCGGCAGGCTGCCATGATGCTCTGCTTCATGCAGGCGCGATTGATGTTTTCAGAGGTGATGATGGTGACTTCCACACCCCGCTGGCGGGCTTCACCAAGCAGTGACAGATACGGCTCGGTGATATAGGGGCATTCCAGAACCAGACTGTGGCGCGCCTTGCCGATCGCGGTACTGATGGCATCTTCAATGGCCGTATCGCCATCACCGGCAGCGCAAACGAGCGCAATCCCGTCAAATTTGGCAGTCGTGGGCTGGCCCACACCCTCGGACCGCCAGCTGCGTTCAAAATCAGCGGCCAGAAATTCGGCCGCCCCCGGCGTGGCTATCCGCACCATCAAATCGTGCCACTGGAAATTGTGCTCGCTGAAGTTGATACCGCCGATGTAGGCCAGATTGTCATCCACCACGACCAGTTTCTTGTGGTCGCGGGCTTTTCGGCCGGCGGCGTCCAGACCCAGCGGCCGACCATAGCGCACGTCCACGCCATGGGCGCGCAGCTGGGTGATCAGGGTGCGGGTTTGTTCGGCTTCGTGCACGAGGTCGACATCAAAAAGGCGGTTGGGCGCGCCGACCACCTTGTCGTTTTGCACCAGGCGGGAGTAGTCGTCAATGAGCAGGCGCCGGACCGGGGCGGCCGAGTCGATCAGGGCGCGGGCCAGGGCCAATCCGGCCGGGTCGGCTTCGAAGGCCAGGGTTTGCACGACGACACTTTTTTGCGCACCGGCCAGATCGCGGGCCAGGGCCGCCATGAATTCGGGGCCGTCCAGGCAGAGGGTCAGGTCGTTTCTGATGGTGGGGGCTTCGGCTTCGGCCAGAAGTTGGGCCAGGTCGGGTGCTTTGGGGTTCCGCGCCAGGCGGTCGGCGAGCTGGCCTGAAGCCGGGACAGTGCACAGGAGAGCCAGGACAATGAGAACCCGGTATTTGGCCTTGAGGTCGTGCCACCAGCGGCGCAATGGAAAATCGTTTCCGTTCTTCATGCTTGTTCCCCCTGTTCACCACGCCCGCATGACGCGGTCGCAGGGAAACACGCTCGGTGGGGTTGAGTTCCCGGACGTCTCTGCTTGTGATCCGGTGCCGTAGGCTTGCCAAACTTCGGTTTGCTGGTAGTCTGGGGAAAATGTGACGACCGGGTCGACAATTCGGGATGATTTTCCCAGAACAGCGAGTGGAATGATGAACTTGTCAGGCGCAAAAACACTGATCACCGGCGGCAGTGAAGGGATTGGCTATGGCCTGGCCAAAGCCCTGGTCGCCAAAGGGGCCCAAGTGGCCATCATGGGGCGCAACCGGGAAAAGCTCGAGGCAGCGGCTGGCCAACTGGGCGTGGTGGGCATCCAGGGTGATGTCAGTGTCGAAAAAGATGCGGGGGCTGCCGTCGCTCAGGTTGTCGCCGAATTTGGCGGCCTGGACATCCTGGTGAACAACGCCGGCTTTGGCTACTTCGCGCCGCTGGTGGATCTGGACAAAGAAAAATTCGAGGCCGTGTTTGCCACCAATGTCACCGGCGCGATGCTCATGGGGCGCGAAGCCGCCCGCCATTTCGTGAAGCAGGAAAGCGGCGCGCTGATCAACATCTCATCCACTTCGGGCCTGTCCGGGGGCAAATCATCGTCGGCCTATTCCGGCTCTAAATTCGCCCTGCGTGGGATGACAGAGTGTTGGCGGGCCGAGTTGCGGCCCCACAACGTGCGGGTGATGTTGGTCAATCCCAGTGAGGTGCAGACGGAGTTTTTTACGAAGGTCGGTGTGCAACAAGCGCAGTCGCCCAAAAAATTGCGGGCCGATGAAATCGCTGCCGCCATCGTGGGGGCCCTGGAAATCGACGACCGCGGTTTTATACCTGAATTTTCGGTGTTTGCGACCAACCCGTTTTAATTCATCGCTTGACCGACACCTTTGGGCGTCGTTTGTGCCCTGAATGTCGCAGACAGGACTTCAGGGCATGGCCAATTCCCGGGCGATCCCGTGATTGATGGCTGTTGTGGTGCGGCTTGGTTATTGCGGTGACTCACATCGAACTTGTGCCGGCTCGCCTGTCGTGGCAGGTTGGTCTCCGTGAAGATTGTCGCGACAACCGCCCGAAGGGATCCCACAACTTGGCTCTGACCCTCGAAACCGCCCTCATCAACGGCCGGCCCCTGAAATACAGCATCCGGCGCAGCAAACGAGCGCGCCGAGTAAAAGTGCAGGTTTGCCAGCGTGACGGCGTGGTGGTGGTCCTGCCCTGGCGCACGAGCACCAAAATCTTGCCCGATCTGCTGGCCGATTGGGGCGAGTGGATGGACCGCAAGGCCGATGACCTGGGGGTGCGGCTGGGACCGAAGATCAAACAATACGCCACCGGCAGTACAGTGATGATTCTGGGCGAGCCCTGCTTGATCGAAGTGCGCGAGTTGTCTTCCGGCCGCAGTTCCAGGGTGGAGCGGCTGGGCGATACCCTGCTCATG
>CAZLUL010000300.1:0-4083 GCA_964562635.1 uncultured Fibrobacteraceae bacterium | reverse complement strand
TTTGACGGGCAAGCTGGCCAAATATCTGCTGCAGGCCGCCGTTGTCCTGCTCGGGTTTGGTTTGCAACTGGGGCTGGTCCTGAAGGTGGGGGCGTCTTCCCTTGGCATCACGTTTCTCAGCATCACTCTGACTCTGGCGCTTGGTTTTGGGCTGAGCTATTTGTTTCGGGTCGGCCGCGAGTTGACGACCCTGCTGAGCAGCGGCACCGCCATTTGCGGCGGCAGCGCCATTGCGGCCATCGCGCCGGCTATCGGGGCCAGTCCGGCCAATACCGCTCTTTCCCTAGCCATTGTTTTCCTGCTCAACGCCCTGGCCCTGGTGGTCTTTCCCTATGTGGGGCAGATGCTGGACCTCAGTCAGGAGGCTTTTGGTCTGTGGTCGGCCCTGGCGATCCACGATACCAGTAGCGTGGTGGGGGCGACGGCGATTTACGGCGAGAAGGCCCTGGCCGTGGGCACCACTGTGAAGTTGACCCGGGCGCTGTGGATCCTGCCCTTGTCGTTTGTGTGTTCACGCTTGACCAGGCACCAGAGCGGGGCCAAGACGCCGTGGTTTTTGGGCGGTTTCCTGTTGGCGGCCCTGGTTCGTTCGTCCTTCGGCGACGGTGTTGTCTGGTGGGACCGCCTGGCTGATGTTGGCCGCTTCCTGATGGTGGCGACTTTGTTTCTGATCGGCGGCGGTTTGACGCGGGCCAGCTTGCGGCAGATTGGTCTGCGGCCCTTTTTCATGGCCGTGGTGCTGTGGCTCACCGTGGCGGGTGTTTCCCTGGCGGCTGTCTCGCAGGGCTGGATCAATTTGAGCCTGCCGGTCTGACCCTGTCCTGCAAAAGCCGCACGATTGCGCCGCAATATTGCCAGTGGCGGCGGGCTCCAAGGCGGTCCTATAATGGGAGTTGCTCGGGCTGGTCTTCAACCGGGAGTGTCACATGGTCACAATCGCCAATGTTCTGGTCGGGCTCGTTGCCCTGCTGCATCTCTATTTTCTGATTCTGGAGATGTTTTTCTGGGACAAACCCATGGGTCTGCGAGCTTTTGGCCTGTCGTTGGAAAGAGCTCGGGCTTCCAAAACGATGGCGATGAACCAAGGGCTGTACAACGGGTTTTTGGCCGCCGGATTGGTATGGGGGCTCAGTCTTGGCGCAGCGGGAACTTCGATAAAATTGTTCTTCCTGGGCTGTGTCTTGGTGGCCGGCGTCTTTGGGGCCCTGACCGCGAACCGCAAAATTTTGTGGATCCAGGCCATGCCGGCAGCTCTGGCCATGGTTTTCATTTTTGTATCCTGACCCAGGGAAAGTTCGATGGAAACATTTCTCAGTCTTTGCGTGGGGATTGGCCTGGCGGCGGCTTGCGGCTTTCGGGTCTTCGTGCCCCTGCTGGTGATGAGCCTCATGGCCCAGAGCGGACATCTGGAGTTGACCGCGCACTTCGAGTGGATTGGCACGCCCTACGCCGGCACGGCCTTCGCGGTGGCTACGTTGGTCGAAATCCTCGCCTATTACATTCCCTATATTGACAACTTGCTGGATGTGATCTCGACACCGTTGGCCATCGTCGCCGGCACCGTCGTGACGCTGTCGGTTCTGACGGGCCTGCCACCTTTTTGGACCTGGAGCCTGGCCTTGATCGCCGGCGGTGGGGTGGCGGGTAGCACCCAGACCGGCACGGTTGCCCTGCGGGGTGCCTCGACGGTGACGACGGCAGGTTTTGGCAATGCCCTGGTTTCGACTGGCGAATTGTTTGGCGCCGCGGGCACAGCCCTGCTGGCCATCGTGCTGCCCATCGTGGCATTGGTCGTGGTGGTGATATTCCTGCTGTTCCTGTCGCGCCGGATGTTCCTCCGGTTCGCCCGCAGCCGCTGAGCGGAAGATCAACCTTGCGCCAGGCGCACCTTCAGATTTTCGACGTCATATTCCGCCCGTTGGGCCGCTTCCAGCACCAAGGCCTGGGCGTCGAGCAACGCTGAGGCACTTTCCCCCTCATTGACCAGCAATCCGGCCACGACCATGGCCTTCAGATAGGTCACCAGAGCTTCCTGGCGCAGATAGGTGCGCCCCTGATGCTCGTTAATGCCGAGGTAGGTGCGGGCCGCCGGCAGGTCGAGCAGCGCCAGGAACCAGCCCACCCGACCCTTGGCCATGGGGACCAGATTGTCGGTACTGCTGAGCAACAGCTCGGCAAGATCAACGGTGCTGTGGCCGGCAAATTCGTGTCCTGTCCAATGGACCAGCGCGTTCTGCAGGTCGGCGCGCACTAACGCCAGATCGTGCGGTGCGAGGCCCGCCAATTGCGGGGTCGGCTTTTTGGGTGCTGCCCAGGGGCCGGGCACCAGACTCAACAGGTCGCGCAGATAGATGGCCTGCAGGATGCGGCTGCCCGGTACGGCGGCCAATAGATCCGTCAGATCCTGGCGGGATTGGCGGCCCAGATCAGCGGCGGGCTCGAGGTCGCGCAATTGCTGCAAGGCGGCCAGGGTTTTGGTCAACGATGCGGGTAAACTCTTTGGTGGATTGGGTTTTGCAGTGGATTTTTCCTCGTCAGCCAAGGGCCATTCCAGGGCCGCGAGCACTTCGGAATCGACCCACGGCTGGATCGCCGCCAACTGCGGGGCCACTTCGAGCCGGCGGACGGCCTGGCCCACATCGGGCGTGCCACCACCCTGCAGCATGTCGGCCACTTCGGCCCAACGGCCGGCCGATTCGTGCACGGGGCGGAAATCGATCAGGGCCCGGGCTTCGTATCCGTTCAGGTGGGTGGCGAAACCTTCGTAGGCCAGCTCGGCACCGCGCCGCAGGAACTCCAGGTTGCTGATGCGGTCGCGGAAGATGTACCAGATGCCGGGCGACCCGTCGAGGTCGAGCGCTTCACCCAGGGTGCGCTGCACCAAGTGGGGCTCTTCGGCCGAGCCCACGTTGTAGGCCGAGGCCTGTCGTGCCCGACCGCTGGTCTGCTCGTAGCTGTTGTTGAAGATGATGAGAGCCTTCTCATCGCCGGTGCGGTTGGTGTAGGCAAAAACGTTGTCGTCGACCCAGCCACCGTCGGCATCAAAATCGAAGAGGGAGAAGTTGTCTGAACCACTGAAAAGGTGGCGGCGGCGCATGAGGGGGAAGATTTCCCGCTCGTGGCGCGCGACCAGATCCTGGTCAACCGGTTCGTCCCAGTAGGCCTTGCGGTATTCCATGCCGTATTTCTCGCTGAAGCCTTCGACCTGGCCGTGGCCGATCATGGGCAGGCCGGGCATGGTGACGAGCAAGAGCATGCAGCCGAAGTACTTGTCGCCTTTGCCGAATTGTTCCACGGCGGTGCGTTCGTCCGGGTTGTTCATGAAATTGACAAAGCGCTGCAGCACCGCGGGACTGAACTCGAGCACGTTTTTCAGGGTCTGCCGGTACTTCTGGTTGTCTTCCATCTTGAGCATGTTCATGAAGGCGCTGTTGTAGACGCGGTGCATGCCCAGGGTGCGCACGAAGTAGCCTTCCATGAGCCAGAACGCCTCGGCCAGCAGCAGCGTATCGGGCACCTCGGCGGCCACCCGGTCGACCACCTCGCGCCAGAACTCCACGGGGATCGTCTCGTGGAACTGCTCGCGACTCATGCCGTACTCGGCCCGCGACGGGATGGCGCCGGCGTCGCCGGGGGCGGGGAACCAGAGGCGCTGGTAGTGCTTCTTGGCCAGGGTCATGGCGGCGTCGAAGCGGATGATGGGGAACTGCCGCGCCACGTGCAGGATGGTCTGGATCACGGACTCGCGGACTTCCTGCTGGGTGAAGTCCAGCTGCGCGGTGTCGTTCCAGGGCATGCTGGTACCGTCGTTGCCGTGGTAGATGTAGCGCGTGTCGCCGCTGCGGCTGTCGCGGCGTTCGAACACCACCGCGGCGTCGGTGCGGGTCCAGTAGCCTTCCTCCACGCGGATCTCCACGTCGGGGTCGTCGCAGAGGTCGCCGCCCGTGTAGCGGTAGTTGGGGTAGGGCGGGCGGTCGGCCTGCAGGAACCAGTGCGGGTGCTCGATGACCCAGCGGCTGTCGATACCCATGTGGTTGGGCACCATGTCGCTGGCCAGGCGGATACCGCGTCGCCAGGCCCGGT
>CAZLUL010000299.1:0-4098 GCA_964562635.1 uncultured Fibrobacteraceae bacterium | reverse complement strand
GAATTCGGGTCACCTTTACGGTTGCCCTACAGTCAGGGGCATGTGCTGTTGCGGCGGGTTTCCGGGACTGACTTGATCGATGCGGTGAGTTGTTACCCGCTTTTTTCCTGCCGGGATGAAGCGGCCCTGGTCCGGGATCTGCCGGTTTTGCGTGAGGCCGGGGCGGTGTCGCTGACCCTGGTGACGGATCCGTTGGGGGACATGGCGCCGTCGATTCTGGAATCGGTGTTCCCAAGCCTGGCCCGCCCTTTCAAGGCCCATTATCTGGTGGACTTGAAGGGGAATCCAGATTCTTTGGGGTCGCTTCATCACCAAAGGGATACCAGACGCAGTTTCCGCTTTGTAACCTGCGAGGTGTGCGCGCGGCCGGCCGACCATCACGGCCAATGGACTCATCTCTACGACAATCTCATTGCACGGCATCAAATCACCGGTGAGGCGAAGTTCTCTGCCGAAGCCTTTCGGCAGCAATTGCTTTTGCCCGGGGTTTTGTTGGTGCGCGCTGTTGATGCCGAGCAGCAAACAGTCGGTATGCAGATTTGGTTTACCGACCGCGACAAAGCCTGGCACCACCTCGCAGCCTACAGTAACGATGGCTACCGGTATGGCGCGTCGTATGGCCTGACGGCGTGCGCGCTGCGCGAGCTGGCTGCCCGCGGGGTCCAGGTGGCAAACCTGGGGGCTGGACCGGGTCTCAACACCGAGGGGACAGATGGCTTGAGCCGCTTCAAGGCCGGATGGTCGACCCATACCGGTGAGGCCTGGCTGTGTGGTGCGATACTTGATCCGGACGCATACGACCAACTGACCGGCGATCGCCGAACCTCATTTTTTCCAGCATATCGCGACGATAGTGCGGCTGACGATAGTGCGGCTGACGAACCCCTTGTTCAGGGAGGCGCTTCATGTCCATGTTGACCGCGGCATTGCCGCAACTGGCGCTGTTTGGCGCCACACCCGCTTTTGACCAGCCCAGGCATGTGGGGGCACCAAATATCGGTGACCGTGCGGCGCTCATGGCCCGCATCGAAACCATCCTGGACAATCGGCGGCTCAGCAACCGCGGCCCCATGGTGCGGGAATTCGAAAACAAAGTGGCGCAATTCGTCGGGGTGAAACACTGCGTCGCGATGTGCAATGGCACCGTTGCCCTGGAAATTGGGGCTCGTGCCCTGGGCCTGACCGGCGAAGTGATTGTGCCGGCCTTCACGTTTGTGGCCACGGCTCATGCCTTGAAGTGGCAGGGGCTGCAGCCGGTATTTTGCGACATCGATCCGGTGACCCACAGCCTGGATCCGGCCCGGGTCGAGGCGCTCATCACTCCGCGTACTTCGGGCATTCTGGCGGTTCATCTCTGGGGTCGACCGGCGGCGGTGGACCGTTTGCAGGAAATTGCCGATCGTCACGGCCTGAGCCTGATGTTCGACGCTGCCCATGCCTTCGACAGTGCCCTGGGCCAGCGTCGCGTTGGCGGTTTCGGTGACCTGGAAATATTCAGCTTTCACGCCACGAAATTTCTGAATACGGCCGAAGGTGGCGCGGTAGTGACCAATGACGACGACTTGGCCGAACGCGTGCGCCTGATGCAGAACTTCGGTTTCGTCGGCAATGATCAGGTGGTCGCCCTGGGGGTCAACGGCAAGATGAATGAGATGTCGGCTGCCATGGGTCTGACGTCGCTGGAGAGCATGGGGGAATTCCTGGCCGTGGCTCGCCGCAATCACAGCGCCTGGCAAAGGGTGATCAACCGTATCGACGGGCTGGAGATGAAAGTCTGGAGCCCGGAGGTGACCACGAACAAACAGTACATTGTGGTCGAGGTTGATGCGACCCACACGGGTTTGAGCCGCGACAATCTGGTCACGGCACTGCAGGCCGAAAACGTGTTGGCTCGCCGCTATTTCTATCCCGGTTGCCATGAGATGGAACCGTACTGTTCCGAGGCTCCAGTGGGCGGCTACTATTTGCCGCATACCGATGCCTTGTGCCAACGGGTCCTGGTCCTGCCCACCGGTACGGCGGTCAGCCTGAACGATATCGAGCGCATGGGAGATCTGATCGGTGAGATCGTGGCCCACGGACCGGAAATTCAACACCACTTCGACTCATTGACAGGGGAATATTCAAAATGGTGATTGAGCAGGAAACGGATTATACCCTTTCGGTGACCGCCGGTAGGCGTCCAGGCCAGGCCCGGATCATTCTGGAAGTGGCGCACGAGTGTCCGTCCGGCATTGCCCTGTCCCAACCCTCTCCGGCCTGTGGCGGAGCGTTGCAGGTCATAGAGCTGGAAGGTGCGGGTCTGGGTACGTTATCTGTTGCGGACAGTCATCGCCTGTTGCGCCATTGTCGCCACCTGTTGGCTCCGGGGGGCCAGTTGAGCTTGCCGGTGGGCAATCTGCCGACAGAATTTCCCCGTACGGGTCTGGGCGAGGCGGCCTGGTTGACGGGCTTCGAGTCCTGGATTGATTTTGTGGCCGGGTGCGCGCAGTTGACCAAGCCCCGCCGCGAAATCCGGGCCGATTCGTTGGTGAGCATTTTGATCCCCGCCTACAAATCGGAATATTACGCCGAGGCACTCGCCAGTGCCCAGGCCCAGACCTGGCCGCGCTGTGAAATTGTCGTGTGCGACGACGGGCCCGGTGACCGCATCGAAGAAATTTCCAGCCAGAGCAGCGGGCCGCACCCGGTGCGCTATTCGCGCAATCCAAAAAACCTGGGCGGATGGGCCAACTGCGTACGGTGCTTCGGCCAGGCGCGGGGGCGGTACATCAAATTTCTGAACGACGATGACCTGTTGCATCCGGACTGCGTTGCCCGCATGGCCACGATCCTGGATGAACGACCGGCGGTGACGCTGGTGACCGGATACCGGGCCCTGATCGACGCGGCGGGCCAGGCCCTGCCCGACGAAGTCTGGAACGCGCCACTGACCAGCGTCGACGCGGGAATTCCGGGCGAAACCCTGATCGGTCACGCACTGACCCAGGGCATCAACCAAATTGGCGAACCCACGACAGCCATGTTTCGGCGCAATGATCTGCTCGACAACCTGCCGCATCTGATGAGCTATGCCGGGCAGGCAATTCCCCGTAACGGAGACATGACCATGTGGACCAGTCTGCTGAGCCGGGGTGACGCCGTCTATCTGACCGAAGCCCTGAGCTCTTTCCGGCAGCACGGCAGCCAGGTGCAAAATGACCCGTCATACCAGAGTGAGGGCCTGGCCGCCTGGGTCACCCTGAAAGAGGCTGCGGCCCGGACGGGTCTGCCCCAAGACGTCGGTAATCTGGGCGCTGGTTTGTTCAGTTTGCTTGAGAATCGCGAGGTGACCGCCGGTGAGAAGCTCTTCGGTGAAGGTGACGCCGAGGGCGCCCTGCCAATCTTCGTGGCAGCCTTGCACCGGACACCTGCTGACGCGCGGACGCGCGGCAATTTGGCGTGCGCGGCCTGGGCCCTGGGTCAGGTGCAACGGGCCCTGCTCGAGGGTGTGCTGGCTTATTGCTGTGATCCCCACGACGAGACCATCGCCTTGAGTCTGCAGGATATGACCACCGCTGGGGTGTAACACAATCGCCTGCGCCGCGTGGGGCCCCGCCCGGTGCGGGTCCGTAGGTGTTCCAAACGGCCCTGTGAATTGTCGCCAGGCCAGAACCTATTGTTCTCGCTGGATGGTATTGATCATCTGGTCGAGTTGCTGCAGAAACAGGGAGCGGTCCTTCTGTGCAAACGGAGGCGGGCCGCCCATCATGATGCCCTGTTCGCGCAGTTGCTTCAGAAGTTGGCGGGTGGCGAGGGCTTCGGTCACGTTGTCGGGCGTGAAGGGTTGCCCTTTGTGGCCCAGCACGCGGGCGTTGTTGTCCAGGCAGCGGGCCGCCAGCGGGATGTCGCCCGTGATCACGATGTCATCGGCGCCCGCCCGCTCGGCGATCCAGTCGTCGGCCTCATCTGGTCCCTTGTCCACCACCACGAGCTCGACGCAGTCACCGCTGGGAATGCGCATGAAGCTGTTGGCCACCAGGGTGACCTGCAGACCGTACCGTTGGGCGACCTTGTAGGTTTCGTCCTTGACGGGGCAGGCATCTGCGTCGATGTAGA
>CAZLUL010000298.1:0-4133 GCA_964562635.1 uncultured Fibrobacteraceae bacterium | reverse complement strand
TTTAATGCAGTATATGAAATGGAAAGACCGCAGACGCAGTTCGAATGTTGAAGACCGCCGTGGCCAGCGGGTGTCCGGTGGGGCCCGCGGGGTCCGTGGGGCCGGCATGGGTGGGGTCCTGTTCACCCTCTTTGCCCGCGGCAGTGCCAAAACGAAATTGGTGCTCATCGGCGTGGCCCTCGTGGCGATATTTGTCTTCAAGATCAGCCCGCAAAGTCTGTTGGGTATTGTCGGTGGTGAAGGTGCCCAGCCCTCGGTGACGCAGGTTGCTCCTGCTCCCAATGACGAGATGCGCGCCTATCTGGCGACGATGAAAGCGGACAACGAGGATGTCTGGACCCGGATATTCCAGAGCAACGGCAAGACTTACCAGCCAGCAAAACTGGTGATATACAGTGACCGGACCACCATGCCCGGCGGCCTGGCCGATTCGCGCATGGGCCCTTTTTACATGCCGGCCAACAGCACCATTTACATCGATCCGAACTTTTTCAACGAGATGAAAAGGCGCTTTGGCGCGCCGGGGGATTTTGCGCAGGCCTATGTCCTGGCCCATGAGGTCGGGCACCATGTCCAGCACCTGCTCGGCTATACCGATCACGTGCACCAACAACGGGGCCGGATTTCCGAGTCCGAGTACAACAAGCTGTCGGTGCGACTGGAACTGCAGGCCGACTTCCTGGCGGGGGTCTTTGCCCGGCATGCCGACGAGCAATTCGATTTTCTGGAAGCCGGCGATATTGAAGAAGCCATGAATTGCGCGCGCGCCATCGGCGACGACACCCTGCAGCGTGGCAGTGGCGGTCGCGTGATGCCGGATTCATTCACTCACGGCACTTCTGCACAGCGCGCCCGGTGGTTCATGAAGGGCTTTGAAACCGGCCGTTTGACCGACGGGGATACCTTTGGTATTCCCTATGACCAGCTGTAATTGGCGCCGCTTTCGTCCCGACCCTACCGGACCGAACGCTGGTCCTGTCCGGCCCGCACCTTGGGCCACCAGCCCACACCCAGAGTGTAAGACCAGCCACCCACGTCTTCAACGAAATCGCGCCGGACCTGCAGTCGGGCGCCCAAACCGGGCTCGGTCGTTCCCAGTCCGAACATCATGAGGGCGCCAAATTTGGTGCCGCTCAGGGCGTCTTCGAGGCTGCGATCAGCCGCCACATCTGCTCCCACAAAATGCCCCGCCAGGCCCGTGCCGAGCACGGGGCGCAGTCCTTTGATCTTCATCAACGGATAGCTCAGGACCATATCCAGCGAAGTATCGCTGAATGTTCCGGGCGTATCGGTGCCAAAACTCGAACGGTCAATATCAGCCGACCAGTGGCGCAGGCCCAGCGAGAGATCCAGATGACGCGAGAGTAAAGTCCCCAGCCCGGCATTGATCCCAATCAGGAAGCCGGCGTCGCCTTTTGACGGCGCGGCGATTCCCAAATCCAGAACCAGACCGGTGGGGCGAATGCCTTCTGACCTCAAGTCGACATCAGAAACGGTTTCATTGCTGGCCTTGGCAGCCACCGAGGGGCCGGCCAAGGCAAAAGTCAACAACACCGCGGCTAATGTATAACGAGCGTAAAGGGTTTTATTCATGCGACTAATCTCTTTTCTGGACCCGGGAAAATACCCGGATCGCACGATAGACACGGATCCCTGCGAAAAGTCACGGCGAAAGGGAATGTTTTGACAATGCGATATCAAGATGTGTATTCTCATGTCATAAAGAGATGGAGCAGGAACACGGGAGCAAGGGGGGGCCGGTATGAATCTCAAGCAATCTGCGGCGTCAAAAATTCATGGGTCTGGTTCGAGACACATTCTGCTGGTCGTCTTGTGGCTGGTCCCTGTTTTGATGGGCGACCCTGGGTTGGCAGATGCACAGACGCCAGAGCTCGACTACCCCTCGCTGCTCGACTTCGGCTCTGTCGAAACCTCCCAGACTGTCTATCGGGATATTTGGGTCACGAATATCAGCCCGGATCCCGTGGCGATCGACCCGGAGATCGATGGCGTCGAATACTATTTTTCGCTTTCGACCGGAGGTGGCCCCTATATGTTGGCGCCCGGTCAGACGCGAGCAATCATCATCGCCTTTCGGCCATCGCGTTGGGAATTGTACCAGACCGATATGTATCTGGCGCCTGGGTTGCCACCGGTCGTTCTGCAGGGGCGTGGCTCGAGCTATGTCGCGAACTCGCAATACTCGGCCCCCGAGCGGGTGGATTTTGGCCAACTCCGGGTCGGTCAGTCCACCGACTTCATGGTGACTGTTCACAATACGGGCACCTACTCTATCTATCTGAATCCTTCGTTGGCGAACAACAGCAGTGATTTTTCCATCATTGCCGGCGGTGAACCCCGCAGCATATATCGCTACCAGAGCAGTTCCATTGCGGTCCGTTTCACCCCCTCGGTCCTTGGCGACCAGGATTGTTTTTTGCGCCTGGGCACCAACATGTTGGATGTGGCCCTGGTGGGGCGGGGTCTGGTGGCAGAAGGTTCCTGGTCCGTCACGCCGTCGCCGGTCGAGGTCCCGATCACTCCGGCTGGCCAGAGCAGCGAGATGGCGATTTCGTTGTGCAATACCGGCACTACGGAGCTCGCTTGCGCGCCGACAATCGATGGCCACAACCAGGGCTTCTCGATCGTGACGGGTGCCGAATCCGAGTCCCTGCTGCCGAACGACTGCCGTGAAATTTTGGTGCGATTTGAACCGGCCTATGAGGGGTATTTCCCGGCCCGCCTGGTGCTCGGCCAAGGCTTGCCGGCCCTGCCATTTATCGGCTCTACCGGCGCCATCGCCGATTCCTGTGGCGTTGACGAGACGGTGCTCAGTTTTGGCTCGATTGAGGCCAACCAGACCTTATCTCGGCCCGTCAGAATCGCCAATACCAGCGATCAGGTAATCCGGATTAGCCCCCAGTCCGACTCGCCCCGCTTTGTGGTCAATGGTTTTATCGGCGACCTGCTGCCGGGAGATTCGGCCACGATTTATGTTATTTTCAGCCCCGAGGGAGAAGGGGACTGGACCGGCACCATCAGCACCGGACATCCGATGTGCTCGCAGATCGAGTGTTCTGGTGACTCCTACCGCATTCCCAATGTGGCCCCCGACCGCTTGGGGATCTATTTCAACGGGTCGTTCACCGAAAACGAGATCGAGTCCGAAGCAGGCGGAATTGTCGAAGCGGCGATAGTTCTGATCAACCCTTCGGCAGAAACTGGCGTGCTGGGCTGGGAATGCACAGTCGGGATCGAGGGCGAAGCGATGATGTTGGATTGGAACCTGGAAGGCGACGCGCTGAACATTGCCGGTGCACCGGAGTTTATTGTCGGGTTGACGCGGGCTCCGCTGCCCTACGCCCAGGCGATACGCCTGGCCACATTTCGGGTTCTGGTCCTCACCGATGAGACACCGTCCTTCCTGAGCGTCGGGCCCACTTCCGTGCCGTCGATTGCGGGCCGCATGGCCTGGGCGCCCCGGGACTTTGCCAACCTGATTCCCTTGTACTCAGTGACCGGCGGACCGGTTGTCGCGGCGATCAACGGCGCGGTTGCGGCTGATATTCCCTCGGCACCGGGCATCGCCTACGCGAACTCCCGAGTGCATCTCCACTGGCTTGTGCCGGAGGCCGTTGGCTCGGCCTTTCTGGTCTATCGCCGAGTGGGGGACAGTGAACCTGAACTGTTGACCCAGGCTCCGGTTCCGGTCAGCGACGGGGTGGCGTCCTTTACCGATCGGCCGACCGGATACGCCGCTGGTACGCGACTCTACTACAGCTATGCCACGGTTCAGGATGGCCTGGAAAGCGCTCGCAGCGATGAGGCCTTGTTCACGGTTGATGACACTCCGGTCCTGGTGACTCGCCTCTTGCCCAGTTTCCCGAATCCTTTCAATCCCCAGACAAAAATCCAATTTGAAATCGCTCGGGCAGGGCGGGTGCAGGTGGCGATCTATGATCTTTCGGGCCGGTTGGTCAAGACGCTGGTCGATGGGCATATGGAAGTGGGATCCGACACCCGCATCTGGCAGGGGAGGGACAATGAAGGCCGGCCTGTGGCGAGTGGATCGTATTTTGTGCGGCTTTCGACCGAGGGTAAGGTTGATCATCAGAAAGTGATGCTTCTGAAGT
>CAZLUL010000297.1:0-4142 GCA_964562635.1 uncultured Fibrobacteraceae bacterium | reverse complement strand
TTCATGTACCGCTTGCTGATGCGCTTGATCTGCGTGGGCATCGTGGCCGAAAACAAGGCCATCTGCCGCACATCCGGCGCGTGGGAAATGATGGCTTCGACTTCTTCGACAAAGCCCATGCGCAGCATCTCATCGGCCTCGTCCAGCACCACGGTCTTGATGTTGCCCAGATTCAGGGTGCCGCGGTTCAGATGGTCCTGGATGCGACCGGGCGTGCCGACGATCACATGGGGGCCCCGATGCAGCTGGCTGAACTGGAACGAGTAGCGCTGGCCGCCATAGATGGGCAGCACATGGAAATCGCGGAGGTGGCGGGCGTAGGCCTGAAAAGCCTCGGCCACCTGGATGGCCAACTCGCGGGTCGGCGTCAGCACCAGTACCTGCGGCGCGCGCACCGACAAATCAATATTCGACAAAAGGGGCAGCGCAAAGGCTCCCGTCTTGCCGGTTCCGGTCTGGGCCAGGCCCAGGACGTCCCGGCCTGCCAGCAAAGGAGGAATGCAGGCCGCCTGAATTGGCAACGGGGCTTCATAACCCAGCTCGACGACAGCTTTGACAAGGGGAGCAGCCAGTTCCAGCTCGCTGAAACCCTGAACAGGTTCGGACATCAATATTCTCCGGAATGAAATAGGACAGTCTGGTGCGGGAATTTGGTCTAAATGAAACACATCAGGGCAAAAATGCCACCTGCAAGCACTTCAAGCCCTGTTCAGGCCGGATTGGGGCCGCCGCAGTAAAGGCCGGCCCAGTGCTGCCGGATCCGCCACCCCGCCGACAGCGCATCCAGCCCACAACTGTCCGAACCGCTTGTCTGGGATTGACATATCCTTGCCGTCGTTCTAGAGTTTTGGTGCTTGGGAGGGCCCCAAGTGTCTGATTTGAAGATTCTGGGCCCCAAAAAACGCGAGAGACTTTACCGTCCCTCTCCGCCCAACAGGATTTCCCGACTCCCCTGCCGCTGACGGTTGGACGGAGTTTCGCATCCACCCGACAATCGGGGGATATGGCTCGGCAACGGCCGCGCCGAATAGGAGCGCAAAGGATTCGTCCGGAAAGAGCCGGCGATCCCGCGGGCTCAGTTATGCCGGAGAGCCGGCACCTGGAGAGAAGATCGTGAAGAAATTGTACGTGGGCAACCTGCCCTTCACAGCCACCGAAGATGAAATCAAAGACCTGTTCGGCCAGCACGGTACCGTGCACTCGGTCGCGCTCATCAACGACCGTGAAACCGGCCGCCCCCGCGGCTTCGGCTTCATCGAAATTGATGACGACGCACTTGAGGGCATGATCTCCGCCCTGGATGGCAAGGAGGTGGGTGGCCGTGCCCTTCGTGTGAACGAAGCGCAGGATCGTCCTCGTGGCGGTGGCGGTGGCGGCGGCGGCGGCTACGGTGGTGGCGGCGGTGGCAACCGCGGCTGGTAAGCCTTGGCAAACAGCCGACGTTGGCAACAGGCCAACAAAAACCCCGCTTCCTGAGGGAGGCGGGGTATTCTTTTTCTCAGCTCAACTTCTTTTCTCAGCTCAACCCTGGCGTTCTAACGCGCCCACTTCGAGCCCGAACTGCGGCCCCGTCCGGCGCGGGCCCGTTGCTTGGCCGCCCGGGTTGAAGACACCAGGCAACCGGCGACCGTTTCGGAATGATAACGGTGAGTATCGATCACACGCAGCGGCTGTTTGACCAGACTTTCAATGCCCCGCAGGTGCGACACATCCTCCACGCAGCACAACGAAACCGCGACCCCGGCGCGACCGGCGCGGGCGGTGCGCCCAATGCGGTGCACGTAGTTCTCGGCATCCGGCGGCAATTCGTAGTTGATGACATGGGTGATGTCGTCAACGTCGATACCGCGAGCCACAATATCGGTGGCCACCAGCACCCGCGCCTTGCCCAGGGTAAAGGCTTCCAGGGCCCGTTGGCGCTGACTTTGGGATTTGTTCGAATGGATGGCTTCGACCCGGATACCGGCCTGTTCGAGTTGCCGGGCCACCAGGGTGGCGCTGATCTTGGTGCCGGTGAAAACCAGCATGCGTTCCTTCTCGTCGACCTGCAAAAGATCAATCAGCAGGTCGGCCTTGTCCTTCTTTTCGACGAACATGACCTGCTGGTCGATGTTGTCGGCCACTGCGGCGGGCGGCGCCACCGCAACACTTTCGGCGTCGGTCTGCAGAGTCGAAGCCAGGCTGCGCACGCCGGCCGAGATGGTGGCCGAAAACAGCAGTGTCTGGCGCGGGCGCGGCACCCAATCGGAGATCCGGCGCACATCGTGCATGAAGCCCAGATCCAGCATGCGGTCGGCTTCGTCGAGGATGAAGAAATCGACATCGTCGAGAATCATCTCGCCCTGCTCGACCAGGTCGATCAGGCGGCCCGGCGTGGCAATCACCACGTCGACTCCGCGGCGCAGACTTTCGATCTGCGGCACGGAAGAAACGCCACCGAGCACGACACAGGAGCGCGTGCCGACATACTTGCCGTATTCCTGCACGTTCTCTTCGATCTGCAGGGCCAACTCGCGGGTCGGCGTCAGGACCAGAGCCAGAGGTGCGTCACCTTTGAACGAAGGACGCGTGGCGATGTCGTCGATCACCGGCAGCATGAAGGCTGCGGTCTTGCCGGTGCCGGTCTGGGCGCTGGCGATCAGATCACTGCCGCGCATGACAATGGGAATGGATTGCTCTTGCACCGGCGTCGGTATTGAATAGCCGCAATCCGCAAGTGCGCGTAGGACGGGCTCACTCAGCCCGAGGTCGGAAAATTTTGTTGTGGACATGGATTCCTGTTTCGTTGATCCGGGATCTGGGGCAGCTTTGTCTCGGCGCGAACCCAGGATGACTGGGAACCCTCTGCTTGATTGAGGTCCGAGCGGCATGCAAAAAATCGCGGCAGCTTTTTTGGCGGCCAACCAACGGGCCACGCGTGTCTATACTTTGGTTTGTAGGAGAAGTATAGCAGATTGAGATCGAATTAGCAAAAACCGGGCCGGAGGCGATGTTTCGCGCCCCCGGCCCCACTTTTTCACCACCAGCACCAGAAATTAGCGCGTCAGGACAATCCGATAGCGGGCCCTGCCGCTGCTCAGCTTGGCCAACGCTTCGTTCACCTGATCAAAATCGAAGGTCTCGATCACCGGTTTGATGCCGTGACGGGCTGCAAATTCAAGCATTTCGGCAATAACCGCCGGACTGCCCACCGGAGACCCGGATACCGCTCGCTGCCCGCCAATCAGGGGAAAGACGCTGATGTCCAACGGCTCGAGGGTCGCGCCAACAAAATGCAGCCGCCCCTTGGGCTTCAAAGTCCCCATGAAGGCATTCCAGTCCAGTTTCACATTCACCGTCGAAATGATCAGGTCCAGCTGCCCAGCCATAGCCGCAATGGCTTCCGGATCACGGGAATTGACCGTCTGGTGGGCACCCATGGCCAGGGCCTCATCACGCTTGGCATCGGTCGAGGTGAACGCCGTCACTTCGCAACCCCAGGCCCGCAGAAACCCCAGCGCCATGTGACCAAGGCCGCCAATGCCGATCACGCCCGCGCGCGCCGTCGGCTTCAGACCGAACTGCACCAGCGGGTTGAAGACCGTGATGCCGCCGCAGAACAATGGTCCAGCACTGTCCAGATCGATCCCCTCCGGCAGCACCACTACGCTCGAAGCGTGAGCCCGCACCTGCTCGGCAAATCCGCCATGACGGCCCACGATGGTGCCCTGGGCCGAGGCGCACATGTTGTGGTCGCCGCTGAGGCATGAAGGGCAAGTCAGGCAGTAGCTCGAGTGCCAACCCAGGCCGACCCGATCGCCCACCTTCACACCGGCCACATCTTCGCCCGCCTTGGCGATGATGCCGACAACCTCGTGGCCAGGCACCAGCGGATACTGGCTCAGGCCCCACTCGTTGTTGATCATGCTCAGATCGCTGTGGCAAATGCCGCAGCTTTCCACATCAATTTCCACTTCATATCGCCCGAGCGGGCCCGGGTCGTACTCAAAAGGTCTCAACTCGCCGCCGGCTTCAGTCGCTGCATAGGCCTTGATCAAGGGACTGCCTCCAAAAAAAGGGTGGGTGAGATTTCACCCGCCCAATATCGCTGCGTTTGGTCCCAATGGGTATCCCCCTGCCGGAAATTCATCCAAAAAAACAAA
>CAZLUL010000296.1:0-4187 GCA_964562635.1 uncultured Fibrobacteraceae bacterium | reverse complement strand
GGATTCTGGGGCATAATCACCAGCGTATCGCCCTTCCAGGTCATGCCCGACACTTCGGCCCGCGGATCGTTGAGCGGGCCAGTCAGCTCCAATATGACCGGAGCAACAGTGATCGCACGGGGAGAAACCGGGTCGGCCATTCCAAAGGAGACCGCAGAGGACACCAAAGCGACCAACAACAGACCGCCGCCCACGGCCGTTTTCCGGACCGAGCGCCAACCACAAACCTGCCGTTGCCTAGTACAGTTCATACTTCACAAGTCGTCCATCCAGCCCGCCGTTGCGCAGCGGTTTTTTGAAGGCTGTCTTCAACCCGACCGACTTGACCAGTTCCGGGTCGCCCAGGTAGAGGTAGGCATCGCAGCCCTTGCAGCGTTGCTTCAGGAAATCACCCAGGTCTTTCATGAAAGCGCCCATGTCTTCGTCCTTCATCATGCGAATGCCATAGGGGGGATTGCAGACGATGAGCGAGTCCTCGATTTTTTCGATGTCGCGAAAGTCCAGGGTGCGCACCCGCAGTTCGTCACCGTCAGGAATGCGGGCGTTGTTGTTGCGGGTCATCTCAACGGCCTTGGGGTTGATGTCGCTGCCGCGAATCGTCCCACCGCGCACGATCTTGATTTTGTTGTCTTCGGCGAACTTCACCTTGATCCAATCGCGACGGTCATAGTCCGGGAGCATCATGAAACCAAATTTTTTGCGTAAGGTTCCCGGCGGAATATTGCCCGCCTTCAGCCAGGCCTCGCTGATCATCGTGCCCGAGCCGCACATGGGGTCGTAGAAACGGCGTTTGCCATCCCAACCGGCGAAGTCCAGCACCGCAGCGGCCAGGGTTTCCATCATCGGCGCCTCGACCGCGTGCTGGCGGTATCCCCGGCGATGCAGCGATCCGCCCGAACAGTCGATACTCACGGTCGCGTTGTTCTCGTGGATGTGCACCGAGATCCACAGGTCCGGATCCTTCGAATCGACATTGGGCCGGGTGTTCTTGTAGCGCCTGCGGAACATGTCCACCACGCAATCCTTGACCGTCAGGGCCGCGTACTGGCTGTGGTCGATTTCGCTGCGGAACGCGTTGGCAAAAACAGCAAAGGTCTGGTCGAGGCGGAAAATGTTCGTCCAGTCCACCTGCTGGGCGCCCAGATAGAGCTGCTCCGGCGTCTTGGCTTCGAACTTCACCAACGGCGCCAGCACCCGGGTCAACAGTCGCGAGCGGTAGTTGATGCGGAACAGGTCCTGCAATGAGGCGCAAAACGAGATACCCCGCATACCGACTTTCAGGTCGGTCGCCCCCAGGGACTCCAGTTCAATGGCCGCCAAATCTTCAATGCCGCCGGCCACCTGGGCAAAAAATTCGTGGTTCCGCTGGTAATAAAACATGGGCTAGTTGTCCTGACGAACCATGGTGATGTGGTCGATTCCGCACTCCACGAAGATGTCGCCTTCGCGGTGAAATCCAAAATCCTCGTAGAATTTCTGCAGGTGCACCTGGGCATGCATAACATAGTTGCACGCACCCTGCCCAGCCGCATGATCGAGCATGAACCGCACGATGTCGCGGGCATAACCCCGGCCCCGCCAGGCCGGCCGCACCGCGATGCGCTCCACCTTGGTGCGCCCGTCGGCCAGGAATCGCAATCGCCCCGCGGCCACCGGTTGGCCATCGGCTTCGCCCAGAATATGGACCGACTCCTGCTCAAACTCGTCGATTTCGCCTTCCCAGTCGACTTGCTGCTCTTCGATAAAAACAATGCCGCGCACGACCATCACCTTGAGGACATCCTCGTCGCTGGTGGCGATGCGCATTTTCCATTGGGCCGACATGGGAATTCCTTCGCTCGCTGATTCAAAGCGCCGCTCGTGGCTGTGGCCGGAAGATAACCTCCGCTGGACCGAAAGGCACCACAATGTTCATTCGTGGGGAATTATCAAATAATCAAGCCGGACAATACGAGAGCAACATCTTGCGCAGGACCTTTTTCTTCACCGGTTTGGTCAGAAAATTACTCATGCCCGCCGCCAGGCAGCGCGCCTTGTCTCCGGCCTGGGCATTGGCCGTCAGGGCGATCACCGGCACTTGATGATCCCGCACATCGCTTTTGCGACTGCGGATGCGGCGGGTGGCCTCGAAACCATCCATCTCCGGCATCATGCAGTCCATCAAGACCACGTCGAAAGACAATTTTTCCAGAATTTGCACGGCCTCACGGCCATTAGTCGCGATATCCACGGTGCAGCCCATTTTTTCCAACATGCTCTTGGCCACCAACTGATTAGTCAGGTCATCTTCCACCAGCAGGACCCGCAAGCCCAAAGGGCCGGTGTCGTGATCAGGTCCAGCGTCCGTTGCAGAGGCGATTGCCCCCGGTGCCTGCTTGGCCAGCCGGATGACAAACGTGAACCGGGATCCCTCGCCCGGTTCGCTGGTCACTTCGATTTTGCCACCCATCATGCCCACCAGTTGTTGGGAGATGTTCAGCCCCAGGCCCGTGCCTCCGTACTTGCGTGTGGTTGCCGAATCCACCTGGGCAAACGGCTTGAAGAGTCTGTCCAGATCTTCCTTGGCGATGCCGATTCCCGAATCGGTCACCTCGAATTCCAACTCCGCCTCGGACCCGTGATCAGCCAACTGGCGCACCTGCAACGACACCTCACCCTGGGCGGTGAATTTGATCGAGTTGCCCACCAGGTTGGTCAACACCTGACGCAAACGCCCCGGGTCGCCACAAACCAAACGGTGCGCATCCGGCGCCATCTCGCAACGCCACTGCAGGTCCTTTTGGTGGGCCGAACCTATCATCAGCGAGCCAAATTCCTCCAGCATGCTCCCGAGATCAAACTCCAGGCAGTCGAGACTCATCTGGCCCGCTTCGATTTTCGAAACGTCCAGGATGTCATTGAGAATCGCCAGGAGCACTTCGCTGCTATTGCGCAGGGTCTCCACAAAAAAGGTTTGTTCTTCATCCAGCGCCGTATCGAGCAGCAGGTCCGTCATGCCCATGACGCCATTCATAGGCGTGCGGATTTCGTGACTCATCACTGCCAGAAACTCGCTCTTGGCCAGGTTGGCTGCCTCGGCCTGACGAGACATGGCCCGCGCCCGGCGCGAAGCGGCCTCGATGGCATTTTGGGTCCGCTTGCGATCTGAGATGTCGTGAAACTGGACGAAGAGCAGTGGCGGGTCCTGCTGGCCCATGGCCGTCAGCGTAACTTCCACCGGGAAAACTTCACCAGACAGGGTTTGGTGATCCCACTCAAAACGATGCGAACCGGTGCGAAAAGCGGTGGTGATCATTTCTTCGGCGGCGTCGGCAGAGGGTACGTTTTCCCATTGAATCGGCGGTGACAGGAAGGCCGGGTGGCAATTGATCAGGTCGGCCTTGGACTGGGCGCCAAAAATCCGGACTGCAGCTTCATTGCAGTCCAGGAATCGGTCCTGGTCCATTATCAGGAAGGGGTCGGTGGCGTTCCGGTACAGGCCCTGGAAATCCACGCACTCCAGTATGTTCGTCGCAATAGCAGACATACCAAAATTCTGACTGAGCGAATTGTATCAAAAATTTGCTGGCCTCTTCCGGGGCCGGCAGAGTTCCAATTGGTATTGGCATAAATAAAGGCTTCTTTAGGTTTAAATCAGTTATTCAGTGCCCCTTGGGCAATCCAGACGCGAAACAATTCGATCGTATCGACGTCCAGCGTGCCCCCCTGTGGCATGCGACCGCCAACGCTCGGGTCGCCATTGATCTTCAGATAGAGCACCGATTCGTCAGGATTGCCTGATACCACCCGTTGGCGGGGGGCATAACCCATTGATTCGACGCCCAGCAGGTTGGCCCACGCCACGTCGGTCGTCAGATCCAGGCCTCCAAAACCACCGGCGCCATGGCATCCGGTGCAGGTCGCGTCGAAGACCGGCTGCAGATCGGCGGCAAACGAAACGGTGGTGCCAATGCCGCCACCGGTGGTCGGGTCAGTGCCATTGTCGCTGCAACCGGCGATCGACGCCAACAGGGCCACGGTCAACAGGACGGCCGAAAAATGTCGGATCGTCATGGTTTCAGGACTCCATTCTTCAAATTCAGGTTCGCGATCACTTCGCAGGTCAGCCCACTGGCAAAGGTCCGGCCGGCGGAATTAAAGACCACTTTTCTCTGCATTACCCTTGCGACGGTCCAAATTTTTGCTAC
>CAZLUL010000295.1:0-4233 GCA_964562635.1 uncultured Fibrobacteraceae bacterium | reverse complement strand
TGATCATGAGCTTCACCTACGTGGTGGGCATGGCCCTGGTCTACGCCATCATGGGCGCCCTGAGCGCCACGGTATTCAGCGGCATCACCGCCTTCATGCAAAGCCCGGTGGTCCTGGTGCCCATTGCGCTGCTGCTGTTCGGCCTGAGTTTCAGCATGTTTGGCGCCTTCGAACTTGAGGCCCCCGCCTTTCTGCGCGATCGCCTGCAAGGACCCGGCGCTGGCGGCGGCACCAACCTGGTGGGCGTTTTTGCCATGGGCATGGTTGCAGGCCTCGTCGCTTCGCCCTGTGTGGGCCCCTTCCTGGCAGCCCTGCTGGTCTGGGTGGCCACGACCGGTGATTGGATCCTGGGCTTCTTCACTCTCTTCACCTTCGGCATGGGCATGGGCATGTTGCTCATTGGCGTGGGCACGTTCCCGGCTCTGGTCGGCTCGATGCCCCAGAGCGGTGGCTGGATGGACACCATCAAGAAAGCCATGGGCCTATTGCTGGTGGCGATGGCCTTCTACTTCGTCCGGCCTGGCAGCGTCCTGCCCGCCCAGATTTTCTATCCCATGGTCGGTATCACGACGATCCTGGTGGCCGTATTCATGGGGGCCTTTGACAGCCTGACGGCCGAATCCGGCTGGTGGCCACGGGCCAGCAAAGGCCTGGGCTTGGCCGCTTTTGTCGCTGGCATCTATCTGCTGTTTGGATCGTTCCTGCAGCACGGATTCCTGATGCCCTCACCCCTGGCCGACCTTTCAGTCGGCGGCCAGCAAGCCCCGGCCCAGATGGCCGCAGGGCCGGTGACGGCCAACACGGCAACCGCCGCGGTAGTCCAGCCACTGCCAGCCAAGGTGCCCTGGACCAAGATCCACACCGGCGAAAATGTGCAGGCTTTCCTGGCCGAACAACAGGCCCTGGCCAAGGCCAATGGCCAACCCATCATGATCGACTTCTGGGCCAAATGGTGTGTGTACTGCAAGAAGCTCGACAAAATGGTCTGGAATGTGCCCGCGGTAGTGGCCGAGTCGCAACGCTTTGTGACCATCAAGGTCGACGCCACCGCTCCGGACGATGCGGAAATGGAAAAGATCAAGGAAGCGTTCAAAGTGCCGGGCCTGCCCCGCGTCATCTTCATCGACAGTCGCGGCGAAGTGCTGCACGGCCGGTCGGTGGGCTTCCTGAAAGCCGACGAGATGCTCGCCCTGATGCAGAGCATTCGCTAGCTGATACGGTTCGCAGAAAAAACGCCCGGCCTTCATGGCCGGGCGTTTTTTTATCCGATCGATCGCACAGGCCTCGCTACTGGAAACGAACCTCGGAGCGGTAATCCACGTCGAAGACTTTCAGCGGTCCGCCGCCGGGATTTTCGGTCAGCACTTCCGGGATCCCGTCACCGTCGATATCCAGCAATTCGATCTTGCCAAAGAACGGCTCGTCTTCCCATTCCACATCACCCGAAACGCTGTCCAGCACCTGACCGGTATTGAGCACCACTTCGACCCGGCTGTCCCCGTCAACGTCACCACAACGCACCTGGGTCGCCTGGTACTCGTTCAGGCTGGTGAACTGCTTGCTGTAGTTGGCCCCGTCGATGTAGACGATCTTGTTGTCAGCCACCATGACAATCTCATTGGCCTGGTCCTCGTCCATGTTCGCCGTCGTGAAGGCGGTGATCACTTCGTACTCGCCGGTCAGTGATTCCCAGACCAAGTTGTAGCCATCCATGCTCCAGGCGTAAACCTTGCCCAGGTTGGTGCGGCACAAAATGGTGTCTTCCAGTTGGTCGCCATCCATGTCGGCGGTGATCACTTCTTCAGGCACGCCGGCCAGCTGGTTGCTTTTCCAGACCCGTTGGGCCCCCCGGGCATCGGTCTTGACGACCTGCACGGTCCCGAAGCGTTCGCCCAAAGCGAAGAGCATACCGGCCTCGCCGTGAATGGGCTCGAACTGGGCCATGTGATTGATGCGGTCTGCGGCCCAACTCAAGTTGCGGTACTGGACGTAGGACAGCTCATCCTGGGCCTGGACGATGCCCGTATTCAGCAGGATCAACAGCCCCAGTAGGCCGGTTGTGAAGCTCTCGCGTAAAAATCGAATTTTGCTCATGACGCACCTCGGCGTGGGACGGGGCATATCCGCAGACGCAGTCCACGGTGGAAGAACTCAGGGGGTGGAAACAATATAGAGCAATCGGGGCGGCAGGTCATTCATTTCCCCAGAGGTTTTCCCAGAAGGATAACCAGAACGGAACTACCAGGGGACCGGGATGCCCACCGCGCCGCTGACCGTCCAGGTGCTGACAAAAACGTCACCGCTGCTGAACCAACGATATTGGGCCCGGGCCACGACCACCAACTGGGGCCGAAAATACCACTCCTGCCCCACTTCGCCGGTGAAAGACCAATACCGTGCTCCGCCGCCGCCTGCATCCAGCGGCAGGGTCACATCGCTGGCACCGATCCCCAGGCCGACAAACGGCAAAACCTGAGATTGCTCCCGGCCACGGTCTTCAAAGTACTTGCGCAGGATAAAGTCCCCGGAAAAAACCCGGGCCTCTTCACCGATATTCTGCACATCCAACCGCAAAACCATGGCACTGTTCATATTGTAGAGGAAATCGAGGAAATTTGCCGCCGAGCCCGGCCGGAAGATCAGGGACGTTCCGTAGTTCACCTGGCCCTGATCGTACTGAAACGCGCCCCCCAGACCAACGTGCCCGGTGATGAAAATCGGCTGTTCGTAGTCGCGGTGCAAACGGCTGCTGGGCAGCGACAGCCGCGGATTGTTTTCGGTGATCTGGGCCTGAACGCCCGTTGCCACCACGCCCGGCAGGGCAATCAAAAGCACCATCAGGCCGGACCGGAATTTCACTGCCATCGCCTTCAAAAGGGCCACACTTTCGAGCAAAAGGGTGGAGGCGAAAGAAAATCCGCCCCTCTGGGGGACTGATTATGCAAGGTTGGTGCCAGTTGGCGGTCCCCGCCGCACCGCTAACCGACTGCTGGAAAGGCGGTTGCGCGACCGATAATCTCCATGGTATTCTCGGGTTCAGAATTGGTCCGTATCGGCGTAGCTTATGACTGAGAATTGTCCATTCTTCAACCTGGTGAAAAATGACGCCCCAGTTGCCTGACAAATCCCGTACTGACGGCACGCCCAATCCCCCGGACAGTTACCTGACCCTGGGCGATTCGGCCGCGGCGGAAATCAAGATCCAGCGCTCGCGCTTCATCGGAGCCGCGTCGCCGGCGGCCGATGAGCAGGCCGCCCGCAATTTCATTGCCGCCCAGGCCAAGCGCTTTCACGACAGCCGACATGTCTGCCACGGCTGGTCTCTGGGCATTGCGCCCCTGCAGAGCGAAAACCGAAATGACGACGGCGAACCGTCGGGCACTGCCGGCGAACCCATTCTCGTGGAAATCCGGAAGCGCAACCTGAGCCAAGTGGTGGTGGTGGTCGTGCGGTATTTTGGCGGCATCAAACTGGGCACCGGGGGGCTGGCCCGGGCCTACGGGCAGGCTGCGGCAGAGGCCTTGGCGGCGGCTCCTGTCCGCACCATCCTGGAGGGGCGCACCTTCACGGTCGAATTCCCCTACGCCCTGCAGAAGACCCTCAGCCACCTGCTGGAGTGCCACGAGGGAAAGGTTGTTCAGCAGGAGTACAGCGCGGATGTGAAATGGAGCATTTGGCTACCCCACTCCCGCTGGGCCGCCTTTGCCGCAGCCCTGACCGAGACGACGGCCGGCTCAGTCCACCTCGACGAGCCCGCCTCATAGGTCAGGCCGGTCCTGCACAAAAAACGAGGGTGCCGGTGCCACCGGAACCCTCTTCTGTCGTCCTTCGCCGTCATCAACCGAATCCGATTCCCGTTCGCCTGGGAAACCTCGTCCGCTTATCAGACCTGCGTCTCGTCCGCATAATCGTGCATGTACTTGAAGGTCTTGCTGGACCGGATCTTTTCGAAGGCCTCTTCCTTGATCTGCCGGATACGCTCACGGGTCAGGCCCATGATCTGGCCGATCTCTTCGAGGGTCATCTCCTGATCGCTGCCCAGCCCGTAGTACAGTTTCAGCACTTTGGCTTCGCGCTCTTTCAGGTCACCGAGCATGCGCCCGATACTCGAGTTCAGATCGTCGTCCATCACCTTGTTGTCCGGGCCGTCACTGGTGGTGTCTTCCAGGAAGTCCAGATAGGTGCTGTCCTCGTCGTTGCCGACATAGTCGTCGAGGAAGAAGTTGTCCTGCA
>CAZLUL010000294.1:0-4245 GCA_964562635.1 uncultured Fibrobacteraceae bacterium | reverse complement strand
GCGCCGGTACCACCTGGGACAACAAGTCCGACGGCAGCGGCTTCGTTCTCGGCGTTCCGAATGACGCCGGAGACGATTTCCCGATCACGCTGATCGTCAACTGGGGCGGCGGGGAGTAGACGAACTTTTTCGGCAAAATCGGCAAAAAACAGGAATTGTCACCCAAGAAACTTCGAGCCCAGGAAATCGCCGCGGCCATCGTCGGAGCCCTGGAGATCGACGACCGCGGGTTCATTCCCGAATTTTCCGTGTTTGCAACCAATCCATTTTAAATACGGTTATTGAGAATCGTCATCTGATTTGAATCCAGGTAGCCTTTCTGTTGACTTTAATCCTCAGATTCACCTATGGTGCGGGGTCCTAGTCCAAGGTATTTCGCCACGATACCTTCCCTTTAGCCTTGGAGGAATCTCTCATGAAACCCTTGCTAGTGATTTTCGCCACCCTGATGCTGCTGGCCTCCGTCGCCGTCGCCGATATCGTTTCCGTGGAAATGGTCGGTGAGGTGGAGTATAGCCAGGTGAATTCAGGACCTTTCGCCGATGTGAATAGTGGGGACGCGTTTTACGCCTCCTTCACTCTCGATTCCGATGTCTGGGAACCCAGCCCGAGCGGATTTGGTGTGCGGGGATACGCAATCGACGTAAACTCCTTTGAGCTGACCATTGGTTCGGTTGGTCCGGTGTTGCTGGTCAACCCTCAACCCAACGGCGAGACCACCTATTTCAATCTTCGCAACGCGGACCCTGTTGCCGACGGATTTTTCATCGCCAACCAGCTGGAATTGGACAATGCCCTGCCCATGCTGGATGTGCCCGGCGGGATTGATCCCTACTTCTCTTTGATCTGGTCCATTGGCTACACCGAGGAGACCTTCAGCTCCCTGGATATCCTGGACGCCCTAGGAACTTACAATTTCGACGGCCTGACCAGCTTCTACTGCGCGATCAAAGACGCCTTTGCGGACCCCATTGGCCTTGTTCCCACGATGACGGTCATCTCTTCCCCTTCGGTGGCGATCGAGGAAGCGTCCTTCGGTTCAGTAAAAGCCTTGTACCGGTAAAGGCTCATCTACTGATTCTGCCCAAGTCGAACCAACCCCCGCTTCCTGGATTTTCCAGAGAGCGGGGGTTGTTGCCTTCAGTCCCGAGGATTATCCAGCACCGGTTCTCCTTTTTACGATAACCGTGCCCTTTATTCAGGGCGTTCATGTACCACACGGGCTGCCCTTGGGAGCGAAGGGCCTCCACCACAAACAAGGGCACCTCCATCTTGTCCACGCTGTTCAAGGGGCTGATGCCCCCGATGTCCTTTACCGAATCCTCCCGCTACAGCCTGAAAAAATCCACCATCGACGGCCGCACCGAAATCTACCTGACACCTCTGGAGCTGCTGGACCGGTTGTCAAAGTTGAGACGAGCGGTGATCGAAACGGCAGGAAAACTGCCGTGTTAAGGCAACAACACCACTTTCGTACCGGCTTGCAAATCCCCCGCCTCCAGCAACAGCAAATAGGTGCCCGCTGAACAACGGCGACCGTTCCCATCGGTACCGTCCCAGGCGATCGATTGCGATCCCGCCCCCTTTGTACCCACGTCCATGCGGCGCACAAGACGTCCGGCCAGATCAAAAACGCCAAGAGCGACTTCGGCTTGCTCATTCAAAGTGAAAGATATTGTTGTGCTGGGATTAAATGGATTGGGCGTGGCAGTCGGCTTCAAGACTGAGGCACCAGGCAGATCTTCCACTGACGAAGGTATTGGCCACTGAGATTCCACCGTGACCACTTTGGCGTCAATTCCGGGCAGAACAATCGCATCCACCAGCTCAAAAGACCACATTTCAATAACATAGACCGGGCTACCGGCTGAGGTCAGACCGCCGCCGACGTAAGCCGCACCACCCAAAAGTACTTTCTGGCCCTTGGTGGAGACAAAACCGGTGGCTATGCTCACGTCGCGCGGATCAGCGTCCACCGGCAATTCGAGTCGAGTGACCGCACCATTGTTGAAGCCGTCGATCAAAAATACGTCATTGCTGCTCTCACAGCAGACGACAACCAGTTCGCCGTCTACATCGATGCCCCGGGGATCGTCACCGACAACAACTGCATCGATTTGGGTGAGACTTTCCGGATCGATGAATCGCACCTGGTCCGTACCGAGATCAGTCACGTAAAGCGGCCTCTGGCGAAAATTGGGATCGATGGCGAGCTGCCACAAGTTGGTGCCAACCGAAGCTTGGCCCGTGATGCTTGATCCGTCCGGTGCGATCCTGAACAGCATGTCGCCGTTCCACTCCGCAACGAAGAAACGCTTGCCCCGAGGGTCGTAAACAATATTGCCGGGACGGCCTCCCGGAATGGCCAGACTGTCGACAACGGTGTAGGTCGCCAGATCCACGATGTCCAGCCGGTCGCTGTCACGGCAGCTGACCAAAGCGATGCCATCAAGATGACTGAATGCCACTGAGACGGGATAGGCGCCCGTAGGAATCTCGTGAATGACTGCGCCGGTGGGGTCTATCACCACCACGCCATTCCCATCGGCACCGGTGATCCACACTTCGTCCCCGGGGTAGGGACGGTGAACCGCATCGCTGGGATTTTCACCAAATGGGCCCAAGGCAATGGAAGGCCCGACCTCGAATTGGCTCGTTTGCCAGTCGTAATGGAAAATGGCTGCGGTGTCATCGCCGGAACAGCCGGCCAGGCCCCAATAAGCGGCGGCGGCTGGGTTGGCGCTCAGAATCATACTCGCAATAATTAGTGAAATAAAAACCGAACGCATGAACATCCCCCTGATCATTGAACGTGTCGCCAAATAGTACGTGATTATACCACACTTGAGAAGCGAACACGATCGCGCGACACAATGTTATCGCTTCTCAGGGAAGTCGATTGTGACGTCCACTTTGGTCGCAGCCTTCACATCGTCGAGACTCACGTCATCCAGGCCATAGGCGATGTTTTTGAAGATCGTATCGTGAAACAGAATCACTTCCTGCGTCACGATGCCCATATTTTCGCGCAGTGACTGCAAACGACTAAAATACGAGGATTGGGAGCAAGAAAGAGGGCAGTTCGGCACTTGACGAACGGATTCCGGCGGCAACTATCCGTTAAAATTTTGCTGCGTTTTCGTCGGTGTGATATAGTCCAATGTATCGGAGGGGAAAAAATGAAAAACCTACTGACTATACTCGCCGCCTGCGCCGCCTTTGCGACAGTTGCCGACAGGGCCCATGCCGTCCCCAGCATTTGGGGCGTTTGGACCTGGCAACATACTGAACCGGTGCACATCATGGTCACGCCGGGAATTGGCGGTGATCCCTTGACCGCCGCTGAATTTTTTGGGGGAGCTGCGGCCGACGCCACCATTCGCATTCAGCTTTGGGGGGACCAGGGCGATGACCCGGAAAATCCGCTGCCCCCGATACCCGTAGCGTTTTTCCCCCGCGAAGATATTTGGCTGGAAGCACTTGGACTCGCCGTGTGCGTGGGTGGGTCAAACCCTGACAACAATACGGATGCGGATGGCTGGTTCACGTTCTCACAATCCCCGCTCATGGGCGGTTGGACTGACCCGAACGAGGGCGCACCGGGAATCAGTATTATTGTCTCCGGCGCTCTTTTGGATGACGGAAGCTCCTCCATCAAGCCGCCCATCGTCATCAACAGCCCGGACATCAACGCGGATTTGGTGGTCAATCTGGTCGATGTGCCACTGTTCGCCGCCGATTACCACGGCAGCTACTCGTTCCGCAGCGATTTTCACTGGGACGGTGTGCTCAACCTGTCGGACGTCGTGCGCATGGCGACGAGTTTGGGTGCGGAGTGTCCCTGAGGCGAGTCGCCGGGGTCGTCCGAGATTGACGTGGGCTACTCTCGATTTTCCCCCGACGGCAGCGGTTTCGTTCTCGGCGTTCCGAACGACTCCGGAGACGATTTTCCGATCACGCTGATCGTCAACTGGGATGGCGGAGGACGGACGAACTGATACCGAACGGGGTCATGTCTAACCTGGCTAATCTGATACCACCGCCTCCCACCGCCCGAGGGCACCGCAAGGTCAAGTAGCGGGGTCGTAAGACGCAGTTCTCAAGGGAGCCATTGGCGGGCGAGGCGGGTGCCGTAGTAGAGGCCAAAACCGGTGCCCAAAGTGCTGGTGAGGAAGGCCGTCATGAGGCCAATTCTGGCTCCGAGCCACCAGCCGATTGCGCTGCCGATGGTGGCGCCGATAAGTC
>CAZLUL010000293.1:0-4338 GCA_964562635.1 uncultured Fibrobacteraceae bacterium | reverse complement strand
GGCACGACAAAAAACAGGGCGCACCCTAAGGTGCGCCCTTCACCATACCCGGAATGCCAGGCACGCAGTTTAGCGGAACAGAGCCTTCACTTCGCCCCAGTTACGGGTATCAGAATTCACACCCGTGTGGCAGTTGCCGCAGTACGCCTGGTCGCCGGGACCTTCGAGCGGGCTGTGCAGCGTCAACAATTCGGTAGCGTCGTGACAAACCGCGCAGGCGCTGGGCGCAACTGGAGTGCCAAAGGGGATGTGGCAGCTATTACAGTCGAAGGCGTCCTTATGGAAATCATGCGTGGCGCCGGGCCAATCGGTATGGCACTGGGTGCAATTGCCTGACTCTACCGGATCAGCCGTGAAAACACCGTAGGCGCCAACCTCCAGATTCCACAGGACACTGACCGCCACTATCACCACCACACCGATCATCGTTTGCTTGAATTTCATTGCTGCCTCCCTTTTCGAATTGACCGAGTTCTTACCAAAAACCTAGACACAGGCTTCAGCCGATTGAAAGTTTACACTACCCTGGCCAACAAAGTCAATGCCAACCATTGTAACTTGGCTCTGCTCTTCACGTTGAAAATGCGACTGATTCTCTTTCTCACCGGACCCGCACTTGAAACGACAAATATGAACCGCCACTAGTAGTGCACAAGAGAAAAAACCGGTGCCGTGCCGGCCAATTTCTCGCTTCCGGCCAGAAAATCCAACTCCACCAGAAACAGGAATCCGGCCACTTCGGCACCTGCGGCGGTCACCAGTTTGGCTGTCGCTTCGGCAGTGCCACCGGTGGCCAGCAGATCGTCCACGATGATCACCTTCTGCCCCGGCTTGAAGCTGTCGAGGTGGGCTTCGAGGGTGGCCTCGCCATATTCCAGGCTATAGGTGACGGCGCGGGTTTTGGCGGGCAGCTTGCCGGCCTTGCGCACCAGGACCATGCCGCGGTCCATCTCGACCGCCAACGGCCCGCCAAAAATGAAGCCGCGCGATTCGATGGCCGCAAAGGTGTCAAACTCCACGCCGGCCAGCAATTCCCGCAGTCCGTTCAGGGAAGCCTTGTAGGCCGCCGGGTTCTCCATCACCGGGGTGATGTCCTGAAACAGGATACCGGGCTTGGGAAAGTCGGGCACGGCCCGGATGTGTTCGCGGATATCCATCATGGTCTCCCTATTTGATGAGCCGATCCGGCGCGATGGCCTTGTCGTCTCGCCGCAGTTCAAGGTGGACAAAGGGCTGGGCCCCGGTTTCGGGCGGGCTGCCGGTTTTGCCAAGGGGCTCGCCTCGCAAAATGGCCTGCCCCACCTCGACGGTCAAGCTGGCCGGATCGCAGGGGGCCAACACTGTGGCGTAGCGGCCCGGATGTTCGATGATCAGGATGTGGCCGAAGCCGTCCATGGGGCCGCTGTGGCGTACCACACCGATGGCGGGACTGTACAGGCTGGTACCGACCGGGGTGGCCAGGTCGGTGCCGGTGCGGGGCATGAGGATACCGCCGGCCTGGTAAGGACCAAAGGGTCGCAGCACCGGTCCGGGGTGGCGCATAGGCCGCCCCCACTGCACCCGTTTGTTGTCCTGCCCCCGGAACGGATGAGAAACCTGCAGGGCCTGACCGACGTGGATCACGTCGCTGCGCAGGTTATTTTCGCTTCTGAGGGTTTTGACGGTGGTGCCGAAACGCTGGGCGATGACCGACAGGTTGTCGCCTTTGTGCACTTTGTACGTTGCCGGCGATGAGGATTCGGCAAGGCTGAGCAGAGGCGCGACCAGCAGGCACAGAAAAACGAAAGCGCTCAGGGCCGCGGATCGTCGCAGGATTGTTCGCAAAGAGGGAAAATTGGTCGGGGTGGGGAGATTTGAACTCCCGACCTCTTGCTTCCGAAGCGAAAAAACGTGGTGTTTCCCCAAAGCGCATATTGTTTCAGCTTGACACATGATAAAGCTATAGGCCAAGTTATAATTGTTTCTTAAGGTTCTTTGTGTTTCCTTGTGTAGCATCGAAACCTTCATTTCACGGACCCATGACGGACACAGTATCGGAGGCACCTCAATTGCAGACCAAGAATCTAACCGACAGAATGGCCAAGGGACTCGCTCCAAAGGACAGCCGATATGACGTGAAGGACACAAAGACACCGCAACTCTTCCTCCGAGTTTCCAACACTGGCCGCAAGGTCTGGCTGGCTCGTGTCTGGCAGGACGGTCGCTGGGTGAGCCGTACACTCGGCACCTTTCAGGCTGCCCACGGAGGCACCGTTACGATGGACTCAGACGATGCCCATAACGAAGTGCGAAGCCTCTTGGCCAGCCTCGGCAAGAAGGGAGAGTACGCCAAAGAAGAGGCTGCCCTTGCCAATATGCCTACCCTGTCCGAGTGGTTCAAGGTATTTGCAGACACTAACCCGCGCCGTTGGGTGTCTAGCACCTTAACCAACAGCCGGGTCAGGTTTGCAAAGTACATTGAACAGCGCCTTGGTGACAAGCGTTTGCACACAATCAACAATGCCGACCTTGAAGACCTGACGCTGGCCGTCGAAAGCGCGGTCGGCGCTCGGACTGCTAATATGTCCCGTCAACTGGTCCTAGTGCTCCTGAAGTGGGCCTTGAAGCGGGACAGGATGCCCGTCAATTGGCGGCTGCCGGAAGCGCCCTTGGCGCGGGAAAATGCGACCAGACAAGACAATTACATAACCAAAACCAATACAAAGGACTTCGAACTGGCCGTTCTTGCGCTACGAAACAGGCCCTCATATCGTCGCGGTGAAGCCGATTCCGCCGCAGACCTTATCCTACTCGCCCTCTATACGGGTGCCAGACGTGGCAATCTCCAACAAATGGAGTGGCGAGAAATCGACTTCGACACCGGCCTGTGGCATATCCCGGCGGCCAAATACAAGACGAGGGCCAAGGTTAGTGCGGGCACCTCGATAACACTAATCCAGAGGGCCGTGAATATTCTGCGCAAGCGGGAGGGCGAGAAGCAATCTGCCCGGTGGGTCTTTCCCTCGTCGCGAAACGCCTCCAAGCCGGTCGACAATGTAGCCAAGTCTTGGTTGTGGGTCAGGGAGCAGGCGGGCCTTGGCCATCTTACCTTCCATGGCCTCCGTCACACAATCGGGACATGGCAGGGCCATGGTGGCGTGAATCAGAAGTTCATAGCAGCCAGCCTCGGCCAGCGGAGCCTAGACAGCACTGAAAGATACGTTCATACCGAGCATGAGCAGGTCCGCCAGAACATGACCCAAGCTATTGAGGCCAATATGCCGGAAGGTCCGCACCTTGTTAGTGCCCGGCTTCCGGAGGAAAGTTGGCAGAAGGTTTTGGCGGCCCTCCCTCCCACGTTGCGGAAGGAATTACAGGCGGCCATGGACTAGACGGGGCTCCCGTTGCGTTGCTCACAGGGGCGCACAGGGCGGTTGATATGGTGTTGTCATTATGGTACAATGTTGCAAGCACTCGACCTGTTGCATCGTCAGATAATCACTATTTGTCCGGAGGGAATTTTAATGCGGTTTCTATTGGTAGTTTTTGGTGTTTGTTTGCTGTCCACGTCGGCCTACGCGGTACTTGATCCAGATCCCGACGTGCTCGGTGTCTACTTTGACCTGACTGCAGATCAGAATTCGATCGAAGTCGGTGAGAACACTCCGTTCAACGTCTATTTTGTAATCACCAACCCCAGTGCTGATTTTGTTCATGGCTGGGAGTTCGGCTATGAGTTCGTTTCGGCTGTCCCGGATATGCTCGTTCGATTAGAAGAAAGGCTGTATTATGGAGAAGACGGTCTCGGTCCTGTAAATTTAGGGACTTCTTGGGACCTAACCTCTGGCGACTACATTGTTGGTTTGTCCAGCCCCTTGCCGGGGCAGCCTGCCACTGTTTGCATGCGCTGGCAGTGTATGCTGACGGCTCCGACGACGATTGAAATTTTCCTCGGTCCTTCGGGAATTGAGTCCATCAATGACGGCATGCCCGCGTACGAAATTGGTGGCACGATCCTGCCTTTGGGCCTGTCCACTGGTGGTCCTGAAACTGCGGTGGCCACCATTAATGCCCTCGCCCCGGTAGGTGTCGAAAGTGCCAGCTTCGGTAGCGTGAAGAGCCTGTTCCGATAAGCACCCAGCCCAACAAACAAAGCGCCCCCGGCGATAAGCCAGGGGCGTTTTGCTTTGCCACCTAGGACGATAGATAACCGATTGTCATTATGGTACAATGCTCCAGCACTCGCCCGTGCATCGTCAGCCTATCTCTATCTGTCCAAGGGGAATCTCATGCGGTTTATTGTGATGGCAGTTCTCAGTTCATTGTTATTTGTTTCAGTTGCGGGAGCCGGGTATGTAA
>CAZLUL010000292.1:0-4355 GCA_964562635.1 uncultured Fibrobacteraceae bacterium | reverse complement strand
GAGTGTCCATTAATTTAGAGCTTGAAACGGTCCCGACGTTGCTGGCAGAAAACAACCAAGGCGTTTCACGATAAAGGTGGAAAGCTGATGACTGGTTCCGACACCCCGCTGCCGGGACTTGTTCCTGGTTTTGCCCTTCATCGGGAATTGAGGGAACTGGTAGATATTGGGATGACACCATATGAAGCGCTTCGGGCAAGCACCACCAGCCCATTCGAATACCTGGGTGAACTCGGCAATGCGGGCACGATTGAAGTTGGAAAGAAATCCGATCTGGTTCTTCTGGACGATAACCCAATTGATGATATTTCCGCTTCTTCGAAGATTGCCGGAGTGTTGGTCCGGGGCCGTTGGCTGGATAAGGATGAGATAGAAAAAGGACTTACTAAGGTGAAGGCATCGGACTAGATGCATGGCATCTATCCAGCGGATTCAAAAAAAGACTCCCTGTATTTATAGGGAGTCTTTTTGATGTGGTAGCCCCTTCGTCCCAGAATGCGAAACAATACCATTCAAGTCGGGAAAGGGATTCCCTCCAGGCGATCTTCCTCCTATCAAAGACTTTACCCCGGATCAGCCATTCAGGAAGCCACCGGGTAGAATTCCAACTACGACTAGCCGGCGAGGCGAGATTTGATAAGTCGGCGAATACGGCCTAGGGCTGGATTGAGGCTGAGGCATGAACCCTGACCATCCATATGTTAGGCTTGTTGGAACCATTTTCGGGGTTCAAGGCCCGTATTTAGGCCGGGAACATACCCCCCATTGCCCCGCAAGGGGTCATGTGATATCCCTATAACCGATTAAGATAATTGTAAGTCCGGATGCCTCGGCAATTGACCAAGCTGGCTGTTTTATCCAGGGAGTTCTTCCATGATATCCACTTCCACGCGTCTATATAGAATGTTCATGGCCACCATGCTGGGCGCCCTGCTGTTTTGCGCCGGATGTGGTGGCCCCGGAACCCAGTTTTCAGCCACCTGGACCAGCCCTGATTACGCCCAAATGCAAGAAGTTGATGAGGTCCTGGTTGTGGCGGTGACCAAAACAGAGGTTCGCCGACGCATATTCGAGGACTCCTTGGTGAGCAAACTTCAGGCTGAGGGGATATCAGCCTATCCCTCGAACCAATTTCATGAGTCGGTTGACCAGATGGACGAGGAAGAAGTTGAGGCACTGATCAAGGAACGTGGGATCGAAGCCGTCATCGTAACCCGCGTAATAAACATCGATCGCAAGGACGTCGTCGTACCGCCCAGCACCACCGTCTCAGGCTATCCCTCATACGGAAGCCCCTACTACAACTCTTGGTATGGCTATTACTCCCACGGATACGCGGTCACTCATGACCCGGGATACACTTACGAAGAATTAACGGTATCTTTGGAGACCAATCTGTACGATTCGGCCAATGGGAAGCTGATCTGGTCCGGGCAGTCCGACTCCTTTAATCCAAGCAGCACTCAGGATGTCATCGGTCCTACGACGGAGATCATTGTGGATGAATTGGTGTATCAGAAACTCTTGAGCCCCCGAAAAAAATAGGCCATATGACCCAATTCTTGGGTAAATTGGGCCGTCTTGTCTAACTGAATGGCATAGTCGGCGCCGTCCCAGCTCCACAATAAAAAGCACCTTCTCCACATACTCGTGAAGAAGGTGCTTTGATTTGGTAGCCCCTAGGGGACAGTGTGCGAAACATTCCAATTTGATCCGGTATAGCCACTCCGCTAGTGCTGTCTTCCAGCTAAGGACAGACTCCATTCCCGTGGGAGAGCTACATAAGGGCCTCCACGGCGTCCACATTCGCCCTGTTGGGTGAGTCTTGACCTGTGTCCCCGAACTACGTCCGATCAAAAGGTAACGACCTCCAGGTGTCTACGATACCGGGGAAAATCCACATGTTCATCCGTCAGATTCGCTGCAAAAGCGGGCGATTCTTCCGGATGGATTAAATGGTAGGCACAGGGGTTGATGGGGGGATAGGACTCTTGAGATCTGGAAAGTGGACGCCCCTGGGAACAGGTTCCACGTAAGCCTGGCGCCAGGCCAGACCGCCATCATCGCTCATGTGCACGAAACCCAAGTCCGTCACGGTGAGTCGTTCGGAATCGTTCGGGGCCGTGGTCAAGCCCAACACATTGCCCGTCCAGTACCAATTGACATCGCCGCCATCGCCCAGCCAACCGGTGGCGATGTTCTGGTTGCCCTCGACCAGGAATACCGGCTGCTAGGTCTGGCCGCCGTCAACAGACTTCAGGACCGGTGGTTTCCAGTCCACGTACCCGCCCAGATACACCGTGTGGATGTCGTTGCCCGCCATGGCCACGAAGTAGTGGCTAGGATTGTCTCCCGTGGGGCACCAACGCCCGGAAACGGACCGTCGGGCGAACTACCGACACCGCGATGACGAGGGAGACTGCCCATGCATCGATCCAACCACCATTTCGTGGCCCTGGCCGCCGTGCCGGTGGACGCCGGCGCGCCCCTGGCCACCACGGTGGTGGTCTTATACGTGGCAGTGTCCGGAAGGCGCTTCACGGCGACACTCTACCAGTAAGTTGTTCCTCGAATTGCGGCCACCGTCTTCGGACGGTGGCCGCGTTTTCTCCTCACGCTGCTGCTAGTGGAACATCAGCATGTAGTTGCCGGATGTCCGGTGTTCATAACCGTGGCGGGAATTTTCGAATGCAGCCACGTTGAACAGGTACTCGAGGGCAGTATTGAACTGGACATCGTCGTCGTTGCCCGTATTCAATGCCCTGGCGAATTCCGCCGTCCAGATGCCGTTGGACCAGACAGCTCCGAATTTGATGTCCCCGCGGCTGCCCGCCGGCATTCTCAGAATCCGTTCGGGGACGATGGCTTTAAGGGCCGTGTAGGCCGGCCAGTAGTCGGCCGCGTCTACGTCGCTCACGCCGGTCGTTGCATCGCCTACCGTTTCGCCATTGTCGATCTCGCTCTGGAGAAGGACCATGGCGTCGGCATAGTCGGTTGGATCGGTCTCCATGAACTTCGGCCGGGACTTGTCACCGATCCGATTATGCGAATACGTGCTGGTGCCGGCGTCACCGTAACGACCGCCGTCCTCTCCGTTGATGGAATCGTCTTGCCAGATGTCAACGTACTTGTCGTCCGCATAGCCGATGGTCGAGAGCATGCCTGCCGTCACCTCGTGGGTTTCCTCATCGACAACCAGGCCCGTGCCCCACGCAGAGAGGACCGGGCTGCAGCGGGCGCCCTTGCTGTGCCACATGTCCCCGCGCCCACTTTCCAGCCAGGCGTCATCCACGATGCCGTGGATGCTGACATGCGGGTCGGTATCGGTTGGCCAATACATGTGGCATTTGGTCATGCAACCCTCGGTGGCGTAGGGAGCGCCGGTCGGTGAACCGATCGGGAAGTAAAAAGCCAGACGATCCTCGGATTGTTCCGAGTTCTCCCCGCGGGACCAGGCGCCACCGACGAATTCCCAGGCGCCACCGCGTGTGAGACTGGCCGTATGATCGTTCCACTTGGCCTTGAAGAAGATTTCAACATCCGTGTGGACGGCCTTCAGGGAAATCTGTACGTTGCTGTTGTAGGCGTGACAGCCGGCACAATCCGTTATGGAGGACGGGTCATATACGTCCCTGGTTTCACCCACTACAACGGTCAAGGTCGGAACTGTGCTCCAAAGGTCGTCATCTCTTCCGTCGACGATCGGTCCGACGGGAACCTGGACCGCGTTCAACTTGGTCAAGTCGAAGCCCCCGTCGCCGCCCTCGCCCGGGGGTCCCTGAACCCCTTGTGGCCCGGTATCTCCTTCACAGCCAACCAGCCAGGGGATCGACCCAACTAAGCAACATGCCAAAATAACCCGCAAAATTCTCGTAAAATTCCGCATGTCAACACCTCACCTTCAAAGAACTACAAACTTCGAGACCCTCCTTTGACTACTATGATAGAAGAAACTGCATTTTCAAGTTAAAAAAATAACATTTTGTTCGCCACGACCTGTCCCTCCCAAATATTCCGTCCTAATTGTCCCCGTGGCGGTAACGGCTCGCTATTTCAACAAAACCATTCTCTTCGTCTAGATGTAGTCGTCGGCTTCGAGGCGGTAGAAATAGACACCAACGGCAACCTGCCGTCCAAATGACCTTTCCCCCCTAGAACAAATCCAAGTCTAGAATTAGACTTTTGGACTTGGCTCTTGCCCCAACCTTGTTCCAATTCTAGAAAATTTTCGGTTGCTTTGCAGGGTGTTTTCTGCCAGCAACGTCGGGACCGTTTCAAGCTCTAAATTAATGGACACTCTGAGGTATATTGAACCGACCAGAGGAGTGCACCATGACCAAGAAGAGAGATCCTGA
>CAZLUL010000291.1:0-4383 GCA_964562635.1 uncultured Fibrobacteraceae bacterium | reverse complement strand
ATAATCCGGGCGCCAAACCAGAAGTCCTTCGGATGAAGGTGGGCTCCGCCAACGGAACCAGCCATACCCAACCAATGCGTTTTTTCGTCGCAGGCGATGGTGAATGACTGCATTTGTTCATTGTCAAACGGATTTGAGCCGACACCAACTTTTCCCGCGATCGGCAATGTCTGATATGGTGTCGTTATCCCTGATGAGCCAAACGTGAGAGGCTTCATAGAGATAGCCCTTGATGACACGATGGCCGTGGAAAAAAAATAAGACTCTTTGTCATTGTCTGTATCGCCAGGCAGATTCAGCACCTTGAATATCGAAAGCTTTCTGATTTCGATTTTCGAATACTCGCGCCATTTGCGAATGGCGAACCCGAGTCCGGTACCTAATACAGCTACGACAACGGTGGCGATGATCTCCTGCGCTATGCTATTGCCAAACATTCTCTACCTCCCTGAATGATCTTGCTGCTCAACGCTGGCAAATCGATAAAGATCATCCGCTCGTTTGAATTTATGGGGCCTGGTGCTCGCCTGCCAAAGCGCCTGAAAGCACGCTGGTTTTTCGGTTAGTGCGTCATTGACGATCTTTTCGTACCTCGTGAAGACGACGGAATCTGATCCTGGGTTGGTGAATTGTGGATGGCCGATGTAAGTGTAAACTTTGTCATTCTTAACGGGAGGGAAGATCTTGGCGGTGACATCAACCCGTTCGTATTGGCGTTCACGGCGATCAAAATAGGAGAGCTCGTCCGCAGTTACGGCAAACATCGAACCCACGCAGGGAGCGGCTGCCGCAGGGGTTATGTCCAAGAATACACCCTCAAGCAGTTGGTCATATGATTCGCCAACGAGCACTGGTACGACAAGTTGCCAGATGCGCTCGTAGCCGACCAGGATGGCATCGACGTGTTGGTCCGGTTCGATGGATCTTTGGCAGGTTGCAGTGGCGCTCTCGCGTGAGATGAGAGAACCGTATCCGAAAAGGCGTGGCAAGGGTATCTCCTGTATGATTGGTGATGGTCGGAGACTGCTCTCCCCCCGAATTGGTGCAGCGCCGGAGGTAATTCCCACATCCGGCGCCGGCACCGTAGTCAGCTCTCCGCCCGTACGAAGGCCTAAGGGGCGAGGGTGACCGTCAGCGGTCCGTTGAAAATCAAGTTGCCCGTTGTGCCCTGAGTTCCCGCCATGTTCAAGTCGTTGAAGACGAGGGTCCAGACGTTTGCCGACCGTGTGGCCGATATGCCGGGAACGGCGCCGCCCGGCAGGCTACCGGTGGCTACCCAGGCCAACTCTCCATCGGAGGTAGAGACAGTGATCACCGTCAGGGGCGCAAGGATAACACTGATGCCCATGGCACGGACCTGAAGATTTCCTAACGCGAAGGCGGCCACCAAGGTGTTCTCGGAATAGCCGACGATCGTGGGCGCGTAAGTGGACCCGAATTGCTCCATGTCGGAACCGCTGACGGCCAACGTCCCGGACACCATCGCCTCGCCGGGTGTGATGTTGATGTCTACGAAATCGCTCAGATCGATGTCCGGCACCGTGACCGCCCAGCCGGCGTTCGAAGCCCACAGGTTGGCCGCGGCCACCAGGACGCTGATGTCGTCGACGTCCAGGCCCGGCAACTGGATCGGGGTCAGTGAACCCGCTCCATCGGGATCCACGAGGATCGGGTCGCCGAAGATGTCCATGCCCTGCAGCACGCCATCGCTCAGATCCCACAGCAACCCGACCACCAGGGCCCACGGATCCGCCCCCGTGAATCCCGTCAAACCGGGGTTCCCGTCCAGCAGTGTCGAGATGCCGGCCAGAAACGCCGTGTAGATCTGGGCCGTGGTCTTGTCGGAAGTCTTGGTGCCGGCATGTGAAGGCACCAGCGCCGTGGCGTCGAAGCCCAGTGCCGTTTCCATGGCCGCCGTCACCGCAGCTACCGAAGAAGCCACCGTGGCCCCGTCGATCACGCGCTTCTGGATGTTCAGCACCATGGCGTGGGTCACCGGTGAGGCGTTGCCCTTGGCCGTCCCCGGGCGCCAGATTCCGTAGAGCGGCGAGGTGACGTTCACCGTGCTGCCGGTGGACTCGTCCGTGTACGATCCGCCGTCGACAACCACCAGCAGGTTGGCGTTTGTGCCGGACGGCACCTCGCCGGACCAGGCGCCGGTGGCGTCGGTGGTAAACGGACCGGCCACCAGGTTGCCCATGCCGCCGCCGGCCGAGAACTGGTGCAGATTTACCGACGCCCCGTCAATGGCGCCCTTGGCTGCGACGCCGCTAACACTGATCGGCATGGTGGGCTGGGTCGTTCCACCGTTGTCGTCGCTGCTGCAGCCGCCCAGCAACGCGACAGCGCTCCATAGAATCACCGCAATCGCTAGGGGCTTGTGATGTGTATTCATGTTCTCCCTCTCGAGAATCAAGAATTGTTGCCGGTCGACGCAATGAGTTCATGGGTCCGCGATCGCAGTTCACTGGACGCCATGATTTCGACTAGAACCAGCTGCCTACAGGACAACTTTCATCTTATATTGTCGCTCTAAGAGTGCCGTGCCGCCACATGTTGCTACCAGATATTGCTTTTGCGATGCCATCACGGAACTTTAGGAACTTTGATCCCTGTTCCTCCCAAATATTCCGGCCGCGTTGGTATCATTTCTCACCGCCACCAACTCGAGGTTCTCCAACGGAACGCCAAACGACCGCGTTTGAAGCCCTCAGACCGGCTCGGGTGGTATAATTGGTAGGGACAGGAGTCGCTATTCTATTTGAGAATCGGGAAAGGTGGGTTATCCTCTACAAGCTCTGAATCATATACCCCTTCGATCGAGGATACACGATGGCAACACGAGAGAGGAAAATTGTTACGATCGTTGGAGGCGGCAGCAGTGCACACGTTCTGATTCCCTTCCTGTCTGGAGCCGGTTTCGAGGTCAATATCCTCACGAGAAGGCCAGCGGAATGGTCGCATGAGGTAGGGCTGCAGCTGCGTTCGATTCACGGAGAACTGAAAGAAACGTTCAACGGCTCTCTGGCGAAGATCAGCGACAAGCCGGCCGAGGTCATTCCCGGGGCGGATTTCATCGTTCTTTGTATGCCAGTGAATAAATACCGCATCGCACTTCACAACCTCGCCAAGCATTTGGATAAAAACCAGGAAGTGTTCATCGGCACCATTTATGGGCAGGCGGGGTTCAACTGGATGGTATCCGAAATCGAGGCCAAGTTCAGTCTGAAAAACGTAACCACCTTCGCCGTGGGGCTGATCCCGTGGATTTGTCGCGTTGTAGAGTACGGCAAGATGGGGGTGACCTACGGCTGCAAGGAAGTGAATGTTGCTGCGGTATCGCCACCGCAGCAGTTCAATACTCTCAACGATTTATTTCTTAAAAACATTTGCGAGCGATGGTTGAACAAAGGCGCCTTTGAGCAATCCGCCAACTTCTTGTCGCTTACACTCTCCGTGGACAATCAGATCATCCACCCCTCGCGTTGCTACGGTCTATTTCTCAGTCATGGAGGTAGGTGGACCAAGCAGGAAGACATTCCATACTTCTACCGTGACTACGACCAGAAGTCGGCCGATCTGTTGCAACAGCTGGACGAAGACTATTCAAAAATCCGTGATGCCATCAAAGCCCGGTATCCCCAGAAGGACTTCAAGTACATGCTGGACTACTTGGCACTCGAGCGCTTTTCGTATCAGTCAGAGAATACGGACATTCGGGAGTCCTTCATCACGTCACCAACCTTGGGGGCTATCAAACCACCTACCGTGCAACAAGACAGCGGACACTGGGTAATCGATACGAACCACCGTTTCTTCTCGGACGACATCCACTACGGCCTGTGCATTGCAAAATGGATGGCCGACCAACTGATTTTGTTGGTGCCGACGATCGATCTGATCATTGAATGGGCTCAGGAAATACGGCAAGAGAATATTATTGATAACGGCAAGCTGCTGCTCGACGGCGAGAGTCTTGCGACTGAATTCCTCTCCGGCGTTCCACCTGTCTATGGTTTCAAATCCATCGACGATATCGTGGATTGAACCATTCCGAAACGCCGCCTTATGGGTTGTCGCTCCTATATATTCCATCAGCGAAAAAAATGGTCTGTCCCTACCGTAAATTCCGTCGCCCCCGCCCTGTGCCTTCCAAATATTCCATCCGCATTGATAGCCAAGGAGTTACGGGACCGATTCAAATTTTCCTTTATCCAGCTACCCAGTTGTTGAATTCAGTGAGAATGGCTCCCATAGCCCGTCGAAAACTCCAAATTGACAATTGGTGTCAGGTTTTCGGCTCGAAGCTAACTGCTTATGCGACAGCTCGGACGGAATAAATGGGAGGCCGCGTTCAACCGCTAAGTGCAACAGTCCCTCTTG
>CAZLUL010000290.1:0-4415 GCA_964562635.1 uncultured Fibrobacteraceae bacterium | reverse complement strand
CCTTAAAATGCAATCTGGCTGTTGGGCCGGTCCGATGTTATTCTGCACCGGGTCGGGCGAAGATGTTTCATGTAGTGACGAGACGTAGCCCCATGGACCACACCCAACAGGCGGCAAAAGCTAGCATCCGCCCTCCCGGATGTCAAGGATACCGCCCCCATAATCCGACCGTAACCATAACCCGGGGCTAGCGATTAGCTTACCCGGTACCCGCACTACCGAAAGACGCCCCCAATGGCCGACCCCAAACCCCTCAAGACGCTCCGCACCCGACGCAAGAAGGCCAAAGAGATCATCGCGGTCCTGCGCGACGAGTTCCCCAACACCGAATGCAGCCTGATCCACGCTGACGCCTGGCAGTTGTTGGTGGCCACCATACTCAGCGCCCAGTGCACCGACGCCCGCGTCAACAAGGTCACCCCCGGCCTGTTCGAGCAGTTCCCCACGCCCCAGGATTTTGCCGACGCGCCCCTTGTCGAGATTGAAGAAGCCATCCACAGCACCGGCTTCTACCGCAACAAGGCCAAGTCTCTGCAAGGCGCCGGTCGCGCTCTCATCGAACGCCACAACGGCGAAGTGCCCAACGACATGAAAGCCCTGGTCAAGGTGCCGGGCGCCGGCCGCAAGACCGCCAACGTCGTCCTGGGCGAGATCTACAACAACCCCGACGGTGTGGTGGTCGACACCCACGTCAGCCGCATCTCACTCAAGTTGGGCTTCAGCGACACCGTTGATCCCGTCAAGGCCGAACGGCAGCTCAACGAGGTCATCCCCCGCGTGGACTGGGCCGACTACGGCCACCTGATCATTGACCACGGCCGCAAAACCTGCCGCGCCCGGGCGCCCAGATGCGACGACTGCCGCCTCTACAAATGGTGTGTGGTCAGGGCCTGATCGTGTATCATCACCAGAATTCCATTTGGTTGGCTAGCCAACCTTTTCGAGAATCCGACCACAACAAGCAGGCTCACCGTGCAAAAATACGTCATCATGGGCATTCAGGGCTGCGGCAAAGGCACCCAAGCCAAGCTTCTGGCCCAAAAGTACGACCTGATCCACATCTCGGTCGGTGACATTTTCCGCTGGAACGTGCAAAGCCACACCAAGCTCGCCGCCCGCATCAAACGTATCGTTAGCCGCGGCGAGATGGTCGACGACTCCATCGTGGCCGAAATTGTGCAGGCCCGCCTGGCCCAACACGACTGGAACTTCGGCTGCATCCTCGATGGATTTCCGCGCAACGCCACGCAGGCCGCTTTTTTTCTCGAGACCTACGACATCGACGCGGTGATCAATATCGAAGTGCCCAGCGAAGTGGTCATGGAACGGCTTCTCTCACGCCGTCTCTGCACCGAATGTGGCCTGGATTACAATCTGATCTTCCACCGCCCCGAAGTCGAAAACACCTGCGATGTGTGCGGAGGGAATTTGGTCACACGGGCAGACGACACCGAAGATGTGGCGCAAAAACGCATTGCCGATTTTTACGCCAAAACCAAGCCGGTCCTGGATATCTTTGGACGCAAGGAATTGATCGTCAATGTGGACGGCGCGCAGGCGATTGAGATGGTGCAAACGGAGATCCGATTCAAATTGAACTTGGCCTAGATACGACGCGTCGGAATACCAAATTTGATCATCTTGCGATACAGCGTGCTGCGCCCGATACCGAGCGCCTTGGCCGCGTTGTTGCGATTGCTGCCCGCTTCGTCCAGGGCCACCAGGATCCGCGAGCGTTCCACCATCTCGCTCTGGTTCAGCACCGGCACGACCTCTTCAGGGGCGCTCTCACCCGCGGCCGCTTCCATCGCCAAAGGTTCGTGCCCACCGAGATGCAAATCCGCCTGATCATGCCGCCGGATCTTCATGTCCACACGTCCAAGCGCCTGCAGCCCCACGTGGGCCTGCCGCGCCACCATGGCGATCTCCCGCACATTGCCGGGCCAGTCGTAGGCTTCCATCGCCGCCAGGCTCGCCTGGCTGAAATACTCAGCCAAATCCACCGGACGTTGCGCCGCCACACAAAGGAAGTGACGCATCAAAGGCAGAATATCTTCGCCCCGCTCCCGCACCGGCGGCAAGGGCAGGTCCAGGATCCGCAAGCGATAGTAGAGGTCGGCGCGGAAGGTCCCATTCTTCACCTTCTGCTCCAGGTTGGCATTGGTGGCCGCCACCAACCGGATGTCCGTGTGGCGCTGCTTCGGATCTCCGAGGGCCTGGTAGGTCGACTCCTGCAGCAGGCGTAGCAACTTGGGCTGCAACTCCAGAGGCAGCTCCCCAATCTCATCGAGGAACAGCGTGCCACCATTGGCGCGCCCCGCATATCCCTCACCATTGCTGACCGCACCGCTAAAGGCGCCCTTCACATGGCCGAAAAATTCGCGCTCGAACATGGTGTCGGGAATAGCCGCAACATTGACGATCACCAGCGGCCCCTCCGCCCGATCGCTGTGCTGGTGCAGGCGCTTGGCCACAATCTCCTTGCCCGTGCCGGTCTCACCAGTGATCAGCACCGGCTCGCCAGTCGAGGCAAACATGTCGCAAAGCTGAAGAGTGTCGCGCATGACACTGCTTTGGTGCACGATCACATCGCCGGGATTGTAACCGCCAGGAGGCGTGATCCTGCCCGTCGACATCGCCACCTTGTCGGCTTTTTCCTGCGCGTTGCGCATGGCCGAAACGCGGCTGACCAGGGCACGTCCCTGTTCGGTCCACCAACGCACATCAACTTTGATGAACAGCTCGAGGGCCATGGTCGCCTGCTTCCAGGCCTGGTTCAGGCGCACGATGCGCGGAGTGGCGGTACGCGGGTCTTCGACTTCCTGCATCTTCAGCGCGGCACTGGTCAACAAGCTGATCGCCAACTCATGGCGGGATTCGATTTCATCGAGAATGGTCACCGATTCGTCGATGTACTTGCGGGCGGACTTGAGATCGCCGGCGTTGGTCGTTGTTTCGCACATCACGCGCAGGGTAACGGCGGCTTCGTAGCGGTCGCCCTGGGCGCGGGCCATGGCCAGGGCCTTGTTCAGGGCGGTGAGGGCTTCGCCCTGGTTGCCTTCGAGGTTGTGGCATTCGCCGATGCGGCGAAATGTCCCCATAACAATATCACTGGTCTGCGAAACCTGCAGGCCAATAGTTGCTGCGCGAGAATAGAAGCGATGAGCAGATTTGATATTTCTTTCATCCCGGAAGACATCACCCATGAATTCCAAAGCCAAAGCTTCTTCACGTGTAAACTGAATGTCTCGCGCTTGCTCATAAGCAGTCTCGAGATGCTCTTTCGCTTTTTCAAAATCGCGATTCAGTCGATGCACCGCTCCAAGCCCAATATTCGCCATACATTCTCGACGAACCCATTTCTTCTGCTTGCCCAACTTCAAAGAACTATCGAGATGACGTACTGACGACCTGTAGTCCCCTAATTTATAATAAGTTACACCTAAATTAAGTTGAACCATCGAGATTCGAGCACCAAAATTGTTTCTAACAAAATAAGGTAACGCACATTTGTACCATTTTAGTGACTCTCGATAATTGGACAATTTGCGATAAATCAACCCCAAGTAATTCGCACATCGGTACTGGCTAAGTTCGTCACCACCTAGTTTCAATAGATGGAATGCGGTCTCGCCTGTTTCAGCAGCATCTTGATGAAGTCCTAATTCTGTCAAAGCGACTGATTTTAAAAACAGGTAGCTGCCCAAATTGGGATGAATTGGTTTGTAATGTTCCGCAATAAAACGGTTACATTCTTCTAGGACTGGCTTGGGATTTCCTAGTAGCAGTAATGTCCATTGACGTAAGAGATTCAAGACCGGACGCTCTGAGACCTCTTCGTAGCCGAATTGACCGATAAGGTCTTCAAGGGCGGAATAATCTTTTCTATAAAATAGATTCCAGCCTAGCAATTCGATAACGGCATCTGCACTAACACAGTCGCTATCTGAGCCACAACTCTCGTTTGCAATAGCATTAAGAAGTTTCTCGATCGATCCCGAATAGTCTTCTCGGAAGAAAAGCGCTTTGGCGCTCTGCAGTGTCGCTTTCGAATGCCGACTAGTGGCCAACCATTCGCTATCCAAAATAACTGGAAAATTCACCCCAACCCCTTCGAACAAATATTCTCACTTTTTGAATGACACTTGAAATGCGCAGTTTGAAGCAAATTTGGACTCAAGCTCAAACAATCGTAATAATCAACAAAACGACCAATCAGCATCAATATCGTACAGCATAGCACATTTCTGGACGTTGCAGTCAAAAATGACCCCCGAATACGACCGCCCAGACATCTTCAGGCGCAATTGGTATTTGTGGCGTTTTTTTGGGAGGACGGCGAGTCTACCAGAAAGAGATGAAATCTATCAATTCCTTTTCCACCAGAAACAAAATTGCCAACACCCCCCGGGGGG
>CAZLUL010000289.1:0-4435 GCA_964562635.1 uncultured Fibrobacteraceae bacterium | reverse complement strand
AGTACGATCACATCCCCGAGCAGTGCTTCTACATGTGCGGCGCCATCGAGGAAGTCATCGAAAACTACGAGAAGCTGCAGGCGGAGGATTAAGCCATGGCCAAGAGCTTCAAGGTCGTGATCGTCACGCCAGACAAGACAGCCTACGAGGGCGACGCCATTTCCGCGACGATCCCCGGGCTGGCCGGCTACATCGGCGTGTGGGCCAACCACGCGCCGCTGGTCGGAGCCGTGGCGCCGGGCATGGTCGGTCTGAAAATTGACGAAGCCGGCAGCGAGAAGTATTTCTCGGTGGGCACCGGTTTTGTCGAGATCAGTGACAACGTGGTCAACCTGATGACCGATACCTGCGAAATCGGCGAGGAGATCGACGTGGTTCGGGCCGAAGAGGCCTTGGAACGCGCTCGAGAGCGACTGACTTCGATGCAGATGGACCTGGATCGCGAGCGGGCCCGGATGGCTGTGTCGCGGGCCCAGGCTCGGATTTCGGCGAACAAGCACGCGCGTTAAGCGCAGATTGCTGCAATGCCGCTGAGGGAATGGATTCTCTCAGCGGTATTTTTTTGTCCCATATGGCGCGGCGGTCATACCCAATTACGATGATTGTTGGCTAGCCAACCAATGTTGGGTTCCAAAACACACGGTTTTTCCCAAAAATATCGTTGGCTAACCAACATTTCCCACAATTTGGTGTACGACTCCTCCTTTGGGCGATATTCTGAGAGCCATTGTCAAATTGCCACCAGCAAGGAGTCGTCATGATTTCCCTATTTGCCCTCTGGCTACCTATCCTGCTGGCCGCCGGAGCCACTTTCCTGCTCAGCTCGCTCATCCACATGGTCTTCAAGTACCACAACAGTGACTTCGCCAAACTGCCGGATGAAGACAAGGTGTCTGATGCCCTGCGCCCCCTCAACATGCCCCCGGGCGACTACATGATCCCACATTGCCCGGGCGAAAAGGAGCGCAACTCGGACGAGTACAAGGCCCGCCTGGCCAAGGGACCGGTCGCGCTCATGACCGTCTACCCCAACGGTGATTTCGCCATGGGCAAAACCCTGGCCCAGTGGTTTGTGTACTGTGTTCTGGTCAGTGTTTTTGTGGCCTACGTCACGCGCATGACCCTGGCGCCTGATACGGAATATCTGAAAGTTTCGCGGGTGGCCAGTGTGGCGGCCTTCATGGCCTACGGCCTGGCGTTGATGCAGAACTCGATTTGGTACAACCGTCGTTGGAGCTCAACGCTCAAGGCGATGTTCGACTCGTTGGTCTATGCCCTGTTTACCGGCGGTATTTTTGGCTGGTTGTGGCCCACGGGAATGTAGATACGACGTTGGGTCGCCCTGCTCAGTCTCGCCACTGGGTCTGGGGGAAGGTGATGACGGGATATCCTGGCATGGGCTAGAATATCCCGTCATCGACTCAATCAGTTCAGCCGAAAATTGTACGGCACCGCCACCCAGGTCGGCACCTTGATACTGCGCTGTTCTCCGGGTACGAAAACACAACGCAGCGCGGCTTTCAGCGCCGCGTTGTTCAGCAGTGGATGTTGGCCCTGTACGATTTCGGCCGCCGTGACCGTTCCGTCGACGCCCACCAAGACTTTCACGATAACCGTACCTTCGACCCGGGCCAGTCGCGCGACTTCCGGGTAGTGGGGTTTTGCCTGGGACACCAATCGAGGCTTGCTACTGCTGGGCAGGAAGCCGGCATCCGAGGCGACCGCTATTTTCGGTGGCGGTGCGTATATCGGCCAATTGGAGTCCCAATCCAACGGCGGAGTTTCGAAGGGTCCCTCGACAATGACAATTTCCGGCGGCATGACAGGCGGCGGGGCGACCTTGGGCGGTTCGACGGGAACGTAGTCGACCTCGAAGTCCTGAAGGACAAGCGCCTCATCCGGCAACGTGTACGGCGCCGGCACATACTGCGGTGAAAACCACACCATCAGCGCCGTCAACGTCACGGCGCCAAGGCTGGCCCACCTCAAACTGCGAACATACTGGGATTTGAACTCTTCGTTGGCCGATCCGGCCGCTGTGTAAACGCGGTTGATGGTCATGGTTGCCCCTTGCTGGGTCGTCCGGTCGCAAGCCAAAGTGGGGCAGGCCGCTACCGGTGGTGGGGATGGTCACCTGTATCAGGAATAGGGAATCGCCGCCGGCGGGTCAATTCGGGGCTGACCGTGTATCGCTGACAGACTTTCGCGCGCGTGACGCTGTTCGCCATTTTGGTGGTCCTGTTGGCGCGCATCTGAAACGCATCAGTCCAGGTTGAGGGCAAGTGAATATGGCCAGGTTCATCTCCATGGAGTATGATTCTGGCCATTCTTCCGTTACCCCGCAACCGGAGCACTCATGATTCCCGAACTCGACGAAAAAGGCTACCTCAGCGACCCCGCCACCTGGACCCGGGATGTCGCTTTTGACCTGGCTGCTGCCGATGGCATCGAGACCCTCACCGACGCCCACTGGCAGATCATCGACTTTCTGCGCGCCTACCAGTTGGATCATGGCGCGGCGCCGATGATTCGCGTGCTGTGCAAAGGAACCGGCAACTCCCTGCAGCAGATTTACGACCTTTTTCCCAAGGGCCCGGCCAAGGGCGCGTGTCGTGTAGCCGGATTGCCCCGTCCGGATTCCTGTGTCTGAAACCAAGGATAATTCCATGTTTGGCAAGAAGTTGACCGTAATTGCAGTTCTGGTGCTGACCCTGATCGCAGCCTCCTGTGGCAACCCCAGCCACGAGGCCGACGCCCGCTTCACCGAACTGGCCAGCAACCACCTCGAACGCCTGCTGGAGCTGAACCCGGAGTGGGCCACCAACCTGGGTGATCACCGTTTTGATGCCATGGTCAGCGACCTGAGCGAGGACGGTTTCGAAGCACGGGCCGACTTCAACCGCGATACGTTGGCGAAAATGAAGGCGATCGATCCGGAAAATCTCAGCCTCGCCAACCGCATCGACTACGCGACTCTCAAGGAAGCCTGCGAGTCGACCGTCTTTGAGATCACTGACCTGCGCGAGCATCGCTGGAACCCGACGATCTACAATCCGGGTGATGGCCTGTACAACATCCTGGCCCGGGACTACGCGCCATTGCCCGAGCGCCTGAAAGCCGTGAAGTCGCGCCTGGCCGCTTTGCCCGAAGCCTTGGCCGCCGCCCGCGCCAATCTCGATAACCCGCCGCGGGTGATGACCGAAACGGCGATCAGCCAGAACCCAGGCGTGATCAATCTGGTCATGGACGGCTTGCAGGAGTACCTGGCCGAAGTGCCGGAAATGCAGGACGAATTCCAGCCCGTGCGGGCGCGGGCCATTGCCGCCCTGGACGACTACGGGCGCTGGTTGCAGGGTGATCTGCTGCCCCGTTCGAATGGCGACTTCCGCCTCGGTAAAAAGCTGTGGGAAAAGAAGTTGCAATATTCTTTGAGTTCGGACCTGAGCCCAGAGGAGATCCTGGCCAGCGCCGAAAAAGATCTGCAAATGACCCGCGACCAGATGTACGAAATCGCCCTGCCGCTGTACCGCGACTACTTCGGTGGCCATGTCGATGATCAGAATCCCGGCCGCGACAATCTCATCCGGCGGGTGCTGGTGCGGTTGTCCGAAGACCGGCCCACCAACGAGACCATCGTGCCCGAAGCCCGCGAAGGGCTGAAGAAGATCACGCGGTTTGTGGCGAAGAACAACCTGGTCACCGTGCCGGACAATCCGGTGGAAATCATCGTCATGCCCGAACATCAGCGCGGGTTTGCCATCGGGTACTGCGACTCGCCGGGACCATTGGAAGAGGACGGCACGACCTTCTACGCCATTAGTCCAACGCCCAAAAACTGGAGTGCCGAACGGGCCGAGACCTTCTACCGCGAGTACAACGACTACATGCTGCAGAACCTCACGGTGCATGAAGCGATGCCCGGCCACTACCTGCAAATCGCCCACGCCAACAACTACGAAGCCGACACACCGTTGCGCGCGATCTTTTCCAGCGGCACTTTTGTCGAGGGCTGGGCCACCTACGCCGAACAACTCATGGTCGAGGCCGGTTATGGCGGCCCCGAGGTGCACCTGCAGCAGCTCAAAATGCGTCTGCGGTTGATCATCAACAGCATCATCGACCAGAAAATCCACACCGCCGGCATGACCGAAGGCGAGGCCATGGAAATGATGATGGTCGAGGGATTCCAGGAAGAGGGCGAAGCGGCCGGCAAGTGGATCCGGGCCGGTCTGAGCAGTACCCAGCTGTCGACCTACTATGTTGGCAATCTTGAGATTAACCGCATTCGGCAGGACTACGAGGCGAAAAATGGCGGCAAGATCGATCTGAAGAAATTCCACGACGAGTTGCTGTCGTTTGGCTCGCCGGCGCCGAAACATGCGCGGGTATTGATGGGGTTGGACTGAGAGGTCAGACTCCGCCCTGACACTCCCCA
>CAZLUL010000288.1:0-4472 GCA_964562635.1 uncultured Fibrobacteraceae bacterium | reverse complement strand
GTGCATCAGGGCATGACCAGCAGCGATTTGCTGGACACCGCCCTGGCCCTGCAGATCAAGGAAGCGGGCGAGGTGCTGCGGGCCAGCCTGATCGAACTGCTGGACGCCGTCGAAGCCAAGGCCAAAGAGCACCAGAATACGATCATGATTGGGCGCAGCCACGGCATCCACGCCGAGCCGACCACCTTTGGCCTGAAGTTGATGGTCTACTGGTCGGCCCTCAAACGGGGCCTTGATCGTTTGGACTACGCCCAGAATGAGATCGCCTACGGGCAGATTTCCGGCGCGGTGGGCACCATTGCCCATCTGGACCCGGCGGTGGAAGCCGAGACCATGAAGCGTCTCGGGTTGACGGCGGATGAAGCTTCGACCCAGATCGTGCAGCGCGACCGCCACGCCAACTGGTTGCAAGCCGTGGCCACTCTCGGCGCCACCATCGAACAGGTGGCCGTTGAGATCCGCAATCTGCAGCGCACCGACGTGCACGAAGTCGAAGAGAGCTTCGGCAAGGGGCAGAAGGGCAGCAGCGCCATGCCCCACAAAAAGAACCCCATCGTCAGCGAAAAACTGACCGGCATGGCCCGCCTGCTGCGCGGCTACGCCCACACGGCCCTGGAAAACGTGGCGTTGTGGCACGAGCGCGACATCAGCCATTCGTCGGTCGAGCGCATCATCTTTCCGGACGCCTGCCATACGCTGCACCACATGACCAGCAAGATGGCCTGGCTGATCAAGGGCCTGGTGGTCTACCCCGACAACATGATCCACAACATGGAAAAGGTGCGGGGCATGTATTTCAGCCAGCCGGTGCTGCTGGCGTTGACCGACTGCGGCGTCAGTCGCGAAGACGCCTACAGTTGGGTGCAGCGCTGCGCCATGCGAGTCTGGGACGAAAACCTGCCTCTGCGCGAATCGTTGGACCAGGACAAGCAGATCACCGCCCAGTTGGATAAGGCGACTCTTGATCGGTGCTTCAATCTGGAACATCAGTTGCGCAACGTGCCGCACATTTTTGAACGCACGTTGGCCCTGAAGACCTGGTGAGGGTAGTAAGAGTGTCCAGAACACGAACCCGTCCAAGGAGACGCCGTGTCTTTTACTGACGAAAGCTTTGACCCCATTGTCGTGGGCAACTACGACGACGATGGCCTGACCGCCTACCTGCGCGAGCAAGGATTGACCCTGGCGCCGAGCGAAGCCCGCAAGGTGGCCGATTTGCTGGGGCGCGATCCGACGCTGACCGAAATGACCCTCTTTGACACCATGTGGAGCGAGCACTGCAGTTACAAAAGCAGCCGCCCGCACTTGAAAGAACACCTGCCGACCACTGGTGACAACGTTGTCGTCGGCCCGGTTGAAGATGCGGGCGTAGTCGACTTCGGGGAAATCGACGGCAAGAAATATGGCATCATCTTTGCCCACGAAAGCCATAACCATCCCAGCCAGGTCATGCCCGTCGAAGGGGCGGCCACGGGCATCGGCGGCATCGTGCGCGACGTGTACTGCATGGGCGGCGAAGTCATCGCAACGTTGGATCCGTTGCGCTTCGGCTGGCCGGCCCCCGAAAGCCTGGACGATGACGAAGCGGCCCACCGGGTGGATATCGCCCGGCAGGTTGTCGACGGCATCTGGCAATATGGCAACGCCATTGGCGTGCCCAACCTGGGTGGGGACGTGTATTTCCACCACAGCTTCAACGAGAACTGCCTGGTCAACGTGGTGGCCGTGGGCCTGGTCGAACACGACCACATCACCCACAGCCGGGTGCCCAAAGAAGCCGCTGAAGAACCCTATGATTTGATTCTGGTGGGCAAGCCGACCGACTGGTCGGGCATGGGTGGGGCGGCCTTTGCTTCGGCCACCCTGGACGCCGAACAGGCCATGGAGAACAAGGGCAGTGTGCAAACGCCGGATCCGTTCCTGAAACGTATTCTGACCGTGTCGAACCTGGCGGTGCTGCAGATGGCGCGCGATGAAGGCGTGACCATCGGCTTCAAGGATCTGGGCGCCGGCGGCGTCAGTTGCGTGACCAGCGAGTTGGCCGATGCCGGTGGTTTTGGTTGCGATGTGGATGTGCAATTGGTGCACCAGATCGCCGACCTGCCGGCGCGGGTGTGCGCCTGCAGCGAAACCCAGGAGCGTTATGGCCTGGCGGTGCCGACCCGGCTGACCAAAAAAGTGCTGAAGATCTACAATGAGGATTTTGCCCTGCCCCGTCTTTACGAAGGGGCCAGCGCGCGCCGCATCGGCAAGGTGACCAACGAGCGGCAGTACATTTTGCGCTGGGGTGACCGAATTTTGGCGGACGCGCCCATCGAGACGATCACCGAAGGTATTCGGTACGATCGCCGGGCCGAGGCACCGGACTGTGCCGAGGTGACGGCCGACGAGCGGTTGGACGAGGCGCCGTTGGATGAATTGGGCGCCGAGTGGCTGGGCTTGATGCAACATCCGAATCTGGCGAGTCGGGAATACATCTACCGCCACTACGACCCCGAAGTGCAGGCGGGCACGATTTTGCGTCCGGGCGAGGCTGATGCCGGCGTGGTGGCCCCAGTGGCGGGCAGCAAGCGCGCGGTGGCCCTGTCGGCCGATGGCAATCCGCTGTTGGGTCTGGCTGATCCCTGGACCGCCGGCGCCAGCGCCGTCCTTGAGGCCTGCCGCAATGTGGCCTGCGTGGGCGGCGAACCCGTCGCGGTGACCGATTGCCTGAACTTTGGCAATCCGGAAGTGCCTTTGGCCTTCTGGCAATTCACCGAATCAGTCAAGGGTGTGGGCGACGCTTGCCGGGGCGTGGGTTGCTACGCGTTGCCCAACGCGCCGTTGCCGGTGATCTCGGGCAACGTCAGTTTTTACAACCAGAGCAGCACCGGGCGCAGCGTGGCGCCGTCGCCGATCGTGGCCTGTGTGGGCATTGTCGAAGACTACACCAGTTGCCGCAGCCAACGTTTCAAAGACGCCGGTGACGTGCTCCTGATGGTCGGCGCGCGCCAGGCCGAAATGTTGGGTTCGCTCTATGTCGATGCCGGCTTCGGTGCCGGTCGTCCCGCCGTGCCGACCCTCGATTTTGATGCGGCCCGCTGTGAGATCCGCGCCGTGATCGGACTGGTGAGGGCCAAACTGGCTACCGCGGTGCACGATATCAGTGATGGTGGCTTGGCGGTTTGCCTGAGTGAAATGGCCATGGGCCTGGAGGCCGGCACCTGTCGGGGAGCGACCGTCCGGTTGCCCGGCGACGGTGGCAGGCTAACTGCCCGCGAATACCTGTTCGGTGAGGCCGGTGGCTTCCTGGTGACGGTGAAGGCGGCCGAGTTGACCGCGGCGACTAATATTTTGGACAGCGCCGGGGCCGATTGGTGGCCTTTGGGCGAGGTCACGGCTGAAAATTCCCTGGTGGTCAACGGCTGGCAGGGCGAAGAACTGGTCCGGATCGACATCGCCGAGATGACCCGCGGTTGGCAGACCGCCTTGCCGCGCCTGATGGCCGGCGAAGCGGCGGTTGAGATGGTGCCCGACCTGGCCGCCAGCCCAAGTGACGGCAGCGGGGAGCAGGATCCCGAACCGTACTGCGTGAATATCAACCGCGGCGCCAAGGCGCGCGTGGCGGTGGTGCAACTGCCCGGCGTCAACTGCGAGGCCGAGTCGAAACGCCTGCTGGACGCGACGGGGGCTGAGGCGGAAGTCTTCCGCTGGACCCGGAGCCCGGCCGAGTTGACCGAGTTCGACGGCTATCTCATTCCCGGTGGCTTTTCGTATCAGGACCGCGTGCGGGCCGGTGCGGTGGCGGCCAAGGATCCGCTGTTGCGCGTGCTGCTCGAAGCAGCCGACGCGGGCAAACCAATATTGGGCATCTGTAATGGCTGTCAGGTGCTGGTCGAGTCGGGCCTGGTGCCCGGCCTGGAGCCCGGCGCGGTCGAGGTCGCGCTGGCGAGCAACCGATTTGCCGGCCGGCGGGGCTACCACTCGCGTTGGATCGCCGTGGAGGCGGACAGTCGCAGCCACACGCCTTTTGTCGAGGGCCTGACGGGAACCTTCCCGCTGCCGATCGCCCACGCCGAAGGGCGCTTCACCCACGAGGATCCGGCCTTCTTTGAACGTCTGGCTGCTGCCGGTCATGTGGCCCTGCGGTACGCGCCGCTCGGTGGGCGCGATACCGCGGCGGCGGGCAATCCCAACGGAGCCCTGCTGGATGTGGCGGCATTGACCAACGCCAAGGGCAATGTTCTGGCCATGATGCCGCACCCCGAACGGGCGGCCCAACTGCGCCACGTGCCCGAAGATCTGCCTCATGCCTGGGGCCGTTTGCGCCAGGCGTCGGCTGGTGATTTTGTCACCCTGGAGTCGGCCGGGCCCGGCGCGTTTATTTTGCGCCGTCTGATCGAGTTGTGTTAATAAATTGTCCAGTGGAAAGGACACCATGAACAGCCCGACAACCGCAACGCAAACGACGCTGTTGACCAGCCACAAGGGTG
>CAZLUL010000287.1:0-4488 GCA_964562635.1 uncultured Fibrobacteraceae bacterium | reverse complement strand
GATATCGAATCGATTTTATGGCTGGAAAAATTCATCAGAGACTACCCCGGCGCCATCCTGCCGACCTGTCACGACAAGGACTTCATGAACCGCATCGTGAGCCGGATCGTGGACATCGACGGCGGCGAGTTCATCGCCTACACCGGCGACTACGATTATTTCGTGCGCCAGCGCGCCGTGGCCGAAACCAATCGCGAAGCCAGTTATGCCCGGCAGCAGGCCATGCTGGCCAAGGAACAACGTTTTGTTGACCGCTTCGCCTCGCACGTGGCCAAGGCCGCGCAGGTGCAGAGCCGGGTCAAGAAGCTGGAAAAAATCGAACGGATCGAGCCCCCACGCCGGCGCAAGGTGGTCGAGTTCCAATTCCGTGCGCCCCCACGATCGGGTGATGATGTGGCCGACCTGCAGAGTCTGACCAAGGCCTATGGTTCGCGCGTGATTTACGACGATTTCAGCCTGAAAATTCGGCGCACCGAGCGCTGGTGCGTTCTGGGTCGCAACGGCGCGGGTAAAACCACATTGCTGAAGTTGGTGGCCGGTACTCTGGCGGCCGACACCGGCAACGTGCGCCTGGGCGCCAACCTCAAGATTGGCTACTTCGCCCAGCAGTCATTGGAACAACTCAATCCCGCCCTGACGGTTTTTGATCACATGCAGCAGGCCTTCAGCACCGAGGGCCGTGGCGTGCTGCGCAACGTGCTGGGTGCGTTCCAATTCGGCGGCGACGATATCGACAAGCCGATCCGCATTCTTTCGGGTGGCGAAAAATCACGCCTGGTACTGGCCCAGATGCTGTTTGACCCGCCAAATTTCCTGATCTTGGATGAGCCCACCAACCATCTTGACCTTGAGACCAAAGAGATGCTGGTCAAGGCCCTGGCCAACTTTGAAGGCACAATGCTCTTTGTCAGTCATGATCGCACTTTCCTGCGCGGACTGAGCAACCGGGTGCTGGAGTTGCGGCCGGGTGACGGGCCAGGCGGGGAGATCCCCGCCCAACCGCCATTGGTTTACGATGGCACGTACAGTGAGTTTGTGAGGCGCTCCGGCGGCGATGCGGCCGGCGTGCATCGCTAGGGGCAGCTGCTGCCCAAGCCCTGGGCCATGTGCACGACGTCAGACAGGTTGACAATTCCATCGTAGTGGAAATCCGACCGGAAGTCGTAGGCCCCGCCGTGGAAATCTCCGGCGAACAGCGGCACGTCTGTCAAATTCACCACACCATCGCCATTGATATCCGGACTATTGTAGGAGATGGCCAAACCCGCGCTAGACGTAAGCGCTGCCCCGTTGATCACCACTACAGTCAGGGCCTCACTCGCCCCCCCAGCGTGCAACGGTTGCGTCCAATATGCCTCACCGGCGGCATTGGAAGGCCCATCGGCAACAGTTCCACCCAAACAGGCCGACACCCCCCCGTCGGCGCTTATGAGCCACATGTCTTCACGAGGAAAATTGGCAACCGGCCGCCCAGCCCCGTCAATCAGGTAAAGGGTGATTGAAGAATCAACCGTACCGCCAACAATTCGAGATGCCGACATCGGTGTCCCCGCCCCGTCAGGCAGCACCATTACGACAGAGGTTTCGGGCCCGAGATAGGCACGGTGCGCCTGACTGAGATCCCAATCCCAGCCGGTGCCCTGCCCATGCGCATCCCGATCCGAAATGGGACTCAGAATTGCGAGCAACAATAGAACCCCTAAAAACTTCACTGAAATCCTCCAACAAATATCTGACCGACCTAAGGACAACTGCTGCCCAGGCCATAGACCAGCGGCAAGACATCGGACAGGTTGATATCCCCATCGTAGTGAAAATCGGACCGGAAGGCGTAGACACCGCCGTAGAAATCTGTGGCGAACAGCGTCACGTCTGTCAAATTCACCACACCGTCGCCATTGATATCCGGGCTATTGAAGGAGATGGCCAAACCCGCGCCAGACATAAGGGCTGCCCCATTGATCATCACAACAGTCAGGGCCTCACTCGCCCCACCGGCCCGCAGCGGTTGAACCCAGAAGGCCTCGCCATTCGCATTGGTATTCGCATCGGCGATCGTGCCGGCTGTGCACATGGCCAGGCCACCATCGGCGCTTTCGATCCACATGTCTTCACGAGGAAAATTGGCAACCGGCGCCATAGCCCAGTCGAGCAAGTAGAGGGTGATCGAGGCGTCAACCGTACTACCGACAATGGCCGCATTGGTCAGCGCTGCTCCCGATCCATCCGGAAGCACCAACACGACAGCGGTCTCGGGCCCGGTATAGGCACGTTCGGCATAGCTCAATTCCCACAAATCCCAACCACCGGTCTGCGCTTGAGTCACCTCAACGGTGACCAGAGGCAGGGCCACGAACAAGAGAAGCGTCATTCTGATCTTCATTGGTTTCCCCCTGAAACATTACACAAGGCACCAAGCCTAGGGACAGTCGGCGCCCAGGCCCTGCGCCATCAGCACGACATCAGACAGGTTGACATCCCCATCGTAGTGGAAATCCGAACGGAACATGTAGGCGCTGCCGTAGAAATCCGTGGCGAACATCGGCACGTCGGTCAGGTTGACCAACCGGTCGCCATTGATATCCGGGCTGTTGAATGAGATGGCCAGGCCTGCATTTGTCGTGAGGGGCGCGCCATTGACGATAACAATGGTCAAAGCCTCGCTCGAACCGCCGGCGCGCAAAGGCTGCGCCCAGAAGGCCTGCCCATTGGCATCGGTATTCTCGTCGGTGATGGAACCGGCCACGCACATGGCCAAGCCGCCATCGGCGCTTTCGAGCCACATGTCCTCGCTGGGAAAACCAGGCACCGGAACACCGAGGCAATCCAACAGACTGATCGTGATGGTGGCGTCCACCTCTTGATAAAGGGTTCGGGCCTCGGTCAGGGGCGTACCCGTGCCATCGGGCAAGACCATCACCACGACGGTTTCGGGACCGGGATAGGCTCGTTCGGCGGTGGAATAATCACACGGGCCAATGCCGGCGAACGACACCGCGGGCAATAAAACTGCAGCGAATACGAGAAGGGTTGGTAGAAATTTCATAGGATCCCCCTTGAAATGAAGCGTTGCGGATTTACCGCAGTAGACCGGCAGCTGGACCGGCCAAGGCACAGACTCACGGCACCCGATCAGGGGAATGGGTTTCGTGTGGTCAAATGAGTATATACTATCAATCTGCCCGGGGCAACCTATGGGCACTCCCTGCGGGGCGAATGGCCAGCGGGTGGACACAGGCCCACTCCGCTGGCCACAAACACATGGTCTGAAAATCTGTCGCATAACAGTAATCCTCTGCGTCACCTCACGCCCCGGACAAGTCAGCTGCGCGCTGCTGTCGCTGGGCAGTGCGAAGCGGAACTCGGTCTGGCCGTGGTGGCCAGGGGGGCGCCGAACCGGATTATCGTGCAGACGAAAGTCTGCCGATCAACAAAGGCCTCTGGGGCCCTATATTTTTTCGTTTTAACCTTCGTAAAAATGGTATAATCATCCCTGATGTGACTTCGGTTGCATGGGCCGACAGTTCATGCATCGCCTAACTGGCGAGTGCTCTATGAACTGCCGGACAGCCAGCCGCAGTCGGTGCCTGACGTGTTGGAGTGGAAGGGGATGATGATGAAGCATAATATTGCTGTTGCTCTGGTATGGGTTTTGACGATGACGTTGGCTGCGGGAGCCCTGGCGGATGAGGCCGAGGTTGGCGCCATAGTGCAGCAAACATGGAGCAGCACGGTTGGACAGCAGATTCCCGATGGCCCGAACGGCGGTGGGGCCGGAATTCCGCTGTTGGACACCATCAATGTGCCCCTCGGTTCGATCGTGGCGGGCGTCGAGGTCTATCTCAACATCTCAATGGTGGACTGGACCAGTGACCTGATTGTGCGCCTCACTTCTCCTGGTGGCACGCAATTGGGTTTGGCTTGGATTGGCGAAGGCGGCATCCCGATCACCAACATCAACGGTTGGTTCCCGACCGATTTTACTCCCCACAACGACATGGACGCCTGGATCGGCGAGTACACCGAAGGCGATTGGGTGCTCGATTGCCGGGACTACTCCCACGGTGCGGTGGGAACCCTCAATTCATGGCAGTTGCGCCTCACTTACGATGATACGGTGGCGACTGAGAATGAATCCTGGGGAAATATCAAGGCCTTGTATCGGTAGGAGAATCAGGCCCCCAGATATGAGTCTGATCAATATCTGGGGGCCTTTGCAGATAGGAATTTCAACCGTATAGTCCGCCCTCCCGAGTCCGGATGATCGTCGGATGGAATCGCTTCGCGATCCCGCCGGCGGGCCAACAGCAGGGCCCAACATCTGGCTGCCACCGACGCACAGGAGACTAGCGTACGTCAGGCGGCCCCAGGATTCCGTCGATCCGTGCGCGAAGACTCCTGCGACGATGCGCGATGACATCAGGCCGGACCAGAAACTCCCGCGGCGGCGGCAGGGCCGGGAGGCTCCTTCCTGCCACGACGGCACAG
>CAZLUL010000286.1:0-4516 GCA_964562635.1 uncultured Fibrobacteraceae bacterium | reverse complement strand
GGTTCCACACTGGAACGACATCGCACAGGGTATCGTGGCAGATGCTGGGGTTGGTCAAGGTGTCGCTTGGTGCGATTTTGACCGGGACGGTGACGAAGACCTCCTTTTCCTTCGTAATGAGGACTCTGCGGTGCTCGTCGCCAACGATGGAACAGGCGTCTTGACCCAGCAGGTTGCCATTTGCGAGGAGACCGCCTTGTTGGGCCCATCTGCGAGTTGGGGAGACTACGATGGAGACGGGTGGCCAGACCTGGTTCTGGCTAACTTCGGCAATCCTCCCGTCATTGCACACAACCTAGGCAATGGTGCCTTCGAGTGTGCAGGCCCGGACGTTCCGGTGTTCCCGGATTTGGCTCCGTATCCCGGTGCTTGGGTGGACTTCGATCTGGACGGTGCCCTGGACCTGGCTGTGGCCAATTATTTTGACAGCGGTCTCGGCCTCGGATTCCAGATCTATGATGGTCATGACGGATTCAATGTCTCTACTCCATCGGATCTGAACCTGACAGGTAACTTCCAGGCGATGCATTGGGCGGATCTCGATGCGGACGGAGATCTCGACCTGATTCTGGTGACTGAGGGCACTGCTTCCTATGCGTATGAGAACGGGGGCGGGGGAACCTTCTATCCTCACCTGCTATCGGTCAAAATTGGTGACCAGGGTGTGGATGTGGGTGACTACGACAACGACGGACTGCCGGATATCTACATTTCCCATTGGGGAAATGGTGATGAACTGATCCGCAACCTGGGTAACTGGCAGTTCGAAATCCAGAGCGACGTCGGCATCATACATACGGGCTTTGGTCAGAGTTGCATCTGGGCCGACTTCGACAACGACGGCTGGCTGGATATGTTCGTGGCCAAGTATAACGAAGAAGACGTACTGCATCTGAACCTGGGCAATGGTCATTTCGAGAAGGTCAACGACTGGGCGATCGCTGCCCAAAGATCCAGCTGGGGCGCGGCCTGCGCGGACATTGACGACGACGGTGACCTGGATCTCTACGTCACCAATGAAACCGGGCCCAACGTACTGCTCGAGAACAACTTTGCTCCTGAGGAGAACAACTGGGTGAAATTCCGTCTCGTGGATACGAATCTGGATATGGGTGTGCCGCTCAACTCCTTGGCCCTTGGAGCGAAGGTGCATGTCTTCGTAGGAGAGGACGTCATGTACCGGCATATCTCGGGCAGTAATGGACTGGTTTCCCAGAACAGTTCGGTTGTGCATTTCGGGTTAGGGGCGGCGACCTTGGTTGATTCGGTCCATGTTTATTGGCCAACGGCCATTAACTACATGTACAAGCAAACGCTGAGGAATGTTGACGTGAACACGACACACATCGTGGCGCTTGAGAGTCCGCCGGCGGACGTTCCCAATGCGGTCAATAAATTGGCCTACGCGCTCTACGATGCAGTGCCGAATCCGTTCAATCCAGTGACGACGATCGCGTTTGATGTGCCGGGTTCGATTGGCGTCCGGCTTCACATCTACGATGTTTCAGGGCGGTTGATGCGGCGCCTTTCGTCGGGACAGGTCTTTGAAAGCGGACACCAAGAAATGATGTGGAACGGGCGTGATGACAGCGGACGGACCGTATCCGCTGGCGTCTACTTCTACCGACTCGAAGCGGGGTCGTATAGCGAGACGAAGAGGATGGTTCTAATAAAATAACGGCGGTCGGGAGGTAGGACGGACCCGCCTCGCGCATACCTTTCACCAAATTCGAATGGGGCCGAGCACCAGCCCGGCCCCTTCGAATAGGGTGAAAGGAATGCGCTGGAAGGCGAGGACTTCAGGGAGTCCCGGAGCATGTTGTTGTTGAAGTAGGCCTGTTTCAGATTTGGTGATTGAAAGAGGGTGATTCGCATGGTCGTGATTGAAAATTCGAATGTCCGCCGCAGCCTCTGCGTAGGAGTCCTGACCCTATTTTGTACTATGGCCACCATCTTCCCGTCTGTAGCCGACGCCGAGGTCCCAGCGGCTAAACCCTACGCCCAGGTTGTCGCCGAAGTGGTGGGTTTTCTGGTTTCGGACGTGGGCCAAAACGGCATCCGCACCAACGACGATGACCCCGAGGGGTATCCCGTCCCGCCGTATTTCTACAGCTACGCCATCAACGACGAGAACGATCTGGACGGGAATCTGGGCGGGTATCCCTTTTACATGTCGGTCAGCTATCCCGGCTACACGGCGGCGGTGGGTATCGACGCGTTTCTGGACTGGCGCCGCTGGAGCGGTGACGATGAAGGCCTGGTCCGGGCCCGGCAATATGCCGACTGGATCCTCGAGCACCGTACTCCAGCCGGCGATCTCTACGGCAACCTGCCCTACAGCACCCAGACCGACGGTGTTATGGGTGGAGGTTGGGACGGTCCGGCCAACATGACCGACAAACCGGCAATGTTTGGTCTGCGATTGTTGCGCCTGTACGACATCACCGCCGAAGCGGCCTACCTGAACGGCGCGGTGGAAATTGCCGACGTCCTGGCGGCGACCCAGCTGACCGGTGATGTCACCGACGACGGCCGCTGGCCCTTCCGTGTCGTACCCGCCGACGGCACGGTCACCCAGGACTACACCAGCAACCTGATGCCGGCCGTACGTTTCTTTGACGACCTAGCCGCCCGCACCGGCAACCCCGTCTACACCCAGACGAGGGATCGAGTCTGGGCCTGGTTGCTGGCCAATCCGTGCGAGGCTACCTCGGCATCGTACATGCGGTGGGAAGGGTTCTACGAGGACCAGGCCCCCGAATTGCAGACCGGCAAGGGCGATCATTACTCGGGCCATGAGATGATCGTCGAACTGGTGACTCGCCGCCCGACCGGCTGGGAGGATCTGGCCATTACCGTGCTCGATTCACTGAGCGAGCGGTTTCTGGTACGGGGGCCCGACATCCGCTTTGACCCTTACGTACCAATCACTGTGGAATGGTTCGGCTGGCAAGAAGGTACCTACGCCAGCAGTCTGCAGTATGCCCGTACGGCTCTGCTGCTGCATCAGGCCCTGGCCGGAGATCCGCGCCAGGACGATACGTGGCGGCAGACGGGCCTGGCCATGGCCGCGGCCTGTACCCATGGGCAGAACAACCGGGGTGACGCCGCCGACGGGCGCATGTTCACGACCATCAACGACCTTGTCCAGTTCTTCAACGACGACAGCTGGTACGAACAAAATTTCAACACGGTGAAATATTTCCTTGAGATCATGGCCCTGGAGCCTGACCTGGCGCCCACCACCGAAATTCATATCCTGGCGGCCGATGAAGCCCTGACCAGTATCGACTACTCGCTGGATGGTGTATCGGTGGCATACGCAACGGCTGGGGGCGGGGGAAATGAGCGGGTAAAGCTGCCCGGATCTCCGGTTACAGTGGTTGCCGCGGGATTGGATTTGCCAGAGCTGGAAGCGCCGCCTGCGGGCACTCCGGGTTGGTACTTTGATGGGGCTACCAGTGTGATCACGATTTACCATGAGGCGGGTCCAGTGGTGGTCAAGTCCGCTGTTTCGGCGGTGCCAAGTGGTGATCGGCATGCTGGCGGAAACACGATGCTCAAGTTGCGGGCGGCTGGTCCGGTGGGGACCGGTCGAGCGGCCATCAGTGTGGATCTGCTTCTTGATGGCAATCTGAACCTGGCAGTGTATGATCTGCGAGGCCGCCTTGTGCGCGAGCTGTTGACCGGGGATTGGCTTTCCGCAGGTACCCACCGGATTGTGTGGGATGGCCGGGATCGGCAGGGCCGGTGGGCCGCCAGTGGCGTGTATCTGGTGCGCGGCAGTATTGGATCGGACGTGGCCCAGACCCGGATTTTGCAGGTACGATGAGGTTCAGGTTGTGCCTTCTTGATTGTGTCCGGCGGGCATTCACGCACCAGCATTTCCACCTGGGGAACGGGAGTACCTTTGTCTAATCCTGTCGTCAACGTTCTGATGATTTTTCCACGCTTCAGTTCCAACTCATTCTGGAATTACCGTGAAACCTGCGCCGTCGCGGGTAGAAAGTACTCGGCCGCGCCGCTGGGGTTGATCACGGTGGCCGCGCTCTTGCCCAGTGAGTGGTCCGTATGGCTGATCGATCGCAACATCGAAAAGCTGCCTGACGGCGACCTTGACTGGGCCGACATGGTCATGATCGGCGGCATGCTGCCGCAGCAGAACGATTGTGCCTACCATTTGTTCCATCCAGGTAAATTACCGCCGAAATTCTTAGCAAAAATTCACGAATAGCGTCCTACCCGGGGACCCGGAAATTTTTAGGGGAAATATCTGTTGGATTTTGGCAGGTTGGGGAGTCTGCCTTTTTTTGGTCGTATAATCGCTTGGGATTAAAGGGTTAGCGGGACCGGCGCTTATTGTTGGTGAAATTCTTAAAATCTCTCACTTAACACAGCCTCCCTAAACGACCCCGAAATCTGGCTCTGAGTCTCGATTTCTATGCTTTTTGGGGCGCTTTCAACACAACCTGACCTGGGGTTCGACTTCCGCCCAGCCTCCTGATATCATGTGTTC
>CAZLUL010000285.1:0-4533 GCA_964562635.1 uncultured Fibrobacteraceae bacterium | reverse complement strand
TGATGGTGCTGCTGGTGCTGATCCTGTTCAACTCGATCAAGAAGACGCTTATCATCTGGCTGACCGTCCCCCTGGCCCTTATCGGCGTCACGGCGGGTCTTTTGATTTTTTCCCAGCCTTTCGGGTTTATGGCCCTGCTGGGCCTCATGAGCCTGGCCGGGATGCTCATTAAAAACGCCATCGTGCTGATCGACCAGATCGATCTCGAGCTGGCCGAGGGCAAGGCGCCGTTTCAGGCCATCTTGGACTCGGGTCTCAGCCGGCTCATCCCGGTGTCCATGGCGGCGATGACCACCATTCTGGGCATGATCCCGCTCTTAACCGACGCCTTTTTCATCGCCATGGCCGTGACCATCATGTTCGGCCTCGGCTTTGCCACGGTCCTGACCCTGGTGGTTGTGCCGGTGCTGTACGCCATTTTCTACAGGGTGCCGAACCCGGGCGGTTGACGGGTCGGCGGGATCGAAAAATCGATGTCATCGGGCAATGCCAATGGAATGTGATGACAACATGCATAAAATGGCCCCCCCGGCCGGAACAGGAGGTTTCGTGTGTACTTTACCAACATTGAGTGAAATCCGCTGGTTGAAACGAACGGCAGTCCTGCTGGCCTTGCTGACGCTTCTGACCGGGTGCGCCGTGGGCCCCAACTACGTCAAGCCCTCGGTTGAGGAACCCGAGGCCTGGTCCGAGTCTGAGGACCCGGCCCTCGGCAGCGAGCCGGCCGATCTTTCCCGTTGGTGGACCGTGTTCGAAGACCCGGCGCTGAACGGCCTGATCGAAAAGGCGCATACCAACAATCCCGGGCTTCGGGCCGCCGGAATCCGCATCCTCGAGGCACGGGCCCAGTTGGGTATCGCCACGGGGACCCTGTACCCTCAAGTCCAACAGCTCCGCGGCGACGTGTTGGCGGTAGGCGGCAGTGAGACGGCAGCCAACACCACCTCCGCCGCCGATCTGCGGTACGGTGAAACGAGCCTGGGATTCGACACGGCCTGGGAGTTGGATTTCTGGGGCAAGTTCCGCAAGGCCGTGGCCGCGGGCGTCGGCAACTTGGACGCTTCCATCGCGAGCTACGACGACATCCTGGTCACTCTCACCGCCGAAGTTGCACGCGTCTATTCCCGAATACGGACACTCGAGGCCCGACTCGAAATTACCCGGAACAATGCGGCACTCCAGGCGCGGTCACTTGAGATCGCAACTGTCCGCTTCGAGGGCGGTGACGTCACCGAGCTGGATGTCGCTCAGGCCCGGACCCTTCTGGCCAATACCCAGGCGGCGATTCCCCGCCTGGAGTCGATACTGCAGCGATCCAAAAACGCACTGGCACTGCTGCTGGGGCTTTTCCCGGCCGAGGTGGACGCCATGCTCAAAGGCACGTCGGGCATCCCATCCGCCCCGCCGGAGGTGGCCGTCGGCATCCCCGCGGACATGCTTCGCCGGCGACCGGACATTCGTCAGGTTGAAAGGCGGCTGCTGGCACAGAACGCGCTCACCGGCGTGGCCGAAGCGGGCCTCTACCCCCGGATTTCACTGCTCGGTTCGATCGGGTTAAAAAGCAGCAGCGCCGACCTAACGGCCGCCGGTTTTCCGGGCGGCAGCTCCCTAGGGGATCTGTTCGACGCCAGCAGCCTGGAGTTCCTGGCCGGCCCCACCTTTTCATGGGATATTTTTAACTACGGCCGCATCAAAAACCGGGTTCGTGTGCAGGACGCCCGGTTCCAGCAGCTGGCCGAAGCCTATCGCAACACCGTGCTTGAAGCGGTGCGGGAGGTGGAAGACGCGTCGGTTGCGTTCCTGCGGAGCCAGTGGGAGAGCAAGTACCTTTTGGAAAGCGCCACCGCCGCATCCCGATCCGTGGAACTGGCCATGTTTCAGTATCAGGAGGGGCTGACAGACTACCAACGGTTGCTGGACTCCCAGCGCGCGTTGGCCTCGCAGCAGGATTTGCTGACAACCAGCCGCGGCAACATCGCCGTGAATCTTGTCGCCCTTTACAAGGCCCTTGGCGGAGGCTGGGAGATCCGCGAGGGCAAGCCGTTTGTCCCGGAAACAACACGTGAAGAGATGGCGGAGCGGACCGACTGGGGCGACCTGCTCGAGGATGAAATACCGACGACGTCCTCCCCCGAAACTGAGCAACTCGAGTGGCGGGCGCCGGACTGGTAGCAAAACCTGACGACAGGCATCGAAAAGGCGAGGAGGATATAAAATGTCAACAGACCAGTATATCACCATTGCCATATTGGCATTGACCTTCGCCTTGCTGATCCGGAGCAGGGTCCCGCCGGTGGCCGTTTTCGTGGGGGCGTTGACCCTGACGATCACCTTTCGCCTGGCGCCCCTGGGCGAGAGCCTCAAGGGTTTTTCCAATCCCGGGATGCTGACCGTCGGGGCACTCCTGATGGTAGCCGCCGGGATGTACCGCACCGGGGCCATCACCCTGATCACCGACAAGCTCATCGGACATCCCAAGAGCCTGCTGGCCGCTCAAGCCAAAATCCTTCCGCCCGTGGCCGTGGGCAGCGCCTTTTTGAACAACACCCCCCTGGTGGCAATGTTCATACCGGTGATCCGGGACCTTGCGAAGATCAGTCGCCTGCCGGCGCCGCGTCTTTATATCCCGCTGAGCTATGCCTCCATTCTGGGCGGCACCTGCACGTTGATCGGCACATCCACCAACCTGGTGGTTGCCGGGATGGTGATCGACTTTCTCGCCAATGGCGATCCGAATGCAGCGCCGCTGAGACCGATCGCCATGTTTGACCTGGCCTGGATCGGCGTGCCTGCGGCCGTCGCCGGCATAGCCTTTTTGATGTTGGCCAGTCGATTTCTTCTGCCCGGGACCAAGGAAAGCGACACAGCGGCAGGGACGGTCCGACGTTTCGGATCCGAATTCAGGGTCGTCGCCGGTGCACCGATCATCGGCAAAACCTTAAAGGATATGGGATACACCAACCCTCTGGAGTTTGATCTGATGGCCCTCAATCGGAAGGGTGGGGAACCTGCCGAAATAACCCCCCGAACCCGGCTCCAAGCCAGCGATGTGCTGGTGTTTTCAGCGGTGTTGGAAGCGATATCCGACTTGTGGGGCACCAAAGGACTGGAGCCGGTGTACGGATCGGCTGTTCGGGAAATTTCCACCGCCAGGCACTCCCATCGCCTGGTGAGGGCGGTCGTGTCGCACCGGGCAGCGGCGCTGGGCCGCAAGATCAAGGAATTGCCATTGCCGGAAGCCCCCGTTCAAGCGTCGATCATCGCCCTCTCCAGGGGGGGGCGATCGATCGAGGGGCCCATGTCGGAAGTTCGGGTCGAATCCGGCGACATCGTGGTCCTCGAAGTGGATGAGTCGTTTTTCTACGCAAACCAGCTCAACATTGCATTTTCCATGGTCCGCAGGCTGACCGATGCCAGAATCAAACGGTACGACCGCGCCGTCTATGCGTCCCTGATTACCGTTGCCATGGTGGCGGTGGTCGCGATGGGCTGGATGAACATGCTCAATGCGTCGCTGCTGGCCTCGGGGGCCATGATCCTGACCGGTTGCATGACGTTTCGCCAGGCCGGCAACAGCCTGGAGTTCAAAACCCTGATCATCATTGCCAGTGCCATCGGACTGGAAGCGGCCGTGACCGGCAGCGGGCTGTCGGCCAAAATCGCCGAGCTTTTGAGCATTATCGGCGGCGACAATCCTCACATGACATTGGCGGTTATATTCATAGGCTGTATCTTCATGGACACCATGATCACCAATGTGGCGTCCGCGGTCTTCATGTTCCCGATCGCCATGGCCATGGCCTCCGGTTTGGGCGTTAACGGGATGCCGTTTGTCATCACCGTAATGGTCGGGGCGTCATGCAGCTTCATCTCGCCGATGGGTTACCAGACCAACCTGATGGTCTATGGCCCCGGGGGGTACACCTTCACAGACTTTGTCAAAATCGGTACGCCCCTGACCGTTGTCGTGGGGGTGATCACAATGGTGCTTGTCCCGATGGTCTGGCCGTTTTGAGCCGGATATACACCTATCTCAAACGGATCGCGGTTTTTCTAATATGAAAACGATCATGAATCTCATACTGACGTTAACGCTTGCCGCCCCGGTTTTTGCAGAGACAGCGGCTGAAGACAAACCGCTTTCCAAGGAGAAGTGGATCCTGGTTAGAATTGAAGCGGCCGTCGAAAAAATCGATTCGGAGAATCGCAAGGTCACGCTGAAAGGGCCGGAAGGATACCTGGTTACGATAACGGCGTCGGAAGCGGTGGAGCGGTTCGATGAAATAAAGGTGGGGGATACGGTCCAGGCGAAATATCTTACCTTCCTGCGCGCCGAGTTCCGTGAACCCACCGCCGAGGAGCGGGCGAACCCGTTTGTTGTTCTGGCGGAGGCGGGCAAAGCGCCCATGGAGGTGGAGCCCGCCGGCGCTGTGGGGGCCGTCGTCAAAGCCGTCGCCAAAGTCGTTGCCATCGACACCAAAGGAAAGCAGGTCGCCGTACAGGGGCCGAGGGGCAATTTCATGATCCTGCCCG
>CAZLUL010000284.1:0-4554 GCA_964562635.1 uncultured Fibrobacteraceae bacterium | reverse complement strand
ACCAGATGAGTGGCAAGAGAATCTCGGTGATGATATTGGCGACCGGTCTGTTGATCGGCGCGTTGGCCAGCCCGGTCTGCGCGCGCACCAACGACCTGGGCCGAGTTCAAATCGCCCGTCTGCACTACGAAGGCGGGGGTGATTGGTACTGCGACCCGAGCAGCCTGGCCAACTGGCTGGAAATGTTCTCCGCCCGCACCGGCGTTCCCACCGTCGCCACTGAAGCTATCGTCACACTCGATAGTGAAGATCTCTACCGGTATCCCTTCCTGTACGTCTCGGGTCACGGGCGCATTGCCCTGGATGAAAACGATCTGACCGAGTTGCGGCGGTACCTTGAGGCCGGCGGTTTCCTGTACGTCGACGACAACTACGGCCTGGACCCGTCCTTTCGGTCCATGGTCAGTGCCCTGTTTCCGGATCAGGAGTTGGCGCCCATCGCGAGCGACCATCCGATCTACCACGCGTTCTACGATTTGCCGGGTTTGCCGAAGATCCACCAGCACGACGGGGAACCTGCCCAGGGATTTGGCGTATCGAAGGAAGGCCGTTTGATGCTTTTCTACTCCTTTTCGTCGGATATCGGTGACGGTCTCGAAGATCCCGAAGTGCATGGCGACCCGGCCGAGACCCGGGAGGCGGCGGCCCGTATGGCCGTCAATATCTTGATGTACGCCCTGACACACCCTTAAACCGGATATGAGTACCGTGAACCCAGGCCCTCAGCGCAGCCCCGATTTCGACACCCAACTGCAGCAACTGCTGCACCGCACCCGTCTGCGGGCGTTGGGGCATGGGCTGATCCGCCTCGGTGCGGTGGGCGGTCTGATGGTTGTTTTGGCCATCTGGTCGCTGGGCGGCAAGATGGAGCCGGGCGTTTTTAATGGCTGGGGACTGAGTCTGTCGGTTGGGGCGGGGTTGGTTGCCTTGGCCTGGAATTTTGTGATTCGGCCCTGGCGCGCGCTGGGCAGCAAGGCCCAACTGGCGTTGCGCATCGAACGCGAAGCCGATTTTTCCAATCTGGTGGTGGCTGCCGAAGAAGCCGGCCGCTGCCCCGAGCGTTGGCCTGACGACCAACCGGTGGCCGCCGAACTGAAGCGGCGCTTGTATGCCCGGGCCACTGATGTGCTCACCCTCGTTAATCCGGCGAATATTTTGCCCCAGCGCTACACCCGAACCAGCGTGAGCGGCCTGGTGCTGACCGCCTTCCTCGCGATCGGCCTGCTGTGGCTTTCGCCAGTCGAAACGATTCGTGGCTGGTCACGGCTGTGGCTGCCCGTTCCGGCCGAGACCCAGTTGGTCACCGGAGGGTTGTACGCCGGGGCCACTGACGCCCACGTCGTGGTGGGCGAGGATGTCGAATTGGTGGGCCTGGATTTTGCCACCGGCGACGACCAGGCCGTGGCCGAGATCCGCGTCGGTGGTGGCACTTGGCAGCCATTGCCTACCCGCAAAGCGCCCCTGACGTCTACCCCGCTGGGACTGCCGGATCCCTACCGGCGCTGGCAGGCGGCAGCGATGGAAGTGCGCGAGGATTTTTCGTGGCGCTTCCGGCGCGGCGCCCTGCTCTCGGAAACCCGGCAGGTCACGGTGCATCACTACCCCTTGCTGACGACTTTGGCGGCCCGGATTGATCCGCCCGCCTACACTCGCTTGCCCGCGCGGCAAATGGAACGCCTGCCGTCCTGGATCGAAGTGCCGGTGGGCAGCCGGCTGGAGTTGAGCGGAAGGGTGAGCCACCTGGTGCGCGAGGCCGCGCTGATCACCTCGGCGGGCGATACGCTGAAGATGTCGGCCGATTCGTTGACAGTCACGGGTGACCTGAAGATCGGCGCCGACCAGCGTTTTGTGGTCCGCTTGACGGACGACTATGGACTGCACAACCAGTCACCGCTGGCATACGAAGTGGTCGCGGCGCCAGATGAGCGGCCGGGCGTGGACCTGGCGCGGCCCGATGATGATGGCATCCTGCCCCTGTCCGGAGAAGTGACCCTGCTGGCCGAGGCCGCCGACGACTATGGCCTGTCGAGCCTGAGGCTGTTGACCCGCACGGGTGCGGCCGTGCCTCAGAATACCAGACAAGGTGAAGAATGGCTGGGCGCGGGGTTCTGGTCCGCGGCGGAACCTGGTGGGGCGCCGACCCTCTGGCGGGAAATCGCCACGGCAGCCGGCGTGTTGCGGGTGCGGGCCATCCGGTTGGATGACAAGGACTCGCTGTTGCGGGCCCGCTTCCGGCTGGAAGTGCGGGCCGACGCATTGGACCTGGTGGCTGGTGATGGCCTCGAATTGGTGGTCGAAGCGGTGGACAACAAGCGGCCTTTGCCGGCCGGCAGCACACGCTCGGGGGCGTTGCGGCTGATGCTGCCCTCGGCGGCCGATGTTTTGGTGACCCAGGCCGAGTCGAACGAGGACCGCAAGAGCGAACTGGAAGAGATGCGCAACCGCAGCCGCAAGCTGAACGAGGACCTGGACCGCTTGACGCGCGAGTTGATGAAAAACCCGGTGCCGGATTGGGCCCGGCAGCAGGAAATGGAGGCGGCCATTGACCGCCAGCAGAAATTGCAGCAGGAACTGGCGCGGGTGGCGGAACAGTTGCAGCAGGAATTGCAGAAGCTGGCCCAAAGCCAGCTGACGAATGAGTCCCAGTTGGAAAAAGCCGACGAGATGAGTGAGCTGTTGGGCCAGAACAACAGCGACCAGTTGGGCGAACTGCTGCAGAAGATGCAGGAGGGCGGCGGCCAGGCTTCGCCCGAAGACGTGGCGCGGGCCATGGATGAGGTGGCCCGCAACCAGCAGGACATGGCGCGGCGCCTGGATGCGGCCCTGGCCATGCTCAAGCGCATGGCCCAGGAACAGGAACTCGACGGCTTGACCGCCTTGCTGGAACAGATGATCCAGAAGCAGCAGGAGTTGGCGGATCTGAGTCGGCAGTTGGCCGCCCAACAGGCCGCCGAAGCGGCGCAGTCTGAGAACGAGACGACACCGGAGGCGGGGCAGACCGCGCCAGAAGAATCCGAGGCGGGCGAGCAGACCGACGGTGAGCAGACCGACGGTGAGCAGACCGACGGGGAAAACTCCGAAGGGGAAAATTCCGAAGGCGAAAATTCGGACGCCGAAAAATCTGACAGCGAATCATCCGACAGCGAGAGCGCTGAAGGAGAAACCGGCGAGAGCGAATCAGAGGACTCTGAACCACAGAGCGGTGAAAGTGGCGAAAGCGGCGACTCGCAAACTCCGCCGCCTTCGGCCGAAGAATTGGCCCGCCGCCAGGAGGCTCTCGAGAAGGAGCTGGAACAACTGCAGGAGAAGCTTGAAGAGGCCCTGGAAAACCTGCGCGAAGAAAACGCCGAGAAGCCCAGTGAATCCAGCCAGGACATGGCCGAGGCCCTTGAGCAGGCCCTTGATCAGGTGAAGAAGCAGCGCCAGGAAGACAAGATGGGCAAGGCCGGCGAACAACTCGAGCAACAGGACCCAAGCAAGGCCGCCGAGATGCAGGAACAGACCCTGCGCGATCTGGGCTCGCTGTACAGTGTGCTGCTCAAGTCCCAGCAGGCCATGCAGCAGGCCATGAAGATGGAGCAGGTCAGCAGCCTGCGCGGGTTGGCCGCCGATATGTTGGCCCTGTCGGCCAAGCAGGAAGAAATCTCCCAGAAAATTCCGGCCCAGTTGCGGGATCTGCGGGCCCTGAACCTGACCCGGGATCAGCACCGGGTGCAGAAGTCGGCGGCCGGCGTGCGCGACGGTCTGGGCGAATTGATGGCTGAGGCGCCAAATCGTATCATGAAGCTGTTGAAGCAGTTGGATGGACTTATTGAGACCATGGGTGAAGGTGTGCAGGCCATGGAGGACAACCGGGCGCCGGTGGCTCGCCGGCAGGCGCGCGAGGCCCTGTCCGAAACCAATCGCATTGTGATCGGCATGCTGACCGAGGCCCAGATGCAGGGCGGTGGCGGGGGCGGCAGCGGCAGTCCCCAGCAGACCATGGCGGAAAAATTGCAGCAGATGGCCCAGGAACAGGCGGGCCTCAATGGGGTGACGGACGAGTTGCGCCAGATGCTGGCCGACCGCGGTATCAGCCAGAAGGCCCGGGCCGAAATGCAACGTCTGGGGCAGGAGCAGGCCGACATGGCCGGGCGCATGGGTGAGCTGGCCGAAGAAGAACGGCTGAAGCCCGAAGGCGAACGCCTGCTTGGAGACTTGTCCGAGATGGGCCGGGATATGGAGCGCATCAGCCAGGAGATCGACGACGGGTTGGTCAGCGAAGAAACCCTGGTGCGGCAGGAACGCATTTTGAGCCGCATGCTGGATGCCCGCAACAGTGTGCGCCGGCGCGATTTTACCAACCGCCGCGAGAGCGAAACCGCTGGCCGGTTGTATGCCGAACAGGAGGGCTCGCTGGGCAGCGAAGAGTCTGACGAAAATAGCCCCTTCCGTTTGAAGTACCAGCCGCTGGAACAGGCGCCCATGGAATACCGCGATCTGGTGCGCCGCTATTTTGCCGCCCTGGATTCCCTGGGCCGCGTGGCTGATCCGGATCCCGCGCCAAGGCAAGGG
>CAZLUL010000283.1:0-4567 GCA_964562635.1 uncultured Fibrobacteraceae bacterium | reverse complement strand
ATGCCCATGATGAAGATGTTGCAGGTGCTGATCTTCTCGAGGATCTGCGGCCATTGGTCGCCTTCGCCGGCATTGTTGACCGCACCGTATTTGACGTCGTAGTCGTTGACGTGAATCATTTCCACGTCCACCTCGCCAACGGTTTGCATCGCGCCGGCCAATTTTTCCATGAGCGCCAGAGTATTGGAGACTTCCGAGCTGGGTTTGAGCGAGCAGTTCAGGAAAACCGCTTTGAGTTTGGGGTTTTGTTGCTTCTTGCGATGAAACATGGATTGCAAGGACATGGCTAAAGCTCCTATGATCGGAATGGAGATCAGAAATGATCCGTAAATGGTTAACTGCCTACTTAGTCGGGGAAATTCGTCAAATATGACAAAGAAAATTGATCTCAATTCCAGTGGTGCTTTCGAAGGACTCGAATCCGAGCCACGGATCTGGATCGACAACTATGGCGACTACCTGCTGCGGTTTGCCCATTCGCGGGTGGGAAATCTCGAAACAGCCGAAGATCTGGCCCAAGAGACATTTTTGGCCGCTTGGAATTCGCGCCGGTCCTTCAAGGGCCACTCCAGTCTCAAAACCTGGCTCACGGGTATTCTCAAATTCAAGATCATCGACCACTACCGGCGCAACGCGGACGAAACAACGTTCAGGGACATGCTGCTCCAGAATGAGGACGCCGAGGGGCAATGGGTCCTCGACGATTCGCTTTTTCCGGCGGCGTGGAAGGCCTCTCCAGAAGCGGAATACGACCGGAAGAAACTGTACGGTGCGTTCCTGAAGTGTTCCGACACCCTGCCCAGCCGCATGATGGAAGCGTTCATGTTTGCCGAAGTGGATGGCTTGAGTGGCCGTGAGATCAGCGCCCGACTGGATGTGTCAGAAGCCAATGTCCGCACTCTGGTGTACCGGTCCAAGCAGTTGTTGCGGGCCTGCCTCGAATTCATCTGGTCTCGTTGGAAACGTTCCTGACCGTGTTATATGGCGATTCCGTGAGCTGATTCGACGAAGGAATCAGCCATCTCGTTCGTAACTTGTTATCTGTCGTAAAGTCCAGGCTACGTCCCCCCCTTTTTGAAATCTCGGAAAGAGTTAGGCAAGACCGCAATGTTCCGGCCAAATGGAACAGACAGGAGGAAAGTGGCTCTTTTCCCTATTGAAGCGCAATTATACCGGATTAATGCTATCCTGTTTATTGACAGGTCCTGGTCATCAGGCCATCGCCACCACTCTTACCGGAATCGTCAGGACCATGACCACCCCCGATCCTCACGTCACCATGCTGCTGCAGAACCTGGATCTTGCCGACCGTTACCAGGCGGACGAGTTCCTGGAGCTGGTCTACGAGGAACTGCGCGCCCTGGCCAGCCGGCACATGCAGCGAGAGTTGGCAGCCCACACCCTGCAACCCACCGCCCTGGTGCACGAGGCCTACCTCAGGCTTGCCGGCGGCCAGAAGATCGACTGGAAGAGTCGCGCCCACTTCTTCGGTATCGCGGCGCGTTCGATGCGGCAAGTGCTGGTGGATCATGCCCGCAAGCGGGAAACAACAAAGCGGGGTGGCGGCCTGAATCGTGTCACCTTGCATTCCCATGATCTGGCCGGCAGCGACGAAGACTGTGACCTCCTGGATCTGCATGCGGCCCTGGAACGCCTGACCGCCATGGACCCGCAGTTGAGCAGGTTGGTGGAGGTGCGTTTTTTTGCCGGTCTCACCTTGGACGAGTCTGCGGTTGCCCTGGGGTTTTCGCGCCGCAAGGTCGCCAAGGACTGGTCGGTGGCCCGGTTGTGGTTGAGTCGCGAACTGAATGGACAATGACGCCATGGATCCGGGACGTTTCCAGGAACTGAAAGACCTCCTCGGCGCGGCGCTCGAATTGCCGGTCGCCGAACGCAATGCGTTTGTTGTCCGGCGGTGCGGCGAGGATGTCACGTTGCTGGCCGAGGCCCGGTCACTCCTGGCACAAGACTCGTCCGTCGGCGCCGTCGATCTCACCATGGGCATGTCCGCACGAGTGGGACGCGAGGCCGCCCGCGTGAGCGAGACGGCCGCCGTGCTTCCCGAAACCATCGGCCCCTACCGCATTCTGCAACGGATCGGTGAGGGCGGCATGGGCGAGGTTTTTGTCGCCGAACAGAGCAGTCCTCTGCGGCGCCAGGTGGCGATCAAGGTCATCAAGCTGGGCATGGATACTCGCCAGGTCATCGCCCGCTTCGAGGCCGAACGCCAGGCCTTGGCTTTGATGAACCACCGCTGCATCGCCAATGTCTACGACGCCGGGGCCACCGCTGCCGGCCGCCCCTACATCGTCATGGAGTACATCAAGGGTGTTCCGATCAACGTCTATTGCGACCAGCACAAACTGGACCTGCGCCAACGGTTGGATTTGTTCAACCTGGTTTGCGAAGGTGTCCAGCATGCCCACCAAAAAGCTGTGATCCACCGCGACCTAAAACCCAGCAACATCCTGGTTGCCGAAGAAGGCGGACAAGCTATCCCCAAGATCATCGACTTCGGTGTGGCCAAGGCCACCGGCCAGCAGCTCACCGACCAGACGATGTTCACTCAGATAGGCCAGATGGTCGGCACCCTGGAATACATGAGCCCCGAGCAAGCCGACCTGACCGCCGAAGACATTGACACCCGCACAGACGTCTATTCATTGGGCGTCATCTTATACGAACTGCTCGCCGGCACCCTGCCCTTCACTTCCAACGCTCTGCGCGAGGCCGGATTTGAGGAGATGCGCCGTATCATCCGCGAGCAGATCCCGCCCGCCCCCAGCACCCGAGTGACGGAACTGGACGACAAAACCCACGCGATTTTGAAGGCCCGGAACACCGGCCATTCCCGCTTGGTTCGCGCCTTGAGCGGCGACATGGACTGGATTGTCCTCAAGGCCTTGGAAAAGGAACGCAACCGCCGCTACGACACGCCAATGGAACTGGCTGCGGACCTGCGTCGGCATCTCGCCCACGAGCCCGTGCTGGCTGGCCGCCCAGGTTTTCTCTATCGCGCGGGCAAGTTCATCCGCAGGAACCGCGCCGCAATCATCGCCGCTGTATTGATCACGACCTCGGCCATCGTGGGTATCTCCGGTTTTGTTTCGGGTCGACTCGAGACCATGACCGCGACGCAGATTGCTCAAGCGCAGAAACCGTACGCCGACGCATTTGCCTTGTCGACCCTCGTCCAGCGGGCAGACGAAACGCTCTGGCCGCCCTACCCCGAAAAAATCCCCGACCTGCAATTATGGATCAAAAATGCCGAGATACTCATGCTCTCCCTGGCAAGCCATCAAGCGGAACTGTTAGCATTAGAGGCCGACGACCGGCAGGTAAAAAACGCCGGTTTTCAGTCGCGGCTCGAAACCCTGACCGGACTTGTCGACGAGCTCTTGACACTCAAGGACGACGCCACGGGCCTCATGGGCACGAACCCGGAGGCTCTCTCACCGGACCATGGCTGGAGTGTGCCGCGCCGGCTAGCATTCGCGCGCCAACTGGAGGCCGGCTTTGCCGACGGCGGTGAGTACGCGGCGGCGTGGAACAGGAATCTGCCGAAACTCCGGGCCGCCATCCCGGGACTCGAGTTGCCGACGGCGTCGAGAATGGGCCTCGTACCTATCGGCGAGGATCCGAATCCCGAGTCAGGTTTGTGGGAGTTCGCGCACCTGATGACAGGTGAACCGGCGGTGCGAGGCAGCGATGGCAAACTCGTCCTGACCGAGCAGACCGGCATCGTGCTGGTGCTGATTCCGGGCGGAACGTTTTTGATGGGAGATCCGGAAACGAAATGGACCAAATATACCCTGCATGAAGTGAAGCTGTCTCCGTATTGGCTGTCGAAGTACGAGATGACACAAGGTCAATGGCAGCGACTGACAGGCCGCAACCCAAGCAACTATGGCCCTGGCCTCAACTGGGATCGAGCCTGGCTCGCGTCTGGTGACGAGGCCTCTCTCCTGCACCCGGTGGAGCAGGTGAGCTGGTGGGATTGCGAAACCTGGTTGCCACGATGTGCGCTATCGCTGCCGAGCGAGGCCCAGTGGGAATGTGGGGCTCGCAGCAACAGCCAGGCGTGGTTTTGGTGTGGCAATAGCGCCAACGATCTGCCAGGCAACGCCAATGTGTCGGATGCCTATGCCCGGGACCACGGTGGTTGGGGCCACGAACCGGCGTTTGATGGCCTCGATGACGGCGCCACGATGCACGCGCCGGTCGACAGCTATGCGGCCAATGGATTCGGTTTGCACAACGTTATCGGCAATGTCCTCGAATGGTGTCTTGATGGCTACGACCCCGATTACCACCGCGGCGAGTACGGACCAAACCCTGTGGTCCCCGGCATCGGCGACCAGCCCCGCATGTACCGCGGCGGCAGCTTTCGGCATCGAGCGATGACCGCGCGCGCGGCGCACCGCTCCCACTACCCACCGGGGATGAAGGGGCATGCGCTCGGGGTCCGGCCGGCGCTGTCCGTGACGCGGTGAGTTTTCGACTCGGCATATCAGCGAAACAGCGCCTTGACCTGACCCCAACTCATCTCGTCGGTCGCGACGGGGGA
>CAZLUL010000282.1:0-4608 GCA_964562635.1 uncultured Fibrobacteraceae bacterium | reverse complement strand
GCGGCGACCTTCAGATTCAGCAAATGGCCTCGTCTCCGTATCGGCTTTCCTTGTTGCAGTCTCACCCGCCGACCCGAGTTTTTGGACTAGGAAAAGTTGTTGGGTTGTGGTCGGTTTTCTGATTCGGCTATAACTGTATGAAACCAAACGGTTAGCGGTGACGACTCCTTGGTTTGTGATATTCTGAGATACTGCCATTTTGCATAGGCCCACTAGACGACCTCGAAATCAAACTCTGAGTCTGTAAATCTCTGCTTTTGGTGGACCATTTTTTGTCAGCCAACGTGATTTATTGGCTGACTTGCCCCCACATTTAGTACCACCGCCAGAGCTAGGATGCGGCCCCGATCAACGGCCCAGGAGTCGCCACCGGCGCAGGTGGCCGGTAGCCCAAAGAGCTATGCACCGTACTTGATTGCAATGCCTGCGCTACATCCCGGCCAGGACCTTTGACCGCGTCGGGCGAGTACCCACCCAATATAAATGATCAATTCTGTCTTGTTTTGTGATATGCTGGTTTGCCAGTAAAATGCCGATATATCTCTTGCTCAATATTCAGATCCGGGAGAAGAATCATGAGCCTCCACAGCCCGCACCGCATTGTCAGCGCAATTCTCGCCCTGGCTTTCATTTCCGCCGCGGCCACCGCTCAGGCGGACTGGTCGCACGATTCCCGCGAAAACAACCCTGTTGCGAACTCGTACTGGGGTGAATTCAAATCTAGCGCTGTGCCCGACGGTCAGGGCGGCTTGCTGATCGGGTATCTGGACTACAGCAACTTCTCCGGCAATGTCGTCGTCCAGCGGCTGGATGCCGACGGCAACCCGCAATGGGGTTCGACTGGAGTATCGGCCCACGAGGACTTTGGGTTCATGGACGATTTCGAGTTAATCAGCGACGGATCCGGCGGGGCGTTCCTGGCGATTCAGGATAGCCACGACGGTGCAAACAATCACGTCTATGTCCAACATGTCACGGCGGCGGGTGTTGCCGCCTGGGGTACTCAGGGAATTAATGCGGCACCCGCAGTCAGCACCGTTCAAGAGGCGGCGACCCTGTGCCTAGACGGCACCGGTGGCGTCATCGTTGCTTTTTATGATTTACGCGGGGGGGGCAGCTCTGATATCTATGGCCAACACTTCGATGTCGTCGGCAACCGCCTCTGGACCGATAGCGGCAAAGGCCTCTGTATGGCTGACCAAGATCAGAATTTACCGAGACTCGTCTATGGCGGAAATAACGGTTTCTATATGACATGGCTGGACCGGCGCGACCTGGCGATCAATGGCGACGATATCTATACAAACCTCTACGATTTTTCCGGCAATCCACTCTGGACCATTAACGGAGAGCAGACCTGCGGACTGGCGTCCAATCAGTTCGCACTCCAAATCGTTCTTGACGCTCAGGGTGGCGTCATTGTGGCCTGGGCCGACTACCGCAACGCCGGTACGTCGAATAGTGATATATTTGCCCAACGTTATTTGCCCAATGGCAGCGAGATCTGGACTACCAACGGCCAAGGCATCTGCAACGAAGTCGGTGGTCAAGGCAATGCCCTACTGGTCGCCGATAGATTCGGCGGCGCCTTCTTTGCCTGGGAAGATAGTCGCACGGACTCCTACACCGGCACGACGATCTATGTACAGTCAGTTGGCGCGGACGGAAATCTACTTTGGAATTCGGCAGGCCTGGTGGCCGGCGGAGGTAATGGCAACCAACAGGATCTGGGCATTGCCTTGACCACCGACGATAATTTCGCCGTATTCTGGGAGGATTTCAGAAACCCCTACACTGACATCTACGCTCAGTTGTTTACCGATGGTGGCACCAGGATGTGCGACTACTATGGGAAACCCATCAGTAGCGCCTCGCGTGTCCAAGACCTAAGAAGCGTTGTCGCCGATAGGACCGGCGGCGCCTACTCGGTGTTCGATGACACCCGCTCCCAACTCAACTACGATGTTTACATGCAACGGCTCGACCGTACCGGCGTTCTGGGAGACCCCGCGGCCAACATCTCCAGGCTGATCGATCAACCGCTGGACCAGGGCGGCAAAATGCTACTTGATTGGACACATTCCTGGCTGGACGGATACCAGGAACCCGGCATCTTCCGCTATTCCCTGTGGCGGCGCTTTCCCGGCGGTTCGACTCCGGGGTCTGCGGTGCTGCCACCGGTGACGGACAAAGGCCTCTCGGCCGCTGATCTGGTCGCTCTGCAACAGGCGGGCTGGAATTACATCGACGCGGTAATACCAGCGCAATTCACGGAATACGGGTACCTCGTGCCCACTTTTGCGGACTCGACCGAGGCCGGCGCGCCACTGACTGAATACATGGTCCTGACCGAATCCAGTTTCGGAAACATCGAGTCCGATATCGTCGGTGGCTGGTCGGTGGATAATCTGGCTCCGGGCGCGCCCCTGGTGCTGAACATCACTCTGGTCGGTCCCGATGCCACCTTGGCCTGGACCCCGAGCGGCTACCGGGACGAAGATCTGTTGCAATACAACCTCTATCGCGCCGCGACACCGAATGTGACGCCGGGTTCGCTCAACCTGGTGGCCAGCAGCCCCGACACCGTTGCCATTGATATGGCGCTGCCAGGTGGGCCGTGGTACTACGTCGTGACTGCGGTTGATATCCACGGCAACGAGGGGGAGCCCAGCAACGAGGTCATGGTGCAGAGCGTGTCGGCCGTCGCGGAGAATCAATTCCCCCGGGCGACATCGATCCGTTTTGCGTCGCCCAATCCATTCAACCCTCGGACAAGCATCAAGTACGGCGTCCCGACAACTAGCGCGGTGCGCTTGACTGTCTATGATTTGCGGGGTCAGAAGATCGCCACTCTGGTGGAACAGGTCATGGCGGCCGGGTTCCACACGGTCGAGTGGAACGGACGCGCCGGTGACGGTCGTCAGGTGCCCAGCGGCATCTACTTTGCTCGATTGGAAGCAGCTGGCACCGAAGCAACATTCAAGTTGGTGCTTGCGAAGTAGACGGAAAACGAATTGGCCGGTGCCGTGATTCAGGGCACCGGCCTGCTCGTAGGGTCCGCAGCATAGATGCGACTGTGCAGGGATGTCGCTCGGCCCAACCAGCGAAGTCTCCGGAGAACCCGGGGAGGCGGGATTTTGAACCTGGAAAACTTGTCGAGACTTGGTCGCGAGTTTGGAACGGTGCTTGTCACTCAAGACCGTTGATCGAGCAAAGCTCCCGTGCATGCCTCTTCCTGTCAAAACGGCATATATGCCACAATGACATGACAAATAGAATCCCCACCACGCCTTACAAATCACATCTGTATGCACAAAATAATGTAAAACATTCTAAAACAACAGGTTATGAAAACGTATATGTCTTGGCACACTCTCTGCAATTGGAATGAGAGAACTCATTCTTTTAACGGAGGAACCCCATGAACAACTGGACAGTCAACGCCCAAGAGGCCCTGCAAAAAGCCCAGGCCAAGGCTTATGAAATAAATCACGCCGAACTCGAACCCCTGCATCTGCTTTGGGCCCTGTTGAGTGAAACAGGCCTGGCCAGCAATACCCTGCGCGGTTTGGAGCTGGACCCGGCCCTGATCACCCGCACGGTCGACAATGAATTGCAGAGCCTGCCCCAGGTCAGTCGCCAGGATGTGCCCAGCCCCAGTCGCGAGTTGCAGATGGTCTTTCTGGAGGCTGGAAAACTGGCTGGCGGAACATCCGGTCAAGCGAACGGCCAATCCGGCGGCGGCTCCATGGTGGGCACCCGCGAGTTGCTATTGGCCTTGGCCGCCGATCAGGGGCGGGCCGGCAGTGTTTTGAAGACCTTCGGGGCCGAATCCAAACAGATCGCCAAGGCCCTCGAGCAGGCCGGAGCCGACCAGGCTTATCAAGGCGACAATGAAGAAGGCCTGGGCAACAACGAAGACTCGGTCCTGGACAAATTCACCACCGATCTGTGCGCCGCCGCGCGGGCCGGCAAGATCGATCCGATCATCGGCCGGGATGAAGAAATCCGGCGCGTTGTGCAAATCCTCAGCCGCCGCACCAAGAACAACCCGGTGCTCATCGGGTCGCCCGGCGTTGGCAAGACGGCCGTGGCCGAGGGCCTGGCCCGCCGCCTGGTCGAAGGCGACGTGCCCGAAGGCCTGAAGGGCAAACGGGTGTTGGCCCTGGACCTGGGCGCGCTCATTGCCGGCACCAAATACCGCGGCGAGTTCGAAGACCGCTTGAAGAAGGTCATCAAGGAAGTCACCGAGCGCGAAGGCGAAGTGCTGCTCTTCATCGACGAGATGCACACCCTGGTGGGTGCCGGCGCCACCAGTGGGGCCATGGACGCGAGCAATATCCTGAAGCCCGCCCTGGCCCGCGGCGAATTGCATTGCGTGGGGGCCACGACCATCGACGAGTACCGCCAGCACATCGAGAAGGATCCGGCCCTGGAGCGCCGCTTCCAGCCCGTGCTGGTTGAAGAGCCGAGCTGGGATCAGGCGGTGGCCATCCTGCGCGGCCTCAAGGAAAAATACGAAGTGCACCACGGCGTGCGCATCACCGATGGCGCTCTGGTGGCGGCGGTGAAAATGAGCCAGCGCTACATCGCCGACCGCATGCTGCC
>CAZLUL010000281.1:0-4622 GCA_964562635.1 uncultured Fibrobacteraceae bacterium | reverse complement strand
CAAGTCCTACGCCGAGAACTATGAGTCCATGACCAGCGAGAAGGCCGATGAGCTGATGAAGGAATGGTTCAAGCAGCAGGATAGCCGCCTGAAACTGCTGAAGGGTGCCGCCAAGAAAATCGGCAAGGAAGTTGACCCGATCACCGCAGCGCGGTTCGTTCAAGTGGAAAACTCCCTGAACATGATCATTGATCTGCAGGTGGCCAGCGAGCTGCCGTTGTTTGCTGCGTCTGAGAAATAGCAGAGCTGCCAATCGATAGTTGGGGCCGGTCTCGAATGAGATCGGCCCTTCTTTTTGCGAGTTGGCTGCGCGGTTGACCATGGTTTGTGATATGATTCAGGCGACCTTAGGCGTTTGCGATCAGGGGGGACATCGTCGTGAATCCACACAAGACTCTACTTTCCGTTTTCTTGTTGATGGCCTTGGCCTGGCCAGCGATTGCGCTGGAGAGTGTCGAAGTTCTCACCTCGGCCGGGCAGGTCCGGGAAGAATTGTTCGGCGTCTCGTCACCGGCTCCGGTCTGGTGCTCGTGGGAGAGCGATCCCGCCACCGGCCCTGTGTTTCAGGCCACCAATGCCGACGGCTCTGGCAATTACGATTGCCTGGCATCCTGGTCGGTGCACTGCGACAGCGACAGTCTCGTGTTTCGCGGCAGTTGGTTACCGATTGAGTCGCTCGGTTTTTCCTCTTCCCACTATTACGTGGACCTGACCTGCTCGGCCACTATCACGGCCGACACCCGCCTGCACGCCAGCCGCCAGGTTGCGGGCGCCTTGAACATCGATGAACACACACTCGCGTACACTTCAGCCGACGGCACGGTGACACAGGTCTTGTCGATTGGTTCAGGCGTGGATGAAGTGGCACGGGTTCTGCTGCCGGGCACGTATCAGATCGATTTGTCGGTGGGGGCCCACGAATACCGCGGCAGTGATTCCGGACGCCAGGCTTATGCGGGCGAAGTCCGGTTGGTGTGGGAAGCCATCGGTACCGTGGCGCAGGACCGTTCATCCTGGGGAACCCTCAAGGCTCTCTACCGCTGATATTAGACCGCGAACCTGAAGTGCATGATGTCCCCGTCTTTCACGACGTAGGACTTGCCTTCCAGCCGCATCAGGCCCGCCTCCTTGACCGCCTGCTCGCCCTTGTGGGCCATCAGCGCATCGTAGTGGTAGACATCTGCCTTGATGAATCCGCGTTCAAAATCGGTATGGATCACGCCGGCCGCCTGGGGGGCGAGATAGCCCTGATGGAACGTCCAGGCCCGCACTTCCTTTTCACCGGCAGTGAAGTAGGTGCTCAGGTTGAGCAGTTTGTATCCGGCCCGGATCACGCGATTGAGGCCCGCTTCGGCCAAGCCCAGATCGGCCAGGAACTCGGCCTTGTCTTCGCCCTCGAGTTCGGACAATTCTGCCTCGATGCTGCCGCACAACGCCACCACTTCAGAGCCTTCGGCCGCCGCGTATTGGCACACGTTCTGGTAGTGCTGGTTCTGCGATGGGTCGGCGAGGTCGGCTTCGTCCACGTTGGCCACAAAGAGGCTGGGCTTCAAGGTGATCAGGGCGAGATCCCGGATCAGCACCAGTTCGTCGGCCTTCAGTTCCAGCGAGCGCACCGGCCGGCCCGCTTCGAGCACTGGCCGGATCTTTTCCAGCACGCCCTGGGTCTTGATGGCATCCTTGTCGCCGCTGCGGGATTTCTTCTGCACCGTTTCGATGCGTTTGCTCACCGATTCGAGGTCGGCGAGGATCAATTCCAGCTCGATGACCTCAATGTCGCGGATGGGGTCGACCGTGCCATCGACGTGCACGATTTCTTCATTCTCGAAGCAGCGCACGACGTGGGCGATGGCGTGGGTTTCCCGAATATGGCCCAGAAATTTGTTGCCCAGCCCCTCGCCCTGGGAGGCGCCGGCAACCAGGCCCGCGATGTCCACAAAGACCATCGTGGTGGGGATCAGCTTCTGGGGTGGGATGAATTTGGCGATTGCGTCGAGACGTTCGTCGGGCACACTGACGACACCCTTGTTGGGCTCGATGGTGCAGAAGGGGAAGTTGCTGGCTTCGGCCTTGTTCGAAGTCAAGGCGTTGTAAATGGTCGATTTGCCGACATTCGGCAGACCAACGATGCCACATTGAAAACCCATTCTATCCGGCCCTTTCGGCGCACGTATCCACCGGGATGCATGCTTCAGTATATTTTGCCAATGGAGTTCAGACAGGGTCAGACTCCGGCGTTGCCACAGATTAAGTGGTCAGCCGACCGACACCTGCACCCCCAAAAAAGCCCGGATTGCCCAATAAGCAAGGCATTTCGTCAATTGGGGGGCTGGTGACGGAACGAATCTACTGCACCTCGCTGATGCGGTAGCAGGTGACGGACATGGGTTCGGCTTCGTCGTCAGCTTCAGCTTCCGAACCTTCGATGCGGTTCACGGCGTCCCAGTAACCGTCCACGCGGTAGGCCCTGTCGCCGGCCAGAAGCAGGCGGTCACTGGTGGCGTCGCCTGCGCAGATCACGGTGATCCGCTGGGCGTAGTGGCCATTGCTGTCGAGCACGTCGTAGGCGGCAAAAGTGCCGGCTTCAGCTTCCCACATCGATTCGGAGGTCAGGCACCACACGTCTCCGTTTTCGCGCACCAACAGGTCGGCAATCACCGGTTCGGTGGCCGCAACCGTGGCTTCGGTGCCCGGCGCGTGGCGGGCCTGCCTGGCCAGGACGCCGTGCATGCGGTCGTGGGCGATTTTATTGCGCTTCCAGGGCTGGCTCGGCAGGGTGGCTGTGCGCAACAGGGAGCCATCGGGCGAAAACCACGAGACCTCGAATTCATCGCGGGGGATGCCTACCACTACGGTGCCGTCGGTGGCCACTCCCATGCGCGACCAGACGAACTCCTGCCACGACTCGAGGTATTTGCCCTTGCTCAGATCGATGGCCGCATCGGTGCGGGTGTACTCCACCAGTTGCCGACCTTCGCGGTCGTAACGACCCAGGAAGAACGAGCGCGTTTGGTGGGGTGTGCCGGGGTCCATGGTCATGACCGAGCCACCGATCAGCAGGGTACCGCCGCCCTGCATGGCGCGGTGCATGGTGACGAATCCGCCGGGGGTATCGCCGGCTGACAACTTGATCAGGCCGCCGGGCAAGCCGTCCGGTGTCAACAGCACCAATTGCCCCGGAAAGACCTTCACCAGGCCCAGGGTGCCGTCGTCGAAGCAAACCAGGTCGCGGGGGTTGGTGGCCTCGCCCGGGCCATCACCGGAACGCCCAAGTTCCCGGATCACCTCGCCTTCGGCAGAGCACTCCAGGACGTGTGAAAGCTGTGAGTCCATCATCATCACTCGTCCATCGGGCAGGGTCAGGACCCGTTCGATGGTGCCCAGCAGGACTTCGTCGTCTTCACCGCCGATGGTCCACAGGGGTTCCAGTTTGAGAGTGGTGTGGCCCTGTTGGGGCTCGGTGGTGTTCCGGATGGTGGGAACTTCGGCGGCGAAGGCAGAGCCGCCAAAAATGATTGCGGCAAGCAGTACGAATCCCAGGCTGATGGTCTTCATGTGTGATCAATCCCCTCAAAATACGCGTCGAAAATGTCGGTTGCTCCCTAGTCCGACCTGCGGGCACCATGATAGCGACTTTTGGTCGGGCCGTCAGTGTCTACCTCAAAAAAACGGAGCCGGGAATTGTCCCGGCCCCACAGTCTTTCTGTGTACTGACTTCAGTTCGCTTGCCTAGTTGTTGTAGCGGTCGTAGTCCCGATTGTCCCGATAGTCCCGGTTCGAATAGTCATCACTCCTGTGGTAGCGGTCGAGGCCGCAGTGATCGTTGTAGCGTCCCGCATTCACGTAGCGCTTCCAGGATTTCTTATGCTTGGCTGCCTTGACCATCTGGCGGGGCAGTTCGTACCAGCGACCGATCTCGGACCAGCGGTAACCCTGCTTCTTCAGCTTCAGTAACTGGTGCTTGGGGATGCCGGTGTAGGAGGCCAGGCGCTTGGCGATTTTGCGGTCCTGCTTGGACACCCGGTAGTCCACGTGGCGGCGAACAGGCATCGGTGCGCGGCGCACGGTGCGATAGCGTTCGGAATGACCGGTGTCGACTCGGACCACTCCGTAAGGGGTATTCACTCGGGCTTTCACCCGAACTCCAGCTTCCGCCTCATTCACAGCGCCGAACAGGAACAGCGCGAGAGCCGTCAGTCCAAGGACGCTCCAGATCACGAGGTTGGTATTCTTGGTATTTTTGTTGGTTTTCATGGTCGTCCTCCTCTTTCAGCTTCCCGGTGTTGGGTTGCATCTGTGAGGACTATCGCAATGGTTGTGCCTTGAGATGGTAAACTCTTTAACGCTATAAAATACAGCCATTTATATAGATATTGGGCCAATGTTTTTGACCAAAAACATGTCTCCTAAACAGGACGCCCCCCCATGGGGCGAAGAATCAGCGCGACAACTGTACCTGTATGTACACATTTGTCCCATGGCCTGCCCAGACCGTCAACCCCGGTTGACGATTGCTCGTGATGGTTTGATTTTTCCTCAGATTATGATAAACTTGAGGCCGAAACGGTCTTCGTCGATCGCCCCCTGCGACCCAAGCCAACTCCTACGCCCGAGGTTTCGGA
>CAZLUL010000280.1:0-4655 GCA_964562635.1 uncultured Fibrobacteraceae bacterium | reverse complement strand
ACGAATGCTGATTCTCCCCTGACCTGGTTGCTGGCCGACGGGGAATCGGGCATGTCTCATCTGAAAATGCCCAAGCTAAGGCCCAAGGCACTGAAGCTGGCCTTCAGCGGTGGGCTGGCGCGTGAGCATGGTGGCAAGCCGGATGACTGGTATTTCGATTGGCAGGCCTTGTCCGAGCAATCTGACCGAGATTCCAAGGGAAACCCATCCTACGTTCTTCATCATGCAGCCCGGAAGATCGTGGACGAAAAATTGGGGACGGCCCAGGGCTGGGGCGTGAATATCGAACGCGTTTTGCCCGCTCATCTGGCGCTGGATCTGTTCTATCGCGCCTATGGTCCCGAGCACGACGAGAATTCGGTGTGGAATCTGGTTTTTGTCGGCAAAAACCAGCGCTTCCTGTGCGTCGCGACCCGGGACGCTCAGCTGGTGATTCGCAATCTGCCGGCAAACCTTTCGACCGATGACGATGGCCAGGAGTATCTGTCCCGCCTCGTGACGGAAATTGAACGGTCCGCATTTTTTGCCCGCCAAACCGAATACAGTCCTGAAGTGCAGAAGATCATTGTCTGCGGTGATCCGGGAGTCGCCATTCCACTGACGGCCGCGCTCAGCGAGTCCTCAGGGGTGCCGGCGGTTCACTGGTCAATTCAGGACATGTTTGACTGGGGCTTGAACGAACAGGATGCTGACGATCTGATGGTCTTGGCGGGCGCGGTTCTGGCGCTGAACAAGAGTCCGTTCAATCTGATGCCGGGGCGGAGTGTCTTTCACCTCAGCCGCAGCCTGCGTCGCCAGTTGGTGGTGGGCGCGGCAGCCTGCGCGGCAGCGGCGGTACCCCTGCTTCTGGTCGGGGGCATCGTGACGTCCCGTATTCAGAGCACCTATCTCGAGAGAGCGCAGTTGCAATTGACCGACGCGCAGGAACGGGCCAGCCGAGCTGAAGTCGTCTACAACGCCCAGAACCTGTTGCTGGCTCGCGAAGACCATATCCGACAGTTCGCGCGCACCCGACCCGATTTTGAAGAAGGGCTCTTGCGCCTGGCGTCCTTGACGCCCGGCGAAGTGACCTTCAAGGATTTGCAGATACGCGAACAAAATAACGGCTATTTCCGATTGCGACTTGAGGGTGAAAGCCGGGCGGACTCAGGCGAAAAGGCCCAGGGAGCATTCTTGACCTTTTTGGACGCGCTGGACGGTTGTGGTTTCCTCACGCGTTTGGGTGATCCTCGGGTGATGCAGATTATTCCGGGTGATGAGAAAGCGACAACAACACGCAAGGCAACGGTATTCCATCTGGAACTTGTTTGGCACGGCGGCGAAAAGGAAGAAGGCTGAGATGGGAAAAATGGCAAATCTCAAGAATAGATGGACCGTCCGCACGGCACTCATGGCTGTGGGTGCGGTTGCCTGGTGCGGTGTCCTTTTTGGAGTCGCGATACCCGCCTGGCAAAAAGCGGTGTCGCAGCACCGGGAAGTGCAGGCTCTTGAGATCGAGTTGGCGGAGCTTGACCAATGGACAGTAGCCGGGTTGTGGCTCGAAAAATCCCTGGAACCACGCCAGAAGGCCATCGACCCGCTGTGGCAGCGCCTGTTTCCGGATCAGCCAGCCAAGGGTGAGTTCTTTCTGGACCTGGCCCGTGTGGCCGATCAAAGCGGCGTGGGTGAATTTGAACTGCGGGAACTGCACGTACAGGAGGCTCTTGCCGAGGCCGGAACCGACAGCGTAGCCGGCGCTCCGTTTTCCTCCTATCGCGTTCGCGCCAGTTTCAGTGGTCAATATGCCCAGGTGGCTGAATTTCTGGGTGGACTGAGAATTATCGAGCGCGCCGTAAGCGTGCACAACCTGGCCATCAGGCCGACCCGCGGGGCCGTGCAAGTAGACCTGGAGTTGGATGTATATGTCAGCGCAACGGATCAGTCTTAAAAGCAAACCCATAGTGGCGGTTGTCCTGGTTATTCTGGCAATCGTTGTGGCGGTGAACGTGTCGGTTTTTGGACCGCAGGCGAAGACAGGCTTGCGGGCCAATGTTCGCGTCCAGACGTCGCAGCCGATGCCACTCGATTTGGGCGATTATCGATCGGGAACCTCGGTGCCCGAAGCGGATCTTGCTGCCTGGGGAATTTTGGATGCGCCCCCCCTGGAACGGGACCCTTTCAGCAATACTCGGGCTAAAGCGCCGGTCAGAAAGACCAGGAGGGCCCGCCGTAAAACAACAGCGGTCGCGGATCTGGAGTGCAATGCGATTCTCCTGGGAGGCGTTCTCCCAGTGGCCTTGATCAACGGCGAACGTCATCACGTGGGTGACAGGGTCGGTAAATATCAGGTGATGGCCATCGGTGCAACCGGTGTGAAATTGAAAAGTGATTCCGGCTCCGGGCTCTTCCTGTCGGTCTATACCGGCAGCGAGAATGCCGGTCGTGGTCGGGTCGTGACAGAACTGACAGAGACGAATGGACTGGGCCGCACCAGTCTGGTAGAACACGCAACTGGCGAAAGGAAATGACCATGAACAGGTGGAACCTGTTCAGCACAAACGGCCACGGCCGGGTAATGGTGCTGGGAATATGTCTGTTGGCAGGGATGCTCGCAGGCTCGACATCTACGAAGCCAGCCATGGCCGCCGACGCATTGCCGGCCTGGGACGCAGGACGTCCCAAGGTCAGCATTGTGACAAATGGTTGGGTCGATGTGCGGGAAATCCTGCAGTCGGTCGCCGGCAGCGCCGAGCTGGGCCTGCAAATGGCGCCAGATGTGGAGGGTCTCGTCAACGTCCACCTGGAAAATGTATCGGTCAGCCGAACCCTTGATGCACTGTTGGGTCCCGCTGACCTGGGCTACGAAGTGGTCGACAACGTGCTTGTGGTGTATGGACGTGGCCTGGTAAGCCGGTGGTTCACGTTTGACTACCCGGTGACCGAACGCGAAGGCCGCGGCGAGTTGGCGGTCTCCGTTGAGCGCGAGGGTGGTTCCGGAGGCGAATCGGGTGGTGGCTCCGGGGGCGAGAGCCAGAATAAGAGTCACGTGACCAGCACAGCGGTCATGTCGGTTTGGCCCAGCGTGATGTCCGCCCTGGAAACCCTGGTTTTTGCCGGAGTGCCTTTTGAAAACGAGGACGGCAGCGAGGAGAACTTGCTGTCGGTGAGCCTGGCTGACGCCACGGGGCGTTCATTGATCGTCAATCCCATGGCGTCGCTGGTGCAGGTTACAGCCGAGTGGGAACGAGTATTGAAGGTCGAACAGTTGCTGGAGGGCCTCAAGGAATCGTTGCAGCGCCAGGTTTCCATTGAGGTGCGCATCATGGAAGTGGTCCTGAGCGACGAAATGCAGACCGGCGTCAATTGGGAGGCAGCCCTGAATTCCGACTTGAACTCGGTGGGCCTGCAGACCCTGAATCCCACCACCGGCCTGGGCGAGGATTTCCTGCAGTTCAATGTCGATTCTTCCCATCTCACGGGCATGTTGCAGGTGATCGCCAGTTCCGGTGATCTGCGCACCGTCAGCACGCCAAAGGTCACGACTCTCAATAATCAGAAGGCGATCGTGCGCGTGGTGCGCGAAGACGTCTACTATCTGGCCAGCGTTGAACCCGCCGTGATTTCCAACGGCGTGGCCACCGAACCGGTTGTCAACTATACACCGGTGACGGTCCCTGTCGGCGTGGTGCTTGATGTCACACCCCAGATTGGCAAGGACCGCATGATCACGTTGAATGTGCATCCGACCATTTCCGATGTGGTGGGCATTGCTGAAAGCCCCAATCTGGACACGGCACCGGTCCTGTCGATTCGCGAACTCGATACCGTGGGCAAGGTCTCCGACGGTGAGACCTTGATCATTGCCGGGCTCATTTCCGAACGAACCAAAGAGGTGCGTACGGGAGTTCCCTACCTTAAGGATTTGCCGTTGCTGGGCTATTTGTTTGGCAGTACGGATAAGGCGACTTACAACATTGAGTTGTTGATGTTTTTGACGCCGGTGATTATGGAGGAGGGGAGTGCCGACGAAATCGCCGACGCCGCCCGCCAAGAAATGGAAGGCAAAATGTAGGTTGTGCCTCCGAGATTGTGTTTTTCTTCTCCCTTTGCTGATTCTGCCAACAAGGGGAGATTTTTTAGTACCCGTACGCTAATTCGTGCTTTGAATTCCTCTCCAATGCCCTCGTTTCAACAACCCGGTCATAATATTGAGCCCACCGCGGCGGCAATTCGAAATGTCCTTGAAACAGGCGGCGCGCAAACAATTCCGGTATCTCCAACGGCCTTCCCATCATCCCTCGCTCCATGGCGGGCGTCGGGCTACCGCGCGACTTTTCCCGCCGCCTTTTCATGTAGTTCCGCCATACCAATAGAATCGCCAAACGCTCGGCACTGGATTGCCGCCGTTTTGACCAGGCAATCGTCTCACGCTTGTGATTGGCGCTACTGTGCCGGATGAGTAGGTCCAGTAAATTGACCGCCCATAGGGAGTTGTTCCTGTCACGGTGCTGAGACCCTGGTGTGATCCGGTGGTCGATCTCGGCGGTCATTGTTCTCATCGAGCGGGTGTATGCTTTGTGGTCGTCGCTATGGATGGTGACTCTTTTTAGCGGGCCCAGCACCACTTCAAGAACCTCCCTCATATCCTTCTCGATGGCCTTGGGGTCAGGGCGTCC
>CAZLUL010000279.1:0-4715 GCA_964562635.1 uncultured Fibrobacteraceae bacterium | reverse complement strand
TCCATGGCGTCGACGACCATGCGGATGTCGGCGCTGTTCTTGCCGGAGATGCGGGGCATGGGAATTTCGATCAATTCGATGGCGGCCTCGTGCAGCGGCGACATATGTTCTTTGTAATAATGCCAGTCCGCATAGGCCTTTTTGACAATGATTTTGCCCTTCTCCAGCAACCGCTGAAGCAGGGGATTGATGTCAAAACGCTGGCGCGCATCGCGTGCACCAATGGCAACGTTGTCAAAATCGATAAAAAGAGCGAGATTGGTTTCCCGGTCCTGGCTCATGTCCGCCTCCTTGCGAGAGCAATTTTCCGGTTGATGTCGGGGCCAACATAAGTCATATCAGGTGTCAGGACCACCGCTATCCTGGCCCATCAAAAACCGTTGCCGTCCAGACACAGGAGTTTTTCATGTCCGAGACCCTCAGCGCCCAGGACCTCCGTTTGCTCGTCGAGCGGGTCTTTCAGCCCACGGCCCAGGATCAGGGTTTGGCCATTATCGTGGACCTGCCGGACGAACGCCTGGCCGACAACCCGGATTGGGCTCACCGCCGCGAAATGGCCGCCCAATGGTACCTTGAGTTGCTCACCGAACAGAAAGCCCTGGGCCTGCAGCGGATCACCCTGGCCTGGTACCGCAACGCCGGCGGCAACAATGCCGATTTGCCCGAGACCTGCGTAACAGGAGATGGCCTGACTGTTTGGGGCAACGCCGACGACCTGGCCGGCGAGGCCACGACTTTCGCCGAACTGTTCGCCTCCCACAGCATGGTCCTGGCCCCAACCGAATTGTCGGCCACGGCCCCTTTGAAGGTCGCCACCCGCCAGGGCGGCTTCCGGGCCGCCACCATGCCGGGCTTCCTGCCCTCGATGATCCCGGCCCTGCGCCTGGACTACACCGAAATCAACCGCCGGGTCAATCAGCTGAAAGAATGGCTGGATGAGGCCACGGTGGCCCATTTCGACTTCGAAACCGGCGATGATATCCACCACCTGGTGCTGGATCTGCGCCACAACAAGGGCCACGCCTCGGGCGGCCTTTTCCCCACCAACGGCATCGCGGGCAACCTGCCTTCAGGCGAAGCCTACATCGTGCCCTACGAAGGGGAGCGCGAGGACGACGCCAGCCGCTCCCAGGGCACCCTGCCGGTGCAGATCGAAGACGAAGTCGTGGTCTACGCCATCGAAGGCAACAAAGCAGTCCAGGTGCTGACCACCGGTCCCCAGAGCGAGCGCGAAACGGCCCATCTGGCGGCCGAACCCGCCTACGCCAATTTGGCCGAGCTGGGCCTGGGCGTATTGGGCGACTTCGGCCTCAAGCCCACCGGCAGCATCCTGTTGGATGAGAAACTGGGCCTGCACATCGCCTTCGGCCGCAGCGACCACTTTGGCGGCAGCGTGGGCCCCGGCGATTTCTCCGGCCCGGACGCGGTGATTCATCTGGACCGGGTCTATATTCCCGAAACCCAGCCCAAGGTGATCGTGCGCGAAGTGCGCCTGGCCACGCCGGAGCAGGAAGATCGGGTCATCATCGTTGATGGGGTATTTGTCGGACTATAGAGGTGGGCAAAAAGGGGGGCCAGGACCTGTCGGTGAATGACTCTCGCCCTAAGTCATTCTGACATGGTGGCCCCGGCCGTGATCGACACTTTGCTCAGCGCCCGTTGCGCTGGTGAGGCTTCCCTCACAATGGTGAATCATATATCGATTACATTTAAGCAGGATTTAGGTTTTTCTTTAATTTCTATTTTTGGACCAAATGATGACGGTTCCGCACTTTGAGTCGCAACAATGAAGCCTGGTAAAGATTTACTTACATACGTGACAGGTGGTTAGGTTGGGCTAATGATGGGTAAGAAACGGTGACAGGGCCGTTTCGGAGGCCGTATTTTTTGTTTTTTTGACAAAGGTCCGGCAAAATGAACCCGCCCGGAAGGTTCGCTTTCTGAATCCGAATCCGGAGAGGACGACAAATGGACCACATCGGGAATATATTCCGGCCACCCAGCGAGGCCGAGAGCCTGCTGTTGCAGGTCAGCCTCGGGTGCAGTCACAACAAATGCACCTACTGCGCGATGTATGACGACCCCAGTCAGAAATTCCGCGTCAAGCCCCTCGCCCAGGTCACCGCCGACGTCGAAGAAGCGGCCGGATATGCCACCGCCGGTCTCCCCATTCGGCGGGTCTTCCTGTGCGATGGCGACGCGTTGATCCTGCCCACCGACCATCTGGTGGAAATCCTGAAGTTGCTGCGCACCCGCCTGCCGAGCGTACGCCGGGTAGGCATCTATGGCGATGCACGCAGCATCCTGCGCAAGAGCCCGGCGGAGTTGGCCCTGCTCCAGCAATGGGGCCTGGGCATCGTCTACCACGGAGTCGAAAGTGGCGATAATCAAGTGCTGAAGCGCATCGTCAAGGGCTCCACCGCAGCCGAAGCGGTCACCGCGGCCCAACGGTTGAAAGAGGCGGGCATCCGGCACTCGGTGATGGTCATGCTGGGCATCGGGGGCCAGAAACGTTCGGCCGAACATGCGGCGGCCACCGCGGCCCTATTGACCGCCATGGACCCACCCTTCGTGGGCGCCCTGACCACCACAGTGGTGCCCAATACGCCCCTGGCGGCCGAGCAGCAGGCGGGCGCATTTGTCCTGCCCGACCGGTGGGGCGTGCTGGCGGAACTGCGCACCATCGTAGCCGACAGCCAATTCACCCGCTGCCGCTTTCACGCCAACCACGCCAGCAACTACCTGCCGTTGAGCCTGAATCTGCCGGCCGATCGCCAGCGCGGGCTGGATGAACTGGACCGCGTGCTGCAGGACCGGGACGAAGACGACCTGCGGCCCGAATACCTGCGCGGCCTCTAGGGCGGAATATGCGGCTCAATCCCGTGCCCGCCCTTGACACTGCGGCGCCACCGTTGAATCATGTCCCTGAGAAGACAAGTTCCGCCGCCCACAGTTGAAGAGAGCGACAATGTCCGAGGAGACAGCCAAACCGATCCGCTTGCTCATCGCCGACGATGAGAAAGATCTGGTCACCTACCTGGCTCATCGCGTGCGCAAACGCGGCATCGATGTGACCATGGCCCTCAGTGGGGCCGAAGCGGTCTCCGCCGCGACCGAGTTGACCTTCGATGTGGCCGTCGTGGATTTGAAGATGCCAGACATGGACGGCATCCAGGTCATCGAACAATTGAAGTCCATGCAGCCCCACATTGAGGTGCTGATGCTCACCGGCCATGGCGGCGCCGACACCGCCTGGGAAGCCGGGCGCCTGCAGGCCTACCGCTACCTCCTGAAGCCCCATGATTTTGAAGACCTGATCACGTTGATCATCGAGGCGGCCGAGCACCGGCGCGGCAAGATGAAGCAGGAATTCGAAAGCGGGCTGGCCAAGCTGATGACCGGTTCAACCAGCCCCCGGGATATCATCAACGAGAGCGAAAAACTGCGGCGTGAGTACGAACAGGATTAAAATTGCCCTGGTCGGCGAAGGCCGGTCATTGTCCGACATGTTGGCGGGGTTGGCGAACCGCTCCCGCCTGTTGCGCCTGAAAATCGTCGCGGTGATTGATCTGGGCACCGATACCGACAGCCCCGCCCACCAACACGCCCGCGACATCGGCATCCCCCTGATCTCATCATACGTAGCGGACCTCTCGGGCCTGCCCGAACTGGGCCTGGTGGTCATCACTTCGGAAATGCCAGAGGTCCTGGCCCAACTGCGGTCCATCATTCCAACGGACCTACCGATCATGGGCCCCAACAGCCACGATGTGATCAACGGCATGGTCCGCCTGGTCGACATCAACCGTTCCCTGCGCGCGGACAGCCGGCGCCTGAAGGAAACCCGCCTGCGCCTCAACCAGTTCGTCGAAACCGCACCCCTGGCCATCTACGTCAAGGACACCGAACTGCGGTACCGGAAAATGAACAAGCATGCCTTGAACATGCTGGGCGTCCGCGAAGACCTCGTGCTGGGCAAGAGCGACCGGACAATCTATCCCGCCGGTGGCGCCCGGTGGCTGCAGAAAATCGAACAGGAAACCCTGCGCACCCGGCAAACCCTGCACGGCACCGGCATCCTGCCCATCCAGGGCCAGGACATGCACGTGCACGTGACCTTGTTTCCCCTGATCGAAAACGGGATGATCGAAGGGCTGTACGGCCTGGTCGAAGACACGACCGAGCTCTATGAGAGCGAACGCAAGCTGCACCGGGTCGACGAACAACTCAGCGAAACCCAGAAGTACCTGCGGGAAGTTCTCGAAAACAGCCGCGACATCATCTTTTTGACCGACCCCGAGGGCAATCTGCTTTCGTTCAACAGCGGCGCCGAAACCGTGCTGGGTTTTTCGCGGGATGAAGTGGTCGGCACGCCCGCGCACCGCCTGTGCGCCACACCCGGTTCCTTCGACCACTTGTTTGCCGAAGCCCTGCGCGACGGCCACGCCATGAGTTACGAATCCGAATTCCGCACCAAGGATCTCGAAAACATCATCGTCAATATCAGCCTCACGCTGATCGACGGTCCGGATGGCAAACCCCTCGAGTTGGTATGCATCTGCCGCGACATCACCACCCGGTTGCGTCTCAAGCAGGACCTGATCCGCTCCGAACGCCTGGCCGCCGTGGGCCAGATGGCCTCGGGCGTGGCCCACGAAATCAACAACCCCCTGGCGGTCATCGACACCATCGCCGGACTGGTCGAAGAGATGCTC
>CAZLUL010000278.1:0-4725 GCA_964562635.1 uncultured Fibrobacteraceae bacterium | reverse complement strand
GGTTGGAGACCAAGATCCGGGAATTCCGGAGTTTTACGGCCCGGCGCCCCGGACAATCCTCCCGCATCGCCGAGTTGCAGCAGGACGTCACGACGGCCCGGGGCCTGGTGGGGAATATCGAAACCGAGATCACCCAGCAGACGATGAACCTGGAAGCGAGCATGTCCGAGATAGGGATGCAGATTCGGATTCGCAGGGCTCCGCATCTGGTATACCAACCGGTAGAACCGAACAAGTTGAAGCTGACCCTCATGGGCGTGGTCCTGTCGTTGGGCATCGGGCTGGGCCTGGTGATTTTGGCGATCTTCCTCGACCGCAGTTTCTACTCGGTCAAGGATATAGAGCGTACTCTTGGCGTGACAGTCATTGGCACCCTGCCGGTCATTCAGGATGATCATTTTGAGCGCAAGAAGAAGGTCCGGATCCTGCGTTGGGCCACGATCATTTTGGGCATTCTCGCCGTGGGGGCCGTGGGCTTCCTGGTGATTTATCCTCGTCTCGGTTGAGGCGGAATTCGAGAAGGAAACTATGAGCACCGAATCGCGAGTTGGCGGGGGCACACTGTTTGACATCGAATCACCGATGGCCATCGAGTTGCGCCGAATCATGATCCGCATCGGGCGGAAGGTTGATTTTGACCGCAAACGTGCCCTGATGGTTACCAGTGCCGAGCGGGGCGAAGGCAAGAGCTTGTTTTCCCTGCACTTCGCGCTGGTGCTGGCCTATCATTTGCCGAGCCGCATCCTGCTGGTCGATGCCGATGTGCGACGCCCGGTGCAGCACACGGTTTTTCAGCATCCGCTGGCGCCCGGTTTTGCCAATTTGCTGTTGGGCGAAGCCAAGATTTCGGAGGCTGCCCGTCCCACAAAAATCAAGAACCTGGATTTCCTCAGTGCCGGCGAGCCCGAAGGTCATCCCAGCCGTCTTTTTGGTGTGAATAAGGTGCGCAACTTGGTGGCCGATCTGCACAAGACCTACGACATCGTCCTGCTGGATTCCCCGCCGGTCGTACCGGTCAGTGACCCCTTGCATTACCTGGATGCCGTCGACGGTGTCATCTACATGGTCATGGCTGGCCAAACGACCAAGGACGTGTCCAAGCGCGGCGTGGAAATACTGACCAGCTCCGGTGCCAATATGCTTGGTGTGGTGGCCAACAACCTGGGCGAAGTCCTGCCGTACTACTACGACCAGAAATACTACGGATACGAAAAGTCTCGGAAGAAACGACGGGCGTAGCTAGACCCACGGCATTTCCCCTTGCTTCCTTTCCTGTCCTTCGCCTATCTTGCGTGAATGTCAGTTTTACTGCCCCCTTTCCCGCAACTCCTTCCCATGGAGGCTTTTTGTGAGCTCCGAAAAACCGGAAACTCCCACGCCCAAACGCAACCCGCTTCTGGCGGCATTGAATGAAATTATTGACCCATTCAAATCCTTGGCAACATCGCCGCGAGCGTTGTGGGGGTTGTACGTTTCGTACCTTCTGGAGGGTCTGGTCTATTTTGGTATCCTGACCATCCTGGGCAAATATTTGTCGGAGAATGTGGGTTTGGCAGATCTCCACGCGGGTTGGGTGTACAGCTTCTTCACCGGTGGGATCACCCTGGCGATGCTGTTCCTCGGGGGGGTGGCTGATCGCATAGGCGTGCGAAAGGCGATGTTACTTTCGCTCAGTGTGATGGTGGTTGGCCGGGCAACCCTGGGCATTTCCGGCACCTTTTTCGCGCAAGGCGGGGGGCCGGGCTCGCCCATGTTCTTCGTTGTGTTGTTGGGCCTCATGATTGTTGTATTTGGCTACGGGACCTACCAACCGGCCGCGTATTCCGCCGTCAAACGGTTCACGACCAAAAAGACCGCCGCCATGGGCTACGCCATGATTTATGGCCTGATGAATCTGGGCGCTTTCTTTTCGGGCATCATTTCGCCGCCGATCCGTAAAGCGCTTGGCATCGAGTCGGTCTATTGGGTCTACACCGGCGTGACCGTGATGGCCTTGTTGGCGGTGGTCTTCATCATGACCCGCAAGGTCGTCGAACGCGACACGCTGACCCAGATAGACGCCGTGCCGGCAAAGACTGTGAAGACCGAGAAGGCGACCGAGTCGGCCAAAGTCTTGCCCAAGTTGCTGACCCCGACTTTCATGGCTTTGATCGCCGCGTCACTAATTTCGGTCGGCATGATTGTCGGCATGGTCGTGACGGCCGATCCGGGCACCGGACAGCAGGCGCTACGCGATGCCAAATTTGAATTCCAGCGGCTTGAGTTGAAACTTGGAGAGGTGGCGACCGGGACCGCTGCGCAGCAGGCCTTGAACGAATCGGCAGCAAAAATGGAGGCCCTGGGTGCCGATGTCTCCGCACCGACTGAGCTGGCCGAAGGCGAAACCGCGGATCCCAACCGATTTGCCGTGGGCCGGAGTCGGTTGCAGAACCAGGCGCTCGTGCTGCGGGCATTTGGATCACTGCCATCGCTGGACACTGAATACCACCTGGACCATGCCGATTCGGGCCGGGTCGTCGGCGGATTGCGCACGCTGGGCCTGGCTTACATGGCCCGCGCCTACAGCATTGTCAGTCCTGTGGACGTGGACGTGCTGGAGAATCTGCGGCAAAGAATCAAAGAACCGGGTGCCGACGAGCCGGATCCCCTGAACGAAGCCACAATGTCTGCGATCATGGGTCTGGTAGACATGAACGCCACCGAGGCGGTGGACGAGCTGGTCCGCATGACCGCGGCAACCCGCCTGGCCACTGTTGCTGTCCATCCGGATTTCGATGGTCTCTTCGGCACGATCATGCAGACGGACATCGATCAGTTGGAGCGGTTCCGTGTTTTTGCCCAGGGAACCACGGGGGCGGCCGCGGAAGACGCCGAGTCATTGCTCAAGGACTACCTCTTGGATGCGTCCGTCTTTTACACCTCGGATTTTCCAGGCATTGTCAAAAGCGGCACTGGCCATTCTTTGCAGGAAACGAATCTGTTCCAGAAACTGTCGGGCCTGTTCAGGACCAAGGAAGAAGCGGGCGTTCCGGAACTGAAGCATTTTACGGCCTCAGATGTGTTGAGTGGCTGGATCGCTTCGGAGATGACGGCTGTTGAGCATCTGGATGCGTCCCTGGGTGGTGCCGTGAAGGCGCCCATGGCCGCAACCGTTATGGCGTGGAGCAAACGCTATGGGATCTGGCTGGCAGCCGCGGCGCTGTTTGGGCTGTTGCTCGGCGGCAATATGCTGTCCAAGCGCCCGGAACATCCTTTCCACGACAACCGCTTTGTCTTCTTCATTTTTGCGCTCATTCCCGTCCAGACGCTCTTTGCGCACAATTGGCTGACGCTGCCCTATTACATTGACCGGGCATTTGGCGGAACGACCGTAGGTGAGAATTTCGAGTTCTTCTCAAACCTGAACCCCATCCTGATTTTCTTGCTGGCGCCCATGGTTGCGGCCCTGACCGTCCGGGCCAAAGTGTACCCTATGATGATCTGGGGAACGTTGGTGATGGCGGTGCCAACTTTCCTGCTGGTATTGCCTCCATCGCCGGTATACCTGCTGTCCTACATTTTGCTGATGTCGATTGGCGAAGCCATGTGGCAACCCCGATTCCTGCAGTGGGTAGCGGAAATTGCACCGGAAGGACAGACCGGAACTTATATGGGCATTGGCCAATTCCCCTGGTTTCTGACCAAGGTTTTGACGGGCCTTTATTCGGGCGCCTTCCTGGCAAACTACTGCCCGGTGGTTGGCCCGCAAAACACCCAGTTCATGTGGCTGATCTATTCCCTTATTGCCATGATCAGCCCGGTGGCCCTCATTGTGGCCCGTGGCTGGATGGTCAAGGGGATGCGCGAGGCGGAATAGCACAGTCCGTCGCTGACGCGATATACAGAGCAATAGAATCGGCCCGCCTCTCAATAGGGCGGGCCGATTGCTGTCGGGGCAAAACGTCGTCAGACGCTGTCGGTCATCTAACTGCCGAGTACATCTTCCAGCTGAGTGCGGATCTGGCGACGGGTTGTCGCCGCGAGGTCTTCGCACTCGGCCATGATTTTTCGGGCACTGGCCAAGGTTTCGGCTCCAAACTTCGGCGCGGTGCTCTGGTCCAGTGCGCGCAGGGAATCCAGATTGATCAACACATTGTAATACGCGCCCTCGGCCCCTGACAAGCCCGCCAGGGCCGCCACGCCCGCGTCACTGAGGCTGTTGCTATTGCCAATGCGCCCCACTTCGCCGGCCAATTCCAACAGTGCCGGCACTTTTTCCAGTACCGACAGGGGCACGCGGGTGGCTTCACGGGTGGCTTCGGCGACGGCCAGATCGCGGGCCTTGGCCAATTCCGGGGTGGACTTGGGCAAGCCAAAGGTCGCCATGACGGCGTTGAAGGCGTTGGTATCGTCGTCGATGGCAGCCAGGAAGAAGTCCTTCAGTTCCTGGCCCACTTCGGCAATTTCCTTCACCCGATCCTGCACCTTGGCGTACTTCTTCTTGCCGACCGTCAAATTGGCGACCATGGCCACCAGGCCCGCCGCCTGGGCGGCACACAGCGCGGCGACCGAACCGCCACCGGGGGCGGGGCTGTCGCTGGACAGTTCGTCGGCAAATTCGCGGTTGGTCAGGTTCACCAGGGGGCCGTCAGTCAGGCCGGCCTGGTATTCGATGATCTTTTCGGCCGGGTCAAAGGGTGTCAACTCGCGCAGGCCCATGCTTTGGATGGCCGTCTCGATGATCAT
>CAZLUL010000277.1:0-4740 GCA_964562635.1 uncultured Fibrobacteraceae bacterium | reverse complement strand
GGTTTGTCATCATTGGCGAGTATTTCTGACCATTAATGCAAAACTGTCCAAAGTCGGGCTTTCCTTTTGCATTTATCTAATGGTAAAATCAACAGTTGGGAAGGGGAGCTCTTTATGGATATAAGGGCCAGCATTACACCTCAGACGTCCCAACTTCAACGGAGTGCACCTGTACAATTGAGTGCAATTGGCAAAGGGAGAAATGAAAGTGTTACAAATGGAAAAAGGCAGCGACGTGACTCGCCTATTGATCGTCGATGACCATCCGCTCGTTCGATCCGGCATTCGGGCCCTCATCAACATGGAAGATGACCTCGATGTGTCCGGAGAAGCGGAAGACCACCGGGAAGCACTTGATGCAATCGCCAAAGACATGCCGGACATGGTTCTGGTGGACATTTCCCTCAAGAACAGCAATGGGCTGAACCTCTTGAAGGAAATCACCCAGACCTACCCGGACCTCACGACCCTCGCCGTTTCGATGCATGACGAGTACGCCTACGCCATCCGCTGCCTCAAGGCCGGTGCCAAGGGCTACATCATGAAGCAGGAAGGCACCGAGAAGATCCTCGAGGCCATCCGCACCGTGCTGGGCGGCAAGACCTATCTCAGCTCGATGATGACCCAGGCTGCGGTCGACCAGCTGGGTGCCGGCAAATCGCCTGCCGGTGCTTCGCCCGTCGAAGCGCTCAGCAACCGCGAACTGGAACTGTTCCAGCTCACCGGCCAGGGCAAAGAGATTTCCGAAATCGCCGAGATCATGAATATCAGCCCGCGGACAGTTGAGGTGCATCGCTCGCACATCAAAAAGAAGCTGGGACTGCGGACTTCCACCGACATCTTCCAGATGGCTTACGAGTGGCTTCGTTCTTCCGGCATGCAGCCCTAGGGTACATAGCCCAAACAGGCATCCACATACAACGCGGCCCTCGATGTCCTCCTACGTGCGGATTACGAGGGCCGCGTTGTATGTGGATGCCTGTTTGGGCTCGCACCTATGGTGCATGGCGGAGGAACGAAAACCCACGCCATATGCTGCTGCGGGTGGGTGGGTGGCGAAGGTCCTGGCGGCGGAGCCTGACAGGATAGAGACCCTCATACAACGCGGCCCGGGTAATCCACAGGTACGAGGACATCCCGGGCCGCGTTGTATGAGGGTCTCTATCCTGTCACGCACTCTCTAGTCAGAAACTTGCGAGACTTCCCAGCCTTGTGCTTCGAGCAACGAGACGATTCCCTGTTTACCGGAGAAATGCGCTGCTCCGACGACCACGAACACATCCTGGTCCTGGCCCAACCATTCGGTGATGGTCGCGGTCATGCCAACGTTGCGATCGTCCAGGAGTTTGCGGTAGAGGGCTTCCATTTCGGGGCCTTCGCCCATCTGGGATTCCATGAAAGTGCCCATGCCGTCAGCGTCGCCGGACTTCCAGTAGCCGACCATCTCGTCGATGATGGCACCGACGTCATTCATCTGGTCGAGGGTTTCGGTGATCAGGATGTCATCCAGGGTATCGTCAATGCCGAGGAAGATGTCGAGTTGGTCCGCGACCGTTTCCAGGGCGCGCACTTCCTTGTCGGCGGCCTTGGCCGCATCCAGGAAATGCTTGTCGATGCCCAGTTCAGGGTCGAACCCCTGGGCCTTGTATTCTTCCATGGACAGGACAACCGCGACGATGCCGGGCTTGAGTTTCATGTACATCGCCAGAGGCACGCCCTTTTCCTTGGCGTAGGCTTCCAGGCGCGCGTACAGCTCAGGCTCGAGGCGGGTTTGCAGGGTTTCGGCACCCGGCAACACGCCTTTCTGCATCATCAACATGGCCGACTGCTGAATCACCGCCGGGTCGGTCATGTCCACCTCCACCGCCAGCACATCGGCGGCGGTGAAGGCTTCTTCGTAGGGGTCGGCCAGCGGGAAAAAATCCGGCTGGCCGACGTGAATCGAACCCACGAGGGTGATGTTGGCGGTTTCGGATTTGACCTGCCACATGTAGAGCTTGTCGCCGGCCAGGGCCGACTGCGCAAACGCGACCAGAAGCAGAACCGTGACCACCAGCACCGTGCGGCGTGCGAATGAGTTTTTGACGCTCATCACTTGCCGTCACCCGCCTTGAGGTACCTGTAGAAGTCCGAACCGGTCGACAGGACCAACGAGCTTTCGGCGTCCAAGGTCGTCTTGTAGGCCTTCATGGTCATCATGAACTCGTAGAAATCTCGCGTATCGACCGACGTGTTGTAGGCTGCGGCGTAGATGCCCGTGGCCTCGGCGTCGGCAGTACCCTTGATCTCCTGGGCCTTGCGGTAGGCTTCCGAGCGAATCCGCAACAACTCGCGGTCTTTTTCACCCCGGATGCGGAACGCTTCGCCCTGCCCCTCACTGCGGAAGCGGTCGGCGATGCGCTGGCGTTCGGAAATCATCCGCTCGTACACCTTGCGCTGCACCTCAGCCACGTAGTTGATGCGCTTGAACTCGACATCGAGAATTTCGATGCCCAGATCGGTGGTGCGGGCCCGACTGTTGGCCAGGATCTCATCGCGGATGGCCGTACGGCCTTTGCCGAGTTCATTGAGCACTTTTTCGTCCTCAGGCACGCCTTCGGTCAAAGCTGGCGTGCGGTTGCTGGTGCGCACGACCTGCTCCAGATCGTAGCTCGCGATGGCGTTGCGCACTTCGCCGTCCAGGATGTCATCCAGACGGGTCTGAGCACCGCGTTCGTCACGCAGACGCTGGAAGAACAGCAACGGGTCAGTGATGCGCCAACGGGCGTACATGTTCACCCAGATGAAACGCTTGTCGCGGGTGGGCAACTGGTTGGGGTCGCCATCCCACTCCAGGAAGCGCTTCTCGAAACGGTGCACTTTCTGGATCAAGGGCAACTTGAATTTCAGACCCGGCGTGAGCACGGGATCGGCCACGGGCTTACCGAACTGGGTCACGATGACCTGCTCTGGCTCTTTGACCACATAGACCGAAGTCATCAGCAATAGAACCACGAGAACAACCAAGGGGATGATCAGCCTGTTCATGCTACTTACCTCCCTGGCCGGTGGCCTGGTTGGGGTTCAGGTTCAACAGAGGCAACAGGCCCCGCAATTCGTCGTCGACAATAATCTTGCTCTTCACTTGGGGCAGCACTTCGGTCATCGTCTCCAGATACATGCGATTGCGCGTGACCTCGGGCGCCAGGCGATAGGCCGCATAGATGGACGTGAAGAGCGAGGCGTCGCCCTGGGCACGGTTCACGCGGTCCAGGGCATAACCCTCGGCCTCGTTGATGGTCTGCTCGGCTTCACCACTGGCCTTGGGAATCTCTCGGTTGTATTCGGACTGGGCCTGGTTAATGAGCTTTTCTTTTTCCTGCTGGGCCTCGTTCACCGCATTGAACGACGGCTTGACCGGGTCCGGCGGGTTCACATCCTGCAGCACGACCTGGTCGACACTGATGCCGGTGTCGTACTGGTTGCACAGCTCCTGCAATTCAACCTGCACCTGCAGCGCCACTTCGGCACGACCGATGGTCAGCACTTCGTTGACGGTGCGGTCACCGACGATGCGGCGCATGACCGCTTCGCTCATGTCGCGGAAGGTTTTTTCCACGTTGCGCACCTGGAAGAGGAATTTGTAGGGATCGACGATGCGGTACTGGACCACCCATTCGACCATGGCGGCGTTCAGGTCGCCGGTCAGCATGTTGGCCTCTTCGGCGTAGGGCTTGGTCGAATACTGGCTATTGACCCCTGCGCGCACGGTGCGGAAGCCAAACTCCTCTTTCAACTGGCGCTGGATGGGCACTTTGCGCACCTGTTCGACGCCAAAGGGAATCTTGAAGTGCAGGCCGGGGTCGGTGCTGCGCACGTATTTCCCAAATTGCAGGACCATGCCGATTTCTTCGGGCTCGATGGTGTAAAAACTGGTCAGCGCCAGCACCAACACCAGAAACGCGCCGGCAATCAGCTTGATCTTGCCGCCGTCAAGCTTCGGCAGCTTGATTTCGGGGATCTGGGGCCCCTGCGGTTCGTCAAATGAATTGTTGTCGCTCATCTTGGTCATTCCTCCAAAAGTGGATCAGGCCATCATGACTAAGGATTATCTCCAAAAGGTACAGTCATCTACCCGGAACCACACCCTTTATTCGACAGCACTTGAAGTATGGTCGTGAATGATGTGCCAGCCGGCGTCAAAGTGCTGAAATACCAGAGTAAAAAGGCCGTGTGGTTCATCGTTGGCACGGACCAGTCGCCAGCTACCAAAAACCAGGGCGTGGTCGGGACCGGTGAGCCTGACGTCGAGGTCGGCGAAGACCAAATGGCCCATGGTTTTTTGGTCCGGGTAGCGTTTGAGATAGCGGTCCAGCACGGGCTGCCAGCCATAGCTGACGGTGCCGCCGCTGGCAAAGCGCAGGTCTGCGGAACGCCAGTAGGAATTCATGTAGGCCGGGATGTCCCCGGCGTTCCAGCCAGCTTCAGACTGGCGCAGGACCTTGATGATGGCGGCTTCTTCTGCCGCAGGTTCAGCCTGGGCCATGGTCGACAGCAGCATCACCAGCACAACGGGAATCAGGGCGCGCTTCATGGAGATTCGGCTCCTTCGGCAGGGGGCAGATTGAACAGGGCCTCAGCATTGGCGGTGGTCACATTGGCGATGTGGCCAACGGAGCAATCCCGGATCTTGGCCAGGGCCGCTGCAACATCCGCCACGTGGGCGGGTTCGGTCTCGGCGGGAAAAACGCCATGCAGGCC
>CAZLUL010000276.1:0-4750 GCA_964562635.1 uncultured Fibrobacteraceae bacterium | reverse complement strand
GGGGGGGGGGGGAGCCCAGCGGAGGGCGGAAGTGCCTTTTGACAAGATCTGGCCGGCTGTAGTGCTTCGCTCGAAAGGATCAAACCGCCGGAGTGGTCTTGCGCCCGGCCAGCTGCATCCGCGGCGCCAGGATCAGGGCCGTTCCGAAAAGGGCGAACCCTACGGTCAGCGTGAGGGGTGAACCCCGCGGAAGGTCTTCCAAGAGAAGTTTCACGCAGCCCATGGCCAGCAAGGGAAAGACCGGCCAGGCCAACTCGACCCACCCGGAACGACGCCCCACAACAGCCAGCGCCACCGCCGTCGCCGCTAAAACGCCGGTGCGAATCACCGCCACGATGGCAGGAGAGGCATCAGGAGGAGCATCGCCCAGACCTTGTACAAGCAACCAGACCGCCGCCCAGCCCAAACCCGACAAAGCCAGCACCGCAATGCAGAAACGTGGCACGCGCCGTGCTTTCGAGACTTCACGACCCCGCTGGGTCCACACCAGAATCCCATAACAAACCATCGTCACCAGCAACGAAGCCACACCCGCGGCGTCCAGTCCACTCCAGGTGGTGTCGGACCCACCCAGGAAGGCGTCCCGCGCCGCGCCGATCAACCCGGTATACCAGGCGGCCAGCGCAAGGTAGACGGCGCTGTGAGCTCGAAGGGTCACTCGATCAAACCGTCCGCCAAATACCGCAGCTGCCACCCCCAGACCAATCCAGCTCCAGGTCAGCCAGGGTCCTGCGGCCACGACCCGGCTGCCCAGTATCAGGAATACCAAAGCCAGCGACGCGAAGTAGAAAAATCCACGCCCGCGCCCATGCCGTTGGCGTACAAAGGTGAACGCCACCGTGTAGTAGGCTGACGCAGCGGCCAGCGCCAACCAACCCAGCATAGGGGCACCCCCCGCACCGGACTGGGCCAGCCGCACCGCGCCGCCATAACCGATCAGCAGAACGGCCATCGACTGAACCACGTAGAAGGTACGAACGCCTTTATTTTGGACAATCGCGCGGAAGGTGAAGATGCCCAAGTAGAAAATCAGCAGCGAAAGAGCCAGGATCATGACCCCTGCGGTCGACGGGATCACCTTTCCCGGAGCGGAATCGCCCGAGTCAGCGACGATCAACACCAGGCGCAGAATGACTAAATCGGCCGCCAGGGCGGGGAACCAGCGTTTGATGCGCCAACCTCGGGTGTAGGCCAAAAACAGGGTTCCAAGGCCCAGCGCCAGAAGTAAACCGGCAAAGAACAGGGGAGCCTCCAGCGCGAAATTCAGAGTCAGGATGGCCGCCAGGGCCGCCAAGGTGAAGGCCCAGGCCAGCACGCGCAAATAGCGACGGGCCGAAACCAGCAACCCCGCACTGGTCAATACGGCCAGGGCCAGCCCTCCCACGACCGGTGAAACGATCTTCAGCATTCCCATTGTCTCGATCAGGAAAGGATAGACCACGAGAACCGCGGTCAAACCAAAGGCAACGGCTCCAGCCTTGTCTTCGCGCGCGCCTGCCCTGTCGGCCACCAGGATCATCGCCAGGGCATAGGCCACGCCGAGTCCGAAACCGATCGCCGGCGGCAGGGTGCCGCTGTCGGTCAGCGCCCGCAGCAGAAATGCCCCCGCCACAATAAGGATCGAACGGCCCAGCAGGAAGGCCGCGCGCGTAGCAGCCGGCCGCAGGTTTTCATCGGCTAAATCCAGTTCCTGAACCGGTAACTCCTCCGTCTGGTGGGTCGCCTCTGCCGACAAAGACGCTGCCCCTTCCAGTTCTGCAACCCTGGCTTCCAGCGATCTAACCTGTTGCCCCAATCGATCCACTTCGATCTTGAGTCCAGTGAGATCGTTCATGTTCACGGTTTTTCCCCCGCCACCGCACCGTCATCCGAACTGGACAGAGGCAAGAAATGATTGAAGATCGCCATAATCACAAAGGGGATGACCATGATGAGCAGCGCCAGGCCCACTCCCTCACGCCCCCCCAGTTCGGGCACGTAGTTCTCGCGGAATCCGATACCGCTCTTCGAAAAGATCTGGCCGCCGATGACCACGTTCCAGCGCATGGCAAATACCTGAATCAGCAGGATGAAGGCCGCGATGTAAGTGATCACGTTGCGCAGGGTCGCTGTCAGGTACCGGCGCATGAGCACCACGATGCCCAGCAGGATAAAGGGGATCAGGGAACCGAAGATCATCTGCACGCCGATGAAGCTGAAGGCGATCTTGCTGCTGATCAGCGGACCGACGACCAGCCACTCCTCACCGTTTTCGTAGGCCAGGGTCACTATTTCCAGCACTTCAAGCGTCACCGTCAGGGTCGCGAAGAGCCACAGCCATTGGGCCAGCGACTGCACGCAGGCGCCGTCGATCCTGCGGCTGCTGACAATGGAGAGCGTCTGGTAGAGAATGACGATCATGGCAATGCCAGAAGTCACGGCCGAGAACAGGAAGATGATGGGCATGAGGGGCGTCGACCAGAAGGCATTGGCCTTGACCGAACCGAACATGAACCCCACGTAGCCGTGCAGGATACTGGCGGCGGGAATACCGAGCGCGGCCAGCACCACGATGGCCTTGTGGTCCACTTCCCGCGCCTTGTCCGAGATGTCGTACACTCCAAGCGCGATCACCTGGAGGATCCCCCGTTTCACCCCACGGCTGCGTTGGGCCAGTAAAATGATCTCCTTGCGAAAGATCAGCCATATCTCCACCAGAACCAGGATAAGGTAGAGGGCGTAGATCAAGCCAAAGGCCGACATGGCCGAGGTGAAGTGGGGCGTGACGATGATGTTCATGGCTCGCTCGGGATGCCCGAGGTGGGCCAGCAGCGGCAATGTGGCCACCAGCAGAAACGCCAATGACGCCACCATGGCCAACCGCGAGACGGGCTTCAACTCCTGGCGGTTGAAGACGTGATACAGCGACGAAACGATGAAGGCTCCCGCGACAAGACCCGTGATGTACGGATACAGCACGATCATCAGGCTCCACATGACGTGCACGTCGTTGGGGAACAGGAAATTCATGGTTTCCGCGTGCATCAGCGTACCTCCTGGGTCAGACCGAGGTAGTAGCATTGCGGCTCGGTGTGGAGTTCGGGCTTAAGGAGGTGGACCTGTGAGGTGGCGATGATATCGCTCACCTTGTCCCCCAGCCGTTTGGCGTCGCCCAGCATACGTGCACCGGTCGGGCAGTTCTGCACACAGGCCGTGGTCTCGCCGCGCACCAGGCGGTGGTAACACAGCGTGCACTTGCTGGCCATGTGGGTTTCGGGGTGGATGAAACGCGAACCGTAGGGACAGGCCTGCACACAGTAACTGCACCCGATGCAGCGTTCCTCATCCACGAGGACCAGCCCGTCGGGGCTGACAAAAGAGGCGCCTACGGGGCAGAGTTGCACGCAGGGCGTGTTCTTGCAGTGGTTGCACAGCTTGGGCACAAAGAATGATTTGGTCAGGTCCGCACCCAAGGTCTGTGGATCGAAACCATCGTGCCCACCGTCGGGCGAATCGACGAAAACCTCACCAGTGCGCGACACATGGTATCGTTCAACCCAGGTGCGGTAGAAGTGCTTGGGCACATCGTTCTCCTGCTTGCAAGCGCGCACACATGAACCGCAGCCAATGCACTTGCTCACATCAACCAGATAGACGTACCTATGTTTCGAGGGGTCGTACTGGAACGGCCCGCGGCGATCGGAACCGCTCGAGCTGACGGCGTTGGCCGAGACCAGGGATAGACCCCCGCCGAACATGACCAGCGCCATACCGCCGGCGCCTTTGGCCGCCAGCTTCAGGAAGTCGCGGCGATCCAGGTCTCTTGATTCTTTTCGTTCGCTCATGGTCGGTTACCGTTCCTTATACTGGGTCAGGGGCTGTGGATCGCGTCTCTGTCGTGGCACTCCATACATGCTTCGGGCGGGATCGCCTGCTCAAGCTCGAGTTCCAGATGTTCAGCCAGATTGATCTGCGCCATGCCTGCCGGGCGGGCCTTCAATTCCTCGTGGCACCGCGCACACAGCCGGTAGGATCGGTCGATGAACATATCCCCGATCTTCTCATCATCTTTGACATGGGTGCTCAGGGTGCCATGGCAAACCTCACACTGGACGACCGAGTGGGCGCCAGCCGCTTTGGCTGTCGCGATATCGTCGTGGCAGTCACCGCACGCGCCCGGAGAACCGTGGCGGGGCTCCCGGTCCATCAACTCGAAGAGTGCGCCGTACCGGTAATACCCCATCTCCCCGAACGATTCCGGTACCAGGAGGTGGCGCACCACGAATCCGCCCACCATGAGCAGCAGCAACAAGATGCCGGCGCGCCAAAGATGTTTGGTGTGTTCCATGTCATGACTCCAGTTTGGATTGGTTTTCGGAATCAAGCGGGGGGCCATCGGCCTGGGGCAAGTTTTCCCGGCTGAAGAGCCAGCCCAAGAAAGAAGAGGATGGACCAGTTGGTGAATCTTCGGGTTCCGGTGGAGATTCGGGCAGGTCCTCGGAAGAAAATAGGCCGCCCATCAATGAGGGATCGGGCTGGGTCGGCTCCAAGCTTGTGGTATCCAAATTTTCAGGGGACCACAACATGATCCAGAAGCGGACCATCTTTTGGATAACCGAGGGCACCTATCACACCTCATGATTCAATTGAGAATTAAAATCATTTATGAAAATACCATATCATTATAGTAGGAAATCCTGCAAGGAAAATCGGCGCGCGCTCATCGAATGACCCAGTTCTGGACTCCCTGCTCCGTCAGAAACACCTCCGC
>CAZLUL010000275.1:0-4753 GCA_964562635.1 uncultured Fibrobacteraceae bacterium | reverse complement strand
CTCACCCTCGCGGACGGGCAGCACTCCGACCAGCACCGGCAGGCCGGGCAAAATCAGCTCGGCCGGGAAGTCGAGCAGGCGCCCATCTTCGGTCACCACCAGGCGGTCCCGCAGGCGACCGTCGACCGGCACGGTTTCGAGCATCAACACGGGGGTCCACTCGCGAAAATCGACCTCGATGCTGTTGGGCAGGCGGCGCAGTACACGCAGGTCGCGTATCCAGGGCAATTCGTTGATGCGCTCAGCGACCTCATCGGTGCTGAGGGTCCAGATGTTGCGGCCCAGAAATTCGTGGAAGGCGCCTTCGAGTTCGGCTTCGCTGGTGAAGCGGTAGGCGCCCGATTCGATCCGGGTCACGGCAAATACCGGCGATGTCAGCACCCACCACACCGCCGCCGCCAGAGCCAGCAGGACCAACATGCCCGAACCCGCGCGCACGAGCACAGCCCGGCGTGAGCGCTGCGGCCCCCGGCGCACGGCAAACCCCGCGCCCTGGCTTGACCGCCCGGCGGCCTGGATGATCCCACCCAACATCAGCGACCCCGCCTCTGGTCGAGGTGGTCGCATATGTCCGCCACTTGCCGACCGATATCGCCGGCACCGAGGGTCAGCACCAGACTGCCACTGGGCGCTTGGTCATCCAACCAGGATTTGATCTCATCGTGGCCACCCAAGAGGGTTATTTTTTCCAGTCCCTTGTCCTGCAGATGACCCGCAATCAGTCCACTGTCCACACCGTCGGGCTGGGATTCGCTGGCGGCATACACTGGCAACAGACCCACCGCGTCGGCGGAGGCCAGGGCGTCGGCGAACTCGGCGGCAAATTGTAGCGTGCGCGAATAGCGGTGAGGCTGAAACAGCACCTTGACCGGGCGACCAAAGCCGCGGGCCACTTCCATGATCGCCGACACCTCGGTCGGATGATGCCCGTAGTCGTCGACCACCACCACCCCATCATGCTCGCCATGTTCTTCGCAACGGCGGCCGACGCCTTCGGTGGCAGCCAGGCCGGCGGCGATGTCCGCGAAGGGCACACCCAACTCCAGCGCCACCGCCACGGCGGCCAGGGCGTTGAGCAGGTTGTGCCGCCCCCTCAGGATCATGCGGATCGGCCCCAATTGCTGGTCGCCATGCCAGATCATGGACTCCTGCCCAAAATCGCCCGTCACAATCGAAGCCGGGTCGGCCCGCACCTCGGCTTCGGCGCTCAAACCGTAGGTGATCGTCTTGCGGTCCAGGTGCGGCAACAGGGCCCGCACTTCCGGATCGTCCATGCACAAGACACAGGCCCCGTAGAAAGGCACCCGCAGCACAAATTTCTTGAAAGCAGCCCGCAAAGCGTCCATGTCCGGATAAAAATCGATGTGCTCGTAGTCGATGTTCGTCACCACGGCGATCGTGGGCGTCAGGTGCAGGAATGTGCCGTCGGATTCGTCCGCCTCGGCCACCAGGTAGTCGCCCCCGCCCAGCACCGCGTTGGTGCCCATGGCCTTGATGCGGCCACCGACAATAACCGTCGGATCAAGCCCGCCTTTTTCCAGTACGGCCGCCACCAGGCTGGTGGTCGTGGTCTTGCCGTGGCTGCCGGCCACGGTGATGCCGTATTTCAGGCGCATCAGTTCGGCCAGCATCTCGGCCCGCCGGATCACCGGCACGCCCAAAGCCCGCGCGGCCGTCACTTCGCTGTTGGCCTCGGTCACCGCCGACGAGCGCACCACCACATCGGCACCCTGGATGTTGCCCGGCGCGTGGCCGTTGTAAAATGTGGCCCCCAGGGATTCCAGCCGCTCGGTCACCGCCGAGCTGTGCAGGTCACTGCCGCTGACGGTGAAGCCCAGGTTCAACAGCACCTCGGCAATGCCGCTCATGCCGATGCCACCGATGGCCACCAAATGGATGTGTCGCGTATTGCGGAACAAGTCGGGTTTCCTTCCGAAGCGTGCAGTCGTCAGCTCAAGGGGATTCGTTGGGTTCCGACCAACGCAATCCTGCCGGATGTCCGGCCAATTCCAGCAGGTCCAGGGCGATGCTTTTGGCCGCCGCCGGTCGGCCCATGTTGCGGGCCGCCTCGGCCATGGCCTGCAGACGCTCGGGTGCGTCCAGCAGTTCATTCAGCCGGGACACGAGGGCGGTACCATCGCAATTCTCGTCGCTCAAAACAAGGGCCGCGCCCGCTTTTTCCAAATCACTGGCGTTGTGGAACTGGTGATTGTCCGTCGCATGTGGGTAAGGCACCAGCACCGCCGTTCGGCCAACGACCTGCAATTCCGCCAAGGTCATGGCCCCGGCCCGGCACACCACCAGGTCGGCCCACAGGAGCGCTGCGGCCATGTCATCGATGTAGGTAGTCACGCGAATATGATCCGCCGCCACCTCGGTATCCACGGCGGCGAAATCGGCCTTGCCGGTCTGAACCAGAAAGGTCGTCTGTTCCATGGCCTGCAGGCTGGCCGCCGCTTCGCGCACCGCGTTGTTCAAAGTGCGCGCGCCGCCGCTGCCACCAAAAATCAGAACCCGCCGACCGGCCAGGCCGAAGCCGGCCAACTCGGGCCCGATATTGCCGGCAGCACCGGTCGCTTCGACAAAGGCCTGCCGCACTGGGTTGCCGGTTGGGCGGCAAATGCCCGCTTTAAAATATTCAGCCGCAGCGCCAAAGCCCAGATAGATGCGCCGGGCCCAGCGGCCGACCAACCGATTGGTTGATCCGGGAATCGCATTCTGTTCCTGCAGGGTGCAGGGCACGCCCGCCATCCGGGCCGCCGACATGACCGGGGCGCTGACAAATCCCCCCGTGCCCAGCACGACTGCCGGCCGCCAGGAGATCATCAACGCCAGGCTTTTCAACAGCCCACCCAGGAAATTCGCCACAAAAAGAAACCGCGCCTTGTGGCCCAACCCACGCAAACCCGAGGCCGGAATAGTGTGCAGGCGGTAGCCAGCCCGCGGCACGAGCACCGATTCGATGCCCCTTTGGGTGCCGGCAAAGCGCACTTCGACTTCCGGCGCCAGAGCCTGCAAGGCTTCAGCCACCGCCAGTCCGGGATAGACGTGTCCGCCGGTGCCGCCGCCGGTGATCAGGACCCGCAATTTGCTCATGCCAGGCCGCCTCGGTCCCAACGGCGCTTCCACTGATTGTACGAGCGTCCGCCCTGCTCAATATTCAGCAGGATACCGACTGAGGCGAGGGCTGCGACCATGGCCGTGCCGCCGTAGCTGACAAACGGCAGGGGCACGCCCACCACTGGAAAAATGCCCGTCACCATGGCGATGTTGGCCACGCCATAAATGGCGATGGCCGTGGTCAGGCCCGCGGCCAGCGCGCGGCCAAAAGGCTCACTGGCCCGCGCGGCGATGCCATAGCCGCGCCAGGCAAAAAGGACCAGCATCGAAATCACCAGCAGCGTGCCGATCAGGCCCAGCTCTTCGCCCAGCACGGAGAAGGCAAAATCGGTGTGGGACTCGGGCAGGAAACTGAATTTGTTGTGGCTTTGGCCCGGGCCCAGGCCGGTCAGGCCGCCGGCGCCCATGCCGGTCAGGGACTGGTCCACTTGATATCCGTATGAGCCACCCTGCAACCCATCGATCAATGTGGAAACCCGCAGGCGCACCTTCTCCGAAAAATTGTAGCCCAGCACACAGGCTACCGGCAGGGCAATGGCCGCCCGCAAAAACCAGCGGTCGCTGATGCCGGCGGCAAATAGAATCACCAGGGTCACGCCAATGGTGACCATGGCGTTGCCAAAGTTCGGCTGCAGCACCAGCAGCACCAACAGCGGCAACGGCCCCAGGACCAGCGCCAACAGCAACTGACGCGGCGGCATCTTCTGGCCCCGACGCAGGCAGGTCAATCGTTCGGCCAGAAAAATCGTCATGGCCAGCTTGGCCATTTCCACCGGCTGGAAAGTGAAACCGGCGATGGTCACCCAGCGGTTGATCACCGTGTCGCCGCTGGCGTCGGTGCGCGCAGTCAGCAGGGTCATCGCCACCAGGGCGTAAGTGGCGATCAGCGCCCCGTTGCGCAGCCAGGGTGTGCGATAACGGCGGTAGTCGAAGTGCATCAGGCCCATCATGGCCACCAGCCCCACGCCAATCATGAACAGATGTTTGAGAATGATGTAGTATTCGCCCAGCGGTGAGCGGAAAGCCTGTTGGGTGTAGCTGCCGGCGCCAAAAACAATAATGCTGCCGATAAAAAGCAAAACGCCGACGGCCCCCAGCAGGCCCCGATCAGCGTGTTCGATACTGGCTGCAACTCCGCGCAATCTTCGGTTCATGAACGACCCTCCCTGGTCCATTCAAATCGTCAAAATTTCACTTCGGGCCCTGATCGGGCACCGCTTGGGCGCCCACCTTGAGAGCCGCCGCCGTGAAGGCCCGCCCCCGCTCGCCATAGTTGGCGAACATGTCAAAACTGGCGCAAGCTGGGCTCAGCAAAACGGCCGCGTCGGGCTCGGCCATCGCAACCGCCAAAGCCACCGCTTCATCCATGCTCGTGGCTGTCGTGGTCGGCGCGGTGCCCAACAACGCTTGCCCAATGGCCGGTCCTTCGGCCCCGATGAGCACCACATTCCTGACCGCCGACATGACCTCGCGCAACGGCGTGTAATCTTCGCCCTTGCCGCTGCCACCAACGATGAGCACCACCTGTCCCGCATACCCGGACAGCCCAGCACACACAGCATGAACGTTGGTCGCCTTGGTGTCATTGATGAATTTCACCCCACCCCTGCTCGCCACCCATTGGTGCCGATCC
>CAZLUL010000274.1:0-4822 GCA_964562635.1 uncultured Fibrobacteraceae bacterium | reverse complement strand
AAAGCCTCTTCCGGGTTTTCTGCACTTTCCTCCAGGTGGCTTTCGACTTCGGAAATGATGTCAGCGATGCGTGATTCGTCCAGTCCACGACAATGCAGTTGCGAGAAAAGCTCGCTCAGGTAGTTTTCCGTATTCATTTTCCTCTTCTTTCCGGAGGCAGCAATTTGCCAATATTGAGGGAAAATTCCAGCCAGTTTTCAGACTGTTGCTGAAGATGGATTTTTCCACTGCTGGTCAGAAAATAGTATTTCCTGCCCGGACCCTGATTTCCCTGCCGCCATTCGGTGGAAACATGGCCAGCCTTTTCCAACCGGGCCAGCAAAGGGTACAGGGTTCCTCCTTTGATTTGGCCAAGACCAGATTCCAGCAACTGCTGGGCCAGTTCGTAGCCGTATCGCTCGCCGTCTTTTAAGGCAGCAAGGACACAAAGGTCGAGAACTCCTCGCAACCATTGGGTGTGTCTTTCAGTATTCATGTTTTATATAGTAACGCTATCTAGATAGTCTGACAACCTAAAGGTTTGGGCAGACGGCGGCCACACTGGCTTATTGCCGACACCTGTGGTATTCATTCTCCAATCCACCGATACCGACCCGCCCCTCGCCTGGAGAGCCCATGCAGCCCGGAACACGCCTCGGCCACTACACCATTTCCGCGCAGATCGGTGCCGGTGGCATGGGCGAGGTCTACCGGGCGAAGGACGAGCGCCTCGACCGCGAGGTGGCCATCAAGGTGCTGCCGCAGGGGCTGCGGGACTCGCCCGAACTGAGCGCCCGCTTCAGCCGCGAGGCGCGCACGCTGTCGCAACTCAATCATCCGCACATCTGCACGCTCTACGACATCGGTGAGGCAGACGGCGCCGACTACCTGGTGATGGAACTGCTCGCGGGCGAGACCCTGGCCGACCGCCTGGCCCGGGGGGCGTTGCCCGTTGGCGACCTGATGGTGCAGGCGGGCCAGATCATCGCCGCCCTGGCCGCGGCCCACAGCGCCGGCCTCGTGCACCGCGACCTGAAACCCGGCAACCTGATGCTGACGGCGGCGGGGATCAAGCTGCTCGACTTCGGGCTGGCACGACCGACGCTGGCGCGTCCGGAAACCTCGGTGCCCGGCGACTCGACCACGGTCGCTGCACCCCTGACCACCGCGGGGGCCCTGATCGGCACCTTTGCTTACATGGCTCCGGAGCAGCTGGAGGGGCGCGAGGCGGACGAGCGCTCGGACATCTTCGCCCTCGGCTGCGTGCTGCACGAGATGGCCACCGGCTGCCGCCCGTTTCCGGGCGACGACCTCGCGACGAGGCTGGGCTCGCTGCTGCGTGAGCGGCCCGCGCCGGTGTCGCAGTTGAACGGGGTCGTGCCCTGCGGTCTGGACCGCATCGTCACCCGCTGCCTCGAGAAGAACCCGGAAGACCGCTATGCCGGCGTGGAGGACATCGCGGACGAACTGGCGGCGCTGCAGCGCTGGCCGCGCGACGAGGGCCTGCCCGAGTTGGCCCGCCTCTGCGACCGGATCCTGTTCATGGAGGAGGGCCGCGACTCCTGGACGGCCTTTGAACTGGCGGCGGAGATCGACAAGCTGGCCCCGGACGACCCGATGGTTGCGCGGCTGCGGCCGGAGTTCGCCAACGCGGTTTCGATCACGTCCGACCCGCCAGGGGCCCGGGCCTACGCCGCGTACTATGGCGACCCCGACGGCCAGGAAATCGCGCTGGGGAGCACGCCGCTGGCGGACATCCCGTTTCCGCGGGGCGTGACGCGGCTGCGCCTCGAGTTGCCGGACCACCGGACCGTTCGCGATCTGGTCTGGAATCTGGGCGCGAATATGACGAACGCCTCGGACCAGGACGCGGGCGTCTGGCACTACGACCTGCAGGCGCCGACCGACCTGCCCGCCGAGATGGAGGAAGTGCCCGCCGGCGGGTTCCCCCTCTACATGCCGGGCCTCGACCACCTGGAGACCGAACCGCTGGCAGCGTTCCTGATGGATCGCCATCCGGTGACCAATCGCGACTTCAAGCGCTTCGTGGACGACGACGGTTACGCCCGCGAGGAGTTCTGGCGCGAGCCGTTCCTCGCTCTGGACGGCGAGCTGTCGCGTGACGAGGCGATGGCGCAGCTGGTCGATGCCGTCGGCCAGCCGGGCCCCGCCGGCTGGATGATTGGCGAGTATCCCGCCGGGGACGACAACCATCCGGTGGCCGGCGTCAGCTGGTACGAGGCGGCGGCCTACGCGGCCTGGGCGGGCAAGTCCCTGCCCACGATCTTCCACTGGAGCCGGGCGGCGTTCACCTTCTCGAGCGCGCAGATCGCGCCGCCGGCCAACCTGTCGGGCCGGGGCACGGTGCCGGTGGGGACGACCCGCAGCGTCAACCGGTTCGGCGTCCACGATCTGGCGGGTAATGTGCGCGAATGGGTGGCCAATCCGATCGACCGGCCGGGGGAGCGCTTCATCCTCGGCGGCGGTTGGAATGATCCCGGCTACGCCTTCGTCGACGCCTATGCCCAGCCTGTCCTGGACCGGTCGGCGGCCAACGGGTTCCGCTGCATCCGCCTGGCGCAGGATGAACCGAACCGGGAGAACCTGCACCGCGCGATCGCCATCCCGTTCCGCGATTTCCGGGCCGAAAAGCCGGTCACCGACGACGTGTTTGGCTTCTTCCGGAGCCAGTTCCACTACGACCGGAAGCCTCTCGGCGCGGTGACCGTGGCTGAAGAGGACATCTCCACGGGCCGCTGGCAAACTGTTGAGATCGACGCCGCCTACGGTGGCGAGCGGATACAACTGCACCTATTTCTGCCGGCGCGCGCCCGGCCGCCCTACCAGACCGTGGTCATCTTCCCGGGTTCCCTGGCCCTGCACAACCGGGCGTTCAATCTCGCGGAGTTCCGGCGCGTGGATTTCCTGGCCCGCGGCGGCCGGGCCCTGTTGCTGCCCGTGTACAAGGGTACCTACGAGCGGGGCGGCGAGCTGACCTCCGACTATCCCGAGCCGACCGCGCTCTACAAGGATCACATGATCATGTGGGGCAAGGACCTGGCTCGCGCGATCGATTTTGTGGAGTCGCGGGAGGACCTGGACGTCGAACGCCTGGCCTACTTCGGCACCAGCTGGGGCGGCGCCCTGGGGGCGATTCTGCCGGCGATCGAGCCGCGCATCCGGGCCAACGTGCTGTACGTGGCCGGCCTCTGTTTCCAGCACGCCCTGCCGGAGGCCGACCAGCTCAACTACGTCACCCGCGTGACCCAGCCGACGCTGATGCTCAATGGCGAACTGGACTTCTTCTTCCCCGCGGTGACTTCGCAGGCGCCGATGTTCGATCTGCTCGGCACCCCAGCGGCGGACAAGAAGCGGCTGACCTACGAGCGCGGGCACACGGTGCCGATGGCGGAGCTGATCCGCGAGTCGGTGGCGTGGCTGGATCGGTATCTCGGGCCGGTGGACTGACCGGCGGCACGGCGGTGCATCTGCTGCGGACCGTCACCCATTGTGTCCTCACATAAGAGAAGGCCCCGTTGCTCGGGGCCTTCTCTCATTCAACATTTTGATGCTTCCGCTGAGCTTATCGATAAAGCGACTTGACCGCTCCCCAACTCGCATCTTCAGTAGCCACCACATCATTGGAATATTCCACAATCATGGGCTTGGGATTGATGCTGTGATGATCATTCCACTGGCCACCAGCGCCAGGGCTGAACTGCAGGTACATTTCAGCATAGAGATGATGATAATCGTTGGGCTCACCCGGTGCCCAGTTCACAAAATCAAACACTTCTTCGGTGACCCAGTGCCAGTTCAAAGCAGGATCACTGTGATCGCTGTTCTGATAGCCGCCAATCCAGGGATCGCCGTAGGGAGCCGGGGCGTCGCCACCCAGAACAACATCGTAAACAAAATCATTTTCTTCCTGGCTGGTCAAAGTGACCAGGTAACCAGGATTTTCACCCACGGTGCGGTTTTCCGCAATGATGTGGGCCTCTTCCCAGCTCACCAGGGGCTCCAGGTATTCGTAATAGTGACCATTGCCTTCCCAGTACACGGCGCCGGCAGAAGCCAGCTGGGGAACGGCAACTGTGGCCAGCAAAGTCAATGTGATCAACCAATTGTATCGAGCTTTCATTCCACTACCTCCGCAGTCATCTTTTGTCGGGATCTCAGCCAAAGAAATGGTCTTTTTCCTTAGACAACAGTGATTATACCATCCTTAGACACAGTGATCATACCAAAAGTCACTTTATTTTTCAATGCTATTATTGACCTTTAGGGCTTTAGTGCCTCGTTATTCTGAGCTTTCGTTTGTGTGGTTCATTGATCCATATGGGTGATAACAGCCATTTGTTCTTCAATCCATTGCTCAGGCTGAGCGTTTATCCCCGCGCTTTCACACCCAGACTACGCCAGAGGGCGACCAGGAACACGCAAAGGCTGATCCCCATTCCCGAATGAACCACTGCGTAGAGCGCATAGCGCAGGGTGTGTGATCCAGCCATGAACGAAGCATCCACGGCAGCCAGGTCCGGCTGTCCATGGCGCACGGCCAGGAGCACGAAATAGCCTTTGAACAACTGCAGCGCCAGGGTGGCGGTAACAAAGGGCAGAAAAACCCAACGCAGCCAGGCCAAAGCGCGCGGACCCACCGGGCCCCCGCCGGCTCTCAATCCCAGCACCAGCGCCCCCGCCAGGGCCAGGGGCAGCAGCACCCCGAGGGTGAAGACATGGCCGTGGACCAGGGCCAATGGCATCACGGCGGCCATACGCAGGCCCGCCGGAGCATCGGCATAGGTGAGCTTCTGGGCCGATTCCTGGTAGGCAATGCCAATCA
>CAZLUL010000273.1:0-4830 GCA_964562635.1 uncultured Fibrobacteraceae bacterium | reverse complement strand
GCATCACCATCGGCCAGGCAAAGCGGCGCAGGAAGTGGGGCTGGGCCCGCAGGGCTGGCGCCAGAAACCACAAGCCCATGGCCACACCGGCAGCCAAGAGGCGACCGGACCACCACACGTCATGGCCACCCCAGGTCACCAGCAGCAGGGCCGTGACACCGGCCAATACGCCGCCGCCCAACCAGGGACCGAGATGATCCCGGCGCGGCCAGTGCACCCCGGCCACCAGGCAGATCACCAGCGCCATCAGCGAAAAAGCCAGCAGCAACAAGACGACCTGCAGGCCCCAGAAACTCAGGAAAGACAGGCTGATGCCCGTGCCGATCAGGCGGGGGTTGGCGTTCTCAGCCAGCAGGCGGGCCAGGAACGAAAGAGCCAGCAGGGCCCCGCCGCTGACGATGCCCAGGCCCAGGCCGCCCAGGAAATCCGGTCCCAGCAAGGGCCGCTTGGGCCGGGAATCAGAGGGGGCCACCGAGCCGGCAACCAGGCCCCGCCGCTGCAGCACATACCAGACGGTGGCCGCAATCACCAGGGCCGTCAGCATGGCGTCGCCAGTGGAGGCGAACCACCCCAGGCCAAAAGGCGTGGCAAAATAGGCCGGATCGGCCAGACTGAGCCAGGACCCGGGGGCGGCGGGAAATTCCTGATCCGGGAACGCCGTGCCCACCCAGCGCAAGGCTTCGCCACCGGCCAACAACCCGCGCCCGGCCCACAGTGCTAATACGCCGGCACCGGTGCCGAAGCACAATCGCGTCAAGCCCAGCAAGGCCACCGCCCAGGCCAACAGGGCGCCCATCAGCAGCCGCGCCTTGGTCACACCGCGGCGGGCGGCCGCGGATTCCGGGCGGGCCAGCAAGTGGGCAAAAGGTCCTTTGCCTCCCGGCCCGAAGCCCACCTGCTGGATCAACAGGCCCGAGTCGTCCATGGTCAGGGCCGGATCATTGACGGGTCCGACAACCAGCTCCACCCCGGGCGCCATCTCGGCCGCCCCCCCCGCGGTCAATTGCACCTGCAGCTCCAGCTCCAGGCCGGACTCCAGCCGAGTCATCTGCCGCAGGATCCAACCTTCACGCCCGGTGGTCAGCCGACGGGTCCACTCGGGATCAGCCACCACTTCGGTGGGCAGGCCTTCGCGAGGCAGCGGCTCAACGACGCCGGTCCAGGCAACGCGGTCACCAGCGCGCCACAAGACCGCGCCAAAAGGCAGGCCGCCCGTATCGACGGGCCACATTTCGGGCAGCTGGTCCAGGCGGCGGAACAGGTCTCCCCCGCGGGCCGGGGCGCCAATATTCGGATCAGGGCCAGCGGCAACCGGCAGCAGCTCCTGGTTCAGCGCGCCACTGGCCTGCTCCCACCAGTTTTGCAACTCCGGTTCGAGGTTTGCGATCTGAGCCACCGAGCGGTCCAGATTGGCCGAATAGTCGGACGCCTGCACCGGGGCTTTGCCACCGAGCAGGAGCATGGCCAGGCCCAGACCCAGCAAGGCCGCCACCGCCAACAACGAAAGCGCCCGCCAGAACAGGCGGGACCGGACATTGGTCGTGCTGGCGCAAGGGGAACCCGAGCGGTTGGACAAGGCCAAAGACAGAGTCAGTCCGAGGGTGAAAATCAGGAAAAGGCCCGGCAAGGGCAAGGTGGGCGCGTCGGCCCCGACCCCGGCGGCATACAACAGAATTCCCTGTCCGCCAAGACAGAGAATTCCCGCGAGCGGCAAGGCCCGGGCCCGCAGCCAGGTCATTCGGTGGCCTCCTACCTGATCGTGTTGATCTCCGCCAATTTCCATTGCTCGTCCTGCTGTACCAGAATACAGACCAGCTTGATGACTTCAATGGTTTCGGAGTCGGGCCGGCGACGCTTCCAGGTCGCCATGCCATGCACCCGCGCTCCGGCGGTCGCGTCCTGCATCATTTCGAACTCGAACAAGAGTGTGCGGTGTGCCTGAAAAAGATTGCGGAAATAATAAAAGGCCTGGCTGGGGCTGTAGTTGCTGACCCGTTCGCCGGCCTGGCTGTTGGTGACGCGTAAGCCGTCTTCGTGGATGAGGTCAGCCAGGGCCTGTTTGTCGCCGGCTTCCCAGGCCCGGGTGATGCGGCCGAACACTTCGCGGGGCGCATGGGCGTCGGCCGTTTTTTCGCGCACCAGCTTGGCTGTCGCCGACCCCGTCAGGCCCAATCCCATGGCCACCAGCAAGACCAACCAGACAACCCCTCGTCCGGCGCTTTGCCGGCCGCGGGGTGCTTGATTTCTTACAGCGTTACCAAGGTACAAACGTGGCCTCCAGGCTGAAAATTGGGGTCCGGCCCGTGGCCGGCTGCACCCGAACAAGGCAAAGCTCATGCCAAGGTGCGCCCCCACCGCCAGACCGGTATTCTACCCCGAAACAGCCCCAGAACGCCAACAGGAAGACAAAAAAGGCGATCAAATGAAGGTCTGCGGCTCCGGGCTACGGCAAAACCGTGGCCAAAAGGACGCAATGTGCCGTTTTCCGGGGACACCCGGATCAGGTACTCAGGCAAGCACTTCCACCCGTTCCCGGTAGAATATGCCGCGCGCTTCCAGGCCCTTGAGCAGATAGTCCACACAGCCAAATTCCCCACCCAGATATTCCGGCGGTGAGATTCCCTGGTGGGTATACAGCCCCTCGTGGATCAGTCGCGCCGCCATGGTGGCGGTGTAGCCGGTGGTGCGGGCCATGGACGACACCTTGTTTTCGTGGTCGTAGTGATCCAGCAGGTCATAAACATACCGCAACCGCTGGCCATTTTTCTCGCCCTCCACCCGAATCTGCATGACCGTCAGGTCACCCTCACCCTCCTGCAATTTCCACATGGGAAACAGCAGCTTGGCCGTCAGGTCCACCGGCCGGATGGCCTGGCCACCCACTTCAATCTCTTCTTCGCCAAAAAACCCGCATTCGCGCAACACGGCCATCTTGTCGATGTGGCCGGGATAGCGCAGGGTTTTTTCTTTCATGTTCGGCGCGCCGATGGTCTGCCCCAAGGTGCGCAAGCCGTCAGTATTGAAAGCCTCAAGGGTGCCCAGTTCGGGAAAATCAATCAGTTCGGGATCCGACAGGGCCGGGCGCGTGACCTGCTGGCCGTTTTCCACATACCGCGCCGGACGGGTGTACTCTTCAATCACATCGATGGGCGAAAAGACCGCCTTGTATTCCCAGGGCCACTGCCGCACTTCAGGCAACCCACCCACGTAGACCAGCACGTTCTCGACCGTATCGAGCTTGCGGGCCACCCGGCCGATCAGGGCGCTGCCCATGCCGGGAAAAACACCACAGTCCATGATGGCGGTAACGCCCATTTCCTTGGCCAGATTGTCCAGGCCAAAGGGATCTTCGGCAAAAAACGCGATGTCGACCACGTTGCGGCCGGCCTTGATGATTGCCTCGAGAGTCTGGTAGCCCATGAAACCGGGCACCGCGTCGATGACCAGGTCGTAGTCCCCGACCAGGTCGGTCACGTTGGCGGGTTTGGACAAATCGGTGATGACGCCTTCGACGGTCGCCTGGGCTTTCAGGTCCAGCAGAGCGTCTTCGTCGCGGTCGGCGACGGTGACGTTGAAGGCGGGGTCGGCGGCGAGATCGCGGGCCATGGGGCCACCGACGAGTCCGGCGCCGAGGACGATGATGTTCATGATTGCTCCCGGAAAAGTGCGCCGCAATCGGGACAACACTCCATCCCACCCGGCCTGATTGTGCAGCATCCCACCTTGCCTTGATGCAGGGTGCATGCGAAATGCGATTTTACATTGCCGCGCCGAAAAGTCAAAATAAACCACCGGGCGTTGCGGTCCTTTGTTCGACCGACCTGCTCGGTCTATGTTAAAATGGTGAACGTTATGACCGGGTTGTAGAAACGAGGGCATTGGAGAGGAATACAAAGCACGAATTAGTGCACGGGTACTAAAAATCTCCCCTTACTGGCAATATCAGCAAGGGGAGATGAAAAACACAATTTCGGAGGCACAGCCTACATATCAGTAGCTGTCCGCTTCTTGTCCGCCAGACGCCTCTCACTCCACCACACCAGGATCGGCGAGGCGATGAACACCGAACTGTAGGTACCGACCACCACGCCAAAGCACAGGGCAAAGGCGAAGTCGTGGATCACCGGGCCACCCATGAGGTACAGCACCAGCGCCACCATGAGGGTCGTCACCGAGGTGAGCACCGTCCGGCTCAGGCACTCGTTGATCGAGCGGTTGATGACCTCGCGGTAGCTCTCCTTGCGGCGCAGCTTCATGTTTTCCCGGATGCGGTCAAAGACCACAATGGTATCGTTCAGCGAATAACCGATAATCGTCAGGAAGGCCGCGATGATCGACAGGCTGATCTCGAAGTCCAAGAGCGAGAAAATACCCAACGTCAACGTCACGTCATGCACCAGGGCCATGATCGCCGCGATGCCGTAGCGGAAGACAAAGCGGAACGTGATGTAAAGCACGATCAGCGCCAGGGCCGCCACGATGCTGTTGGCCGCCGCGGTGCGCAATTCGCCACCGATCTTGGGGCCAACGCTCTCTTCACGACGCAGTTCGATATCCGTGCCCGGCAACTCGCCGCGCAGATCATTCAGCAGGATCTGCGCCGCGTCCAGGGTTTCAATCGCCTTGTCGGGCGTTGCGACGGTGATCAGGAACTCATCGGCCGAACCGAATTCCGTCACCTGCACGCCAGCATACCCCTTGCTCTCAAGGGACGAGCGGATGTCCTGCACCTCGGGTACCGGAGACATCTTCACCTGCAGCACCGAGCCGCCGGTGAAATCGATGCTCAGGCGCGGACCACCGTGGATCAGCATCAGCACCGCGCTGATG
>CAZLUL010000272.1:0-4831 GCA_964562635.1 uncultured Fibrobacteraceae bacterium | reverse complement strand
TAAAAATTAAACAAAAGGAGGCTGCTAAGCGTGAGGCAGAAGAGGCCGCAAGCTTCGCGTTAATTGCTTATGCAACCTCGTGGCTGAAGTGCCACCACCCGGACATCTTCGCCTGCTCGTTGCTCAACGCCCAACCGATGGGTTTCTACTCATCAGGCACCATAGTAGAGGATGCGAAGCGACACGAAATCACCGTGCTCCCAGTGGATGTCACCGCCAGTTCCTGGGATTGCACGCTCGAAGCGGTCCCCCGCAAACTCGGAGGGGTTCACCCCGCCAGCAGCGCCTCGGGCCCTAGGCCCGAGCGAGCCCCCCGGGCGAAGCGCGAAGCAGCTGGCGGGGTGAACCCCTCCGAGTTTGCGGCGCTCCGCATGGGCCTGCGATACGTAAAGGGCGTACGGCATGACACCGGAGAGCGGATTGTGGAGTGCCAACGCGTGAGCCCATACCGAAGCATCGCCGATCTCTACCGTCGCGCCCGAGTGCCTGAGAATGACCTCACTGCGCTGGCGCGAGCGGGGGCGTTGGCGAGTCTGGAGCCTGATCGGCGTAAGGCGTTGTGGGCGGTGCATGGCTTGAGCAAGAAGGATCGGCCGGAGCAGCTGTTGTTGGCTTTGGGTGATCCGACGCCGGTGCCTTCTTTGCGGGAGTTGACTGAGATGGAGGTTATCAATTGGGATTGGCAGGAAGGGGGGCACAGTCCGCGGGCGCATTTGTTGGCGCCGGCCAGAGAGGCTTTCAGGGCGCGGGGGTGGCCGACGGCGGCTGAGGTGAACAAGGTGCCCAATGGGCGCCGCGGGGATTATGTGGGGTTGGTGATTTGCCGGCAGCGGCCGAGCACGGCCAAGGGGGTGACGTTTCTGACCCTTGAAGATGAGACGGGTTTCGTGAACCTGGTGGTGTGGCAGAACGTTTGGGACCAGTTCAAGATTTTGGCGCTCTCGTTGAGTGTAATGGGGGTATCGGGGAAGATCCAGGCCGAGGATGGGGTGACGCACCTGGTGGTGGAGTCGATCTGGGCGCCGCAGTTGGCGGGCGAACCGACGCCGGTGGGAAGCCGGGATTTCAAATGATAGAAGCGCCCCCTGAGAGGCGCTTCCGTGCAAAGCCGAGGCCTGACGAACCTACAGGTACCAGTTGAACTGCACCGTAAAATTCGTGTAGCTGAAATCTCCGTAGTCCAGGCCGACGGCGTTGAAATCCACGGCACCGCCCAGGGAGAATTTTTCGGTCAGGCGCCATTCGTGACCGGCGCCGAGGCCAAAAGAGCCGCCGGAATCTTCAATGGTCACATCCGGGTTGAAGAACTTCAGTTTCAACTCGGCGTTGCCGCCACCAAACCCACCCCGCACGAACCAGCCCTTGGCCGACGGGTACCAGGTGAGGTTGAGTTTGTACGACGAGAGGGTCAGATCGGCGTCGACATCGGTTTCGCCGACCCAGGCGGTTGATTCCAGGCCCAGCATGAAGCTGTTATTGAAGGCCCAGCCCAGGCGGAAAGAGCCGGCGCCGCCACCACCGCTGTCGTCTTCGCCTTCGTTGGGCGAAGCGGTGGCGGTGCCACCGCCCATGTTGAAGCCAATGACAAAGCCTTCTCGGTCGTGGGCCCAGTCGCCGGCGGCGGCGGGAACGGCCAGAGCGAGGGCAACCAAAAAGACTCCCAAGTGCAAAACGTGTTTCATGTCGCTTCTCCTCAACAGACGGATTCCGGAATGGTGGGCGTCAAAAGTACTCTAGAAGATATCGGTCCCCGAAAAGATATCGGTCCCCGAAACACGTCCTGAACGGAAATCGCCGGGGTGTGGCGGCGGTTGCCCCAATCCGGATGTTGACCGCGCCGGGGTTGGGCAATAGGATCTGCCCATGATGAAAACCACATGCCTAATCGTCCTGCTTCTGGCGGGTCTTTGTGTCTGCACCGCCCGTGCTGTCGAGTCCCGTGCCGCCGAGCCCCGTGCTGTCACCTTCAAGACCCGCACCATGGGTACGGAAGCTTCGCTGGTCCTGGTGACGCCCGATTCCGCCGCGGTGGCCGACCTGGCTTACCGCGCGCTGCTCAGCTTGCACCACACCGATTCCCTGATGACCAACTGGACTGAAACCAGCGAAACCGCCCGCATCAACCGCCTGGCCGGAACGACCACCGTTCAGATGCAGCCCGAAGTCAATCGGGTGCTCGCCGCAGCCGGCGAGGTTGGTCGCAAAAGTGGCGGCGCCTTTGACATCACCGTTGAACCTTTGGTGCGGCTGTGGGGTTTTCTGGGCGGCGAACCGGCGGTGCCCACCGCAGAGGCCATCGCCACGGCCCTGGCCCCGGTCGGGTGGCAGCAGCTTGAGCACGATGCCGAAGCTGGCACGATCCGCTTCTCTCATCCGGGAACCCGGATCGATCTGGGCGGCGTGGCCAAGGGTTATGGCGTGGACCGGGTCGGCGAGATCCTGCACGAAGCCGGCGTGACCGATGCCCTGATCAACCTGTCGGGCAACATGATTGCCCTGGGCGCACCGCCGAACCGAACGAGCTGGACGCTGGGCATCATGGATCCCGAAAAACGGCATGACTATCTGGGCCGCATCAGTCTGCACAACCAGGCGGTGGCGACGTCGGGCAACTACTTCCAGTACGTCATGAATGAGGGGCGGCCCGAGAGCCGGCGGTACGGGCACATTCTGGATCCGCGCACCGGATGGCCGGCCGATGGCATGGCCTCGGCTACGGTGATCGCCCCGGACGCCACGACGGCCGATGCCTGGGCGACGGCTTTTGTGGTGATGGAAACCTGGCGCGCGCGCTCCATTGCCAGGGACCACGAAGAACTGCACGTGGTGCTGGTCGAACAGGCCGCCGGCAACCTGCAGATGATCTGGGTCGAAGAAATTCTGCGCGAAAATTTTGTGCTCAAGGAAGGCCTGCCCGAGACCATCAAGGTCAACTACTTTTAGATCTCCGCCGCTGATATTTGCCCCATTCGACATCCCCGGATCAACCCTTGCATCCGCCTATGGCCCGTGCGCCCGCCACTTTGATGGGGGTAAGGACGGGGAACCATGAGGTGTTTCTGGCCAGAATCAGACAAAAACCGTCGGATTTCTGCCCGGTTGGACTCTGGTCATATCGGGCAAAAGGCCTCTGGTTTTTGAAAGTCCAATATCTATACGGGTTTTTGGATTTCAGTTATTCCCCAGCGCTCCGATAGAGATTATCGGAATCAACAGGACCTCAAAAGGAGAGCTTCCATATGAACAGGCCTCAGGCACTTTTCCAAACCCGTTGCTGGGCGACATTCCTGCTCGCAGGGATGGCTCTGTTGTGCGGATGCGAATCCGCCTCACCGGGCGACCCGGCCGCGCCGGTCGGGGGCCAGGAATTTGTCGTGGACAAGGCTGAGTTCACCGCCACGGTCTACCCGTTGTTCACCAGCAAGGGCTGCGACAACGCGGCCTGCCATGGCGGCGGCATCCGCGGCTCGTTTCAGCTTTCGCCCTTCGACGACAAGAACGTCGACTTCGATTTTGAGCAGGCCTCCTGGCAACTGAACCCCTTGGCACCCGAAACCAGCGCCCTGCTGACCAAGCCCCTGGCCGAGGCCGAGGGTGGCGCCGCTCACACGGCGGCTTCCGCCCAGTATGGTTTCATGACCACCGCCGACCCCGACTATCAGGCGATCCTGGCCTGGATCGAAGCGGGTGAGTTGCGATGAAAATGTTCCTCACGGCAGTTCTCCTGACCATGGGCCTGGCCCTGCCGGCCTTCGGTGAAGATCAGGACGAGCGCTATTACCTGGTGCCCGAAATGACCAATGGCGCGGCCCATCTGACTGAGGGTACGCGCAAATTCCAACGGCGCCTGGCCTTCAGCCCGGCGGTGGGCAAGCTGGGCGACGATGATCTCTTTGCCATGCGCCTGGCCTTCAACCCGGACCACTGGCTGGGGTACGAAATTTCTCTGGGCCACAATCCGGCCTCTTCGCTGCACGCCTTGCTGCACACGTTCAACATCCAGGTGCGCTACCCGTTTCCCGGCCGCTTCCAGCCCTACCTCAGCACGGGGTACGGGATGATGACGGTCTATCCCGGGAAGGCCATCCAGGCCGATCCGGTGACCAAGAACATTCTCGCCTTTGGTGGCGGACTCGAAATTTACCTTCGCGACGATGTGGCCCTGCGTGGAGAACTGCGCAGTGCCGTGATTCTCGGCCAGTACCGTGGCGAGGAAGACACCGTCGCCTACACCTATCCGGAGTACACCTTCGGGCTTGTTTTTTATCGCGGTCTCGGGGGATGACCCTCACTCGGGACATGCCGAAACCAATCGGCTGTCCGGTATTCCACAGGGAGTTGGCATGAAGCACGAACTGAAGAATAAATGGGGATCTCGGCTGTTGATCGGGCTGACGCTCGGCCTCCTGCTGACGATCATGATGGGGGCCGCCGGGTGCCGCGACAGCGCGCCCGATGACATCATCAACCAGGAAGATACGACCGAAGCGATCGTTTTCGTGAAGACTGACGGCGAGGAGACTCTGAACCGCAGCCGCGCAAACGGCAACCTGTTCAAGCTGTCGCCCATCTCGCCCGAAGGTGTGGTGACAAACATCACCAACTTCACTGGCGCTTCGGTCAGCGATCCCAACGTTTCGTTTGATGGCAAGAAGATCCTGTTCTCGATGCGGCCCCAGGGCGGCAGCCAGCACAACATCTTCGAGATCAACGCCGACGGCACGGGCTTGCGCCAGGTCACCGACGGTGGGGGCAACGATTTTGACCCGCTGTACTTGCCCAACGGCAAGATCATGTTCACCAGCTCGCGTCACGGCGGCATGGACGAGTA
>CAZLUL010000271.1:0-4955 GCA_964562635.1 uncultured Fibrobacteraceae bacterium | reverse complement strand
CACAGTGGACTTTTAATCCGGTGGTCCCGGGTTCGAGTCCCGGGCGGCCCACCAGGTTTCGTTCTCGACCCCGGTCGAGAACGAAGCCTGCTCGTGAGGGCGTAGCTGCGCAGCAGCGAAGCCCCATCACGGCGTAGCCAAGGGCGAAGCCGGACATACCCGCTGACGCCAGTAGCTGCTCGAGAACTACGCCCGGGCAAGCCAAGTCACGGCGTACCCGAAAGCGAAGCCGGACCGTCCCCATGATCTTCGAATTGGGGTCGAGAACTACGCCCTGGCAAGCCACCTTTCCCCAACACAGTTCTGAACGGAGCCTGTCACGGCATCTTGTGACGGCGTAGCCCTTCAGAGCGAAGCCACAAGTCGGACCCTGGCAGATCGTTCAACCTTTTCCGCAGTCTGTGAGAGAATTTCTAACCGAATACCCTTGGCGGAATTGACCACCTCAACGGATAGAGACGTAAGCCACCGGGAACCGATTCTGCGGACCAAGCTTCATCGGCCGCCGGTGACCGGTGGGTTTGTCAGCCGGAGTAGGCTTCACGAGGAGCTTGGGAAAGGCGCGGTTCTCATCGTGTCTCTGGTCTTTCCCAACCCGGGGATGGCCCAGGAGGCACAGGTCGATCGCACCGAGTTGCCCGTCAAGGGTCCGTGGGACCCACCGATTACGACACTCGATGCGTGTGATGCCATAGCACCGTCGCCATTTGAGGTTCGAGCGCCCGGCGGCGCGCGGCAACAATGGAATTAGGAAACTGAGGGAGGAGAAAGACAATGACGAATACCATTGGTGACCCTGAGCTAATCACCGTGTGGTAGGATCCGGCGTTCGACACCAAGCAACGTGCCTTCTATTACGCCTTGGTTATTTCAAAAACGTAGTAAAAGGTAGCAAAAATATAATCGATTCAGTCCGAATAATGCTGGGAGATATTGAAAGTGAAAACAAGACTGTTGCTTATCGCGATGTCCGTAATAGTGGTTATGGGTTGCAGCAACTCAAATATCACGACCGCAGAATCGTCAGCGGTCCCATACAAAATTGACCGAACGGTACTGCCGATTCAGCCGCCGCCAGCCACGGTTGTTACCGAGATGGACGCCCGGAACGCGACCAAGCCTGAGCGGTTTGAAATCAAGGCACCTGAGGGATCTCCGAACGTGGTGATTGTGCTGATCGATGACATTGGTTTCGGTGCAACAGAGACTTTTGGCGGCGGTATCGAAACGCCTACGTTTGACCGTCTTGCCGACAAAGGCCTGCGCTTCAATCAATTCCACACCACGGCGTTGTGTTCCCCGACGCGTGCTTCCCTGCTTTCAGGGCGCAATCATCATGAAGTGAACGTGGGTTCGGTGATGGAAGTCGCCACCGGCTTCGCAGGCAACCAGGGTGAACGACCGGACAATGCCAAGTACGTTGCCGAGACGCTACGTCAAAACGGTTACAGCACAGCGGCTTTCGGTAAGTGGCATGAAACGCCTACCTGGGAGGTGTCGGTTTCCGGGCCTTATTTCCGCTGGCCGACCAACTCGGGTTTCGACAAGTTCTATGGTTTTATTGGTGGTGAAACCAACCAGTGGGATCCGGTTATTTTTGATGGCGTCACCAAGGTGGCCAAAAAAGATGACCCGGATTATCACTTCACCACCGACATGACCAATGAAGCGATTGAGTGGGTCAAGTTCCAGAAGGCCATGACGCCGGAAAAACCGTTCATGATCTACTACGCGACCGGTGCAGTTCACGCGCCGCATCACGCGCCGAAAGAATTTATCGAGAAGTATGACGGTAAGTTCGATGCTGGCTGGCTGGCCTATCGCGAAGCGACCTTTGAACGCCAGAAAGCCCTGGGCATCATCCCTGCGAACACCAAACTCGCCCCCATGCCGGAGGATATCAAAGAGTGGGAGTCGCTCAGCGACCAGGAACGTGAACTCTTTGCGCTCCAGATGGAGGCCTTTGCAGGCTTCACAGAACATACCGACCGTCAGGTCGGCCGGCTGGTAGACGCGATCGATGAAATCGGTGTGCTCGATAACACCCTGTTTATCTACATTATGGGCGACAACGGGTCCAGCGGTGAAGGCGGCCTTTCGGGCACCTACAACGAATTGATCCATCTGAACGGCATATTTGATGCCGAAACGACGGCAAGCATGCTGGAACGTGCCGACGACTGGGGTGGCCCCAATTCATTCCCGCACTTCTCGGCGGCCTGGGCGGTGGCTACGGATGCACCGTTTACGTGGACCAAGCAGATGGCCGCAGATTTTGGCGGTACCCGCAACGGCATGGTGATGCACTGGCCCAAGGGTATTAAGGCCCAGGGCGAAATCCGTAGCCAGTTCCATCACGTCAACGATGTGGCGGCTACCGTGCTCGAAGCCACTGGATTGCCACAGCCGAAATCCGTGAACGGCGTGCCGCAGATACCGTTGTCCGGCGTGAGCATGTTGTATGCCGCAGAGGATGCCAACGCACCCGACCGTCATACGACGCAGTATTTCGAGATGTTCGGCAACCGAGCTATCTATAATGACGGTTGGTTGGCTCGTGTTGTCCACCGCGCACCCTGGCGTGATCATGTGGAGAACACGTTGCAGAACGATGTTTGGGAACTTTATAACACCGCGGAAGACTTCAGCCTGACCAATGATCTCGCGGCTCAAAATCCGGCAAAGCTGAAGGAGCTGCAGGACCTGTTCGAGAAAGAAGCGATCGCCAACCACGTCTATCCGTTGGACGATCGCCTGTACGAACGCTTTAATGCCGCGATTGCTGGCCGCCCGGATCTGATGGGTGACCGGACCAGCCTCACGCTCGCCGACGGTATGACCGGAATTCTCGAGAACACCTTCATTAACGAGAAGAACCGTTCCAAGACCATCGAGGCGAATGTTGAACTGAAAGGTAATGACCGCGGTGTCATCCTTACGCAGGGCGGCAAGTTCGGCGGCTGGGCGCTGTACATGGACGGCGGTAAGCCGGCCTATACCTACAATTGGTTCGGCCTGGAGCGTTATACGATTGCATCGCCCAAGGCAATAACCAGCGACAGTGCCGAGATCAAACTGCAATTTGATTACGACGGCGGTGGTAATGGCAAGGGCGGCATGGCGACGCTGTACGTGGATGGCGAAAAAGTCGCCGAAGGCAGGGTCGACAAAACGCAGCCGGCGGTGTATTCGGCAGATGAAACCGCAGACGTTGGCCTGGACGAGGCTACCCAGTCGGCTGACCTCGTCTTCAAGGATGTTGAAGATTCGGACTTCACCGGCGTTGTGAAGAGCGTCACCATCAGTATTCCGGAAAAGTAAAAGACATGGATGTGCCGTCAGGGGCGTGAGCCCTTGACGGCTGCATCCGGATTCTTGCGCGGATGAGTGTCACGTTCCGCATTGTTGCATTGTGGTAGCGCGGAATATGAGAGGTCGGGCGTGGGGTCTGAGATTTTGGCATGAGTCGCCTCACTCCCCTCGATTCGGCCCTTCTCAGGCGGGCTAAGGGGTTGCTGAAAAGCACCGTGATCATTGAATTCCCAGTGGACTTTTAATCCGGTGGTCCCGGGTTCGAGTCCCGGGCGGCCCACCAGCTTACTTCTTTCAAATCAGAAGTTTCCAACTCATCAGGATACACATCATCCGGCCAACGCGCTAAATAGTGCACTCCTGGTGTGCCTGAGCTCAACAAACCACAGCCGCTCGACTCGTAATGCCCCCCTTGCAGCGATTCAATGCCTCAAGGGAATCGCTGACAGCGCCTGACCATGTCGATAGAATTGAGATTTGTTATCACGTGGAGACCGTCTGATGTTGACCGACGGGCTACAGAGGTGGCGGTTCAGAGGATGGCGACCCATATTAGTCATAACGCATGAGCATTGGAAGGAGATCGTCATGACGTGGAAACGGTGTCTGCTGGTAACGGGGTGCCTGATACTCGCCATCGGATTCGCAGGGTACTTGGGCGCGGAAGATCCAGAACACTACGAGGGGTGGGTTGCAGGCGTGGATACTGTGGACCCTGAGAAGCTGCAGCCGAACTGGGGTACAGGTGATCCGATTCCCATCGCTTTACAATCGGCCGCCTTTGATGGAATCACCTCCACCCACGACTCGGTCATAGATGTAACATTGAATGGGGCGTACAAATTCTGTACGGTCTCATGTATCCTGATTGCGCCTTTTAATCCTCCAAACGGCTCTATCGCCTATTCTCTCTATTTCAGGGGCTACGACGCGAACCCCAGAGGAAGAGTATATTGCACCCTTTTCGAGTGCTCGGATGACGCGGTCTCATGTGATGAATTCTCAACTTTCGGTACAGACGATCCATTCGTCGGGGGGTACTTCTCCTCGAATGTATTGATCAACCCTTCACTCACCTTTGACACATCGCAAAACACATACGCGATACGGTGTACCATACAGGGAGGTACAGTCGATACTCGGCTGGGGAACTTCCGAATTAAGACCTACCTCCAGATCAGTCCTGCGCCGGCGGTTGCAACATTCCCGGATGTCGCCCCCGGTTTCTGGGCGTTCCAGGAGATCGAGGCTCTAGCCGCTTCCGGCATCACCCAGGGCTTCCCGGACGGCACCTTCAAGCCGACTGCCGCAGTCACCCGCGCCCAGATGGCGACCTTCCTGGCGAGGGCACTGGGTCTGCACTGGCCGGGTTGATCCTTCTCTTCGATCAGGTGGCCTGCTCAGCCCAGAGTTATTCTGCTGCCACGCTTCTAGAGAGGCACTTTTAGATACGCGGCACTCTGCTCTTTGGGGGGTGACGGTAGGGCGCGCTCCATGGTGCACTCCTGGTGCACTTGAACTCAACAAACGCCAGTTTTCGGCAACAAGACACCACACTCCGGGGCGATCTGGACTGCTCGAAAGTCCCTTAGGTTCTTGTTGTTGAGTGTTGTGCAGTATTGTAAACTTATGTGGTTAATAGG
>CAZLUL010000270.1:0-4982 GCA_964562635.1 uncultured Fibrobacteraceae bacterium | reverse complement strand
CAGATTGTTGTTCGGCGCGGCCAACAACGCGTTGTAGGCGTCGTTCCACAGGGTGCCGTAGTTCTTGCAGTTGCCGTCCCCGCCAGCGCAGTTGCCGTTGCCGTCGCCACCGTTGACGCCGGGCACGAAACCCGCCCAGTGGGTGTACCAGCCGTTGTCGCCGCCACCGTAGCCGCCAAAGCCGCCGATTTCGTTGTAGGTGCCGGGCGTCAGGTCCATGGTATCGCCGTTGAAGTTGGCGTTCACCAGGGCGTCGGCCAGCTTCCAGGTGTGCAGCCAGCTGCTCTCGGTGGCGCACTTGCCGATCATCCAGTTGTAGGTGTCGTTGGCCTGGGGCACGATGGTCGCCCAGCCGCCCATCTCGGCCACCGCTTCCCAATCTTCGGCAAAAACCGCGATGCGGAACTCGCCCAAGCCGCCGCCTGCCAAGCCTGACAAAATATCCAGCGAAGCCTGGCCGTTGCCGCCGATGATGTTGCCGGTGAAGTTGCGGTCGCGCGGAATCAGGCGCAGGCCGTTGCCGTTCTGGGTGTGGATCTGGTGGTTGTCGTGGCCACTGATATGCACATCATCATCCAGGATGACCCCGTTGACGCCATGGTTCAGCCAGTTGTCGCCAATCCAGTCGCTCACGCCATTGCTGGGGTAACCCGTTGGATTCAACCACACGCGCTCGGGCACCCAGGCCACCGTCGGGGTGTAGCCGTAGCGGCTGCTGACCATCTGGGCCTGGATCTCCACGGACCAATCGTTCATTTCGTTGTTCACAAACGGCATCATGTGCTGGCCATAGGCCGAGGTGATCATGCCGGCCCAGCCCGCCGTCACGCCCGTGGCCAACCAGGCGTTGAAGTCCACCGGGTCGCCATTGCGCGCCGCCCACTCGGCCGACGTCATCAGCGTGCCGCTCATATGGAAGTTGCCCGGGATGTTGTTGTTTTCATGAGCTTCGAGGGCTTCGTCGAAACCCGAACCGGCCAGGTCATCACTGCGGCCATGCAGCACATCGGTGTAGCCGATTCCCTGGTTACCGTGCAGCACGAAGGCGCAGTTGGCTTCGAAAATTTTAGTCGCCGGATAGCTTGCGGCGATGACCTCACCCACGCCATTGGGCTGGGTGGTCGTCACTGTCACGTTCCAGGGTGTGCTGGTTGCGGTGGGGTCTTCAGGCAAATCGAGGTAGATGGCGTCGGGATCGGCGGGGTCGCTCCACAGGCGGGCCGCGACGGTTTTTTCGGAGGCTAGCGCCGTGTACCGGCTGGCCTCCGTCACCAGCGTGAAATCGGCCAGCGTGCGGGAAGTCTGTTTGCCGGCCTGCCAGCTGTCCTGCACCAGCACCCCGATGGAGCGCGGGCGGTCAGCGGCGACAAAAGCGCGGGCCAGGCCGCCGGGCACATCTTCGGACAAGGCCAGGAAGCTGAAGCGCAGCACCGCCTGTCCGGTTTCCCTATGGTGACCCAATTCGACAGCCAACAAATCGGCCGCCGGACTCAGGGCCTCGGTCTGGCCGACACTGTCGACCGCGAGCACGGAATGCCAGGAGATATCACCGGTGGGTCCGGCCATTGCCGAGCCAGCAACGACCACCACCAAGAGGGCCAAGAAACGGACAATCATGGGCGAGAAGTCCTTCATTAAGCTCAATCCCCTGTTTCGGTTGGTTGTGGGCATACTCATGAGGTACAGCACAGCAATCCCCGCCTCTCTCCTGGCGGTTACCGCGTGCTGGGCAAACCCCGGCACCCTGACAAATCATTACCAAATGAAATCATACCACAAATCAAGTTGTCTAAACAAGGGAATTCGTAGCCAAACCACTGGATTAGCGCCCAAAATCGACTTTTGCGCTATTTTACAAAACGGAGTCCGGAAATCTGCAAATGCGCCGTATTGGGAGCGCCAGGCTCGTCATTTTCGTACCAAATTCGCAAATGAGTGATCCTGGCCCCGTCTGGCTCGACCGCGCCGGAAATCGGCAGGCTATGGCCTAATAGCAGGCTGTACTTTCGCCAGGCGATTCGGTTGGCCACCAGGGACTCCACGTGTTCGTAATCCTGAACCACATCGATGTCCGGTTCGGTGAGCATCAAATCGATCGTATTGGTGAAATACCCGCTTTCGATGTCCATGCGGCCGTTGCCATTGAGGTCTTCATCATCTTCACGCAAATTGCCGGCGGTGCCGTTGATCATGGGGTACGGCTGGTCGCCATCGATCTCGTAGCCCGGGTCAAACCTTTGCGGGCCTGCCAGTCCCAAATCATCCAGCCCCGTGTCTTCTTCAGCAATCCAAATGCCGTCGGAATTCCTGTCTTCGCGCTCGACCGTTCCGTACTGAGGCGCGCCCTGGTACTGGGGCCAAAACCCGTCTTCGCTGATATATCCATAGTCCACATGGAGCCTGCCCGACCGCAACGCCGGTTCGGGTTGGTGGTCATTGACCCAGACTTCGATTTTTTGGTATCCGTTCAGATCCGCACCGACACGGTCCACCGCGGTGGAAATCCCGCCCCAACTTTCGGCGTGCCACGAGCTATTCTCGGTGCGCAGATACAAGTCCAGGGTGGGCTGGGTTTCGTCGGCCGCAGATCCGGTCAGCGTCGGGTTCAGGTAGCGGCGGAGTGTCCTTTCACGCGGCGCAAACCAGCGCAGGGTGGCCACGCGATCCGCAGAGTCGAATCTGCGGTAGTCCAGCGTCGCCGCCTGATAATTTCCGTCCAGATGAGGCACCGGGGCACTGGCCCAGAACCAGTCCCAGCGGTCCAGGGACACCGCAGCCGGAGCGGCCCCGACATAGCGGTATGCCATGTGGGTGGTGACGATCTGGAATTTCCGATACCGGACCAGATTCGCCGGCGGCGTATCGAATTGATAAATTTCCGGGACCAGGTTCTGCTCCAGATAGGATCCCGACCACGGATATTCTTCAGGGGTCACATATTGCAGGTATTGCTCAGGTTCGGCTGCAAATGGCTGAGGATTGTCGAGTGGAAATTTGAGCAGACCGCGATACAGATCAAAAATCATCGAATTATGGATATCGACGAGACCATCGTGCCCAGGATTGCGCGACATGTCTTCGATATCCAGGCCAAAAAGCCGCACCCAGGACACGCCTTCGGCGGCCAGATCCAGGTCAGGAAACTGGTTCAAGGCTTCGATGCGCAGGTCAAATGTGTTCGCATCAATGCTGGATACGCCCAGTGAATAGATGTTGCGGATAACCAATGAAGAAGTGCGTTCGTCCACCTCGCTGTCAGGGGCCTTCAGCAGCATCATGCGATAATAAAGATCCTGCCCGTCTAGCCAGACATCCGGTTGGGTAGCCAGATTTTGCGCAGGATCATCACCGACCTGGGCGATCAAATTGCCGTTGGAATCCACCACCTTGTAGGCAACAGCCAGCACATCCTCCGGTTCCTGCGATTTCTTCAAGGCGATATATTTCAGGACGCCTTCCCAATCAAGACTCCCCTCAAAATCTGTGACCCGGCGCCAGCGGGTCCCATAAAACCGGGGTTGGGAAAAATCGATATCCGCCCAACCAAGAGGGCCTCCGTTGTCGATATAGGCGGCAACATTGGCCACATCGCCGGGGCCAAACTGGCCGGGCCCCATCCGCTTGAACACCCTGATCGAAGAAAGCTCAATCCTCCTGGCCAGACGCTGTTTTTCCTCGTCATCGGACTTCGAGCTCGGCACTTCCAGTTTGAAATACCGGTGTTTGATATACTCGTCAGCGCCCACGACGGTCACGACTTCCACGGCGACTCGCTCCACGTCCCGATCGGGATTCGTCGGTGAGGCTGGATCATCGGAGCTGCAGCCCGAGAACAAGTTCAGGAGCAGAACGAGCAATAAAACGGCCCGACAATAAGCGCGGATAGTCACGTCATCCCCCTTCAAACATGTTTGCCTGAATCTACGTACCCGGGATCAAAAAGCCAAGCGCCAGGCCCATGGATTTTTCGCCGCCCAGGCTCTGGTACGAAGGCGTGATAAAAACGTTGTCATCCAACAGGAAGGTCAAATCCAGGCCGTAAGCCATCTCATCGTCGTCTTCCGCACCAGACAAACCGCCGTCGAGATCAAATTTGACATAATCCACACTGAAGCTGGGATAAATCAGCAAGCCGGGCGAACTGCGCAGACGGAAATAGAAGTTGGCGCCGACATTCAACGCATCGCGGCCCTGCAACCAGCCCTCGGTGCGGAAACCGTCACTGCTGAAGGCACCCTTGGCATAACCAGCCGCCAATTCCACCCCCAGCTTCAGGGAATTGGCGGGGCGGACGATGCCCCAAGTGACAAAGGGCCTGATTTCCACGCCGGTGCCATCGGTACCGATCACACTGCTGTCGAATGAGAGGCGGGAAACGGCTATGCCAAAATCAAACCTGGCCTTGGCAATCCCCGCGATGACGGCCCCGACGCTGCTGACATGGTCAGCCCAGCTGAAGCCTGCCCCGAGGCTGAATCCACTCTGATCGGTCGAAAACAAGCGGCTTTGCGCCAGGACCGGGTGGGCCCAGAAGGTGCCGAGCATCATTGTCAAAAGCCCGCACATGACGAAATTTTTCATAAACCCGGTCCCCCTTGAATTCGCCTAGCCCTTCACACTCCCAAGCGTCAACCCCGACACCAGGAAACGATTCAACACCAAAAACAGGACCACCACGGGCAAACAGACCAGCAACGATCCGGCCGCATAGTTGGCCCACTCGGTCTGATAGGTGGTGAACAACGACTCGAGGCCCAGCGGCAGCGTCATCAATTCTTTACTCGCGAGCATCACCCGCGCCACCATGAACTCGCTCCAGCCGGTCATGAAGCTGAACAGCGCCGTGATCACCAGCGCCGGTGTGCTCAACGGCAAAGTCACCCGCAAAAATGCCTGCAGGGGCGTGCAACCATCAATCAAGGCCGCCTCGTTCAAGGCCACCGGGATGGTGTCGTAGTACCCCTTCATGGTCCAGATGCAGA